>CAMIWE010000034.1 GCA_946402335.1 uncultured Lachnoclostridium sp.
CGCGGTAGAAGGCCATGCGCTCGCAAACCTTGTCGTAATCAAGGTACTCGTCCTCATAAACCGGCATCTCCGGGCCGACCTGCATATTGTAACGCTCGTCGCGGCCGCCGTTTAAGCTCATCAGAAGGAGCTTCGCAAGGTTTGCTCTTGCGCCGAAGAACTGCATGTCCTTACCAAGACGCATCGCGGATACGCAGCAGGCGATGCCGTAATCGTCGCCGTAAATCGGACGCATCAGGTCGTCATTTTCGTACTGGATTGCATCGGTATCGCAGGAAACCTTCGTTGCGAATTTCTTGAAGTTCTCCGGAAGATCCTTCGACCAGAGAACCGTCAGGTTCGGCTCGGCGGAAGGCCCTAATGTATAAAGCGTATTGAGAATACGGAAGGAGTTCTTCGTTACAAGCGTCCGGCCGTCCTCACCCATGCCGCCTACCGACTCGGTAATCCACATCGGATCACCGGCGAAGAGCTCGTTATACTCAGGCGTACGAAGGTGTCTTGCCATACGAAGCTTCATTACGAAGTCGTCGAGAAGCTCCTGCAGTTCGCTTTCGGTATAAACGCCGTTCTTAAGATCTCTCTCAAAGTAAATGTCAAGGAAGGTGGAAGTGCGGCCTAAGCTCATGGCTGCGCCGTTCTGCTCCTTGATGGCGCCGAGGTAGCCGAAGTACAGCCACTGAATTGCTTCGCGGGAGTTCGTTGCGGGATTGCTGATATCAATGCCGTAGAGAAGAGCCATATCCTTCAGTTTTCCGAGGAAGTTGATCTGCTGATACAGTTCCTCCAGACGGCGGATGGTTTCCGCATCCATGGGCTGGGTAGCGGCCAGTTCGGCCTTATCCTTGGTCTTTTCGGCAATCAGACGGTCCACACCGTAGAGGGCTACGCGGCGGTAGTCGCCAATGATACGTCCGCGGCCGTAGGCATCCGGAAGACCGGTGATGATGCCGACATGACGGGCTTTTCTGATCTCGTCGCTGTATACGCGGAACACACCGTCGTTATGGGTGGTGCGGTACAGGAATTCCTCCTCAACCTTCTCGGACAGCTCATAGCCGTAGGCCTGGCAGGCTTTACGGGTCATGTTGAGACCGCCGAAGGGGTTCACGCCGCGGCGCAGGGGCCGGTCGGTCTGAAGACCTACGATCAGTTCCTTATCCTTATCAAGGTAACCCGGCTTATAGTTAAGAAGCGAGGTAACATGCTGGGTGTCGATGTCGAGAACGCCGCCGAACTGCTGCTCGAGATCGAAGAGATGGGAGAGTTTGCCCATCAGTGCCGAAGTCCGTTCGGTCGCACCCGCGAGAAATGACCCGTCGCCCTCGTAAGGCGTATAGTTCTGCTGAATGAAATCCCTTACATTGATTTCATCTTTCCATGTCTGTCCTTTAAATCCGTCCCATGCGTTCATAAGCGGCTCCTCCTCTTTGTGTGTGATGCGTTGTGTTTGCGGATGCTTTGCTGCATCGAAGTGTTCGAACAGCGATTTGAGAAAAAATAAAGGGCAATATTTTCTTACGGAAAATATTGCCCAGACGGTCGGCTCGTAAACGGATATTGCTTCCCTGTGGTGTATCTCCACTGAACCGTCAGAAACAATATCTTTTTGATTTGTCATAAGCATAACACAACATATGGTGAGTGTCAAGCGGGTAAGAAGGAAACACTCAGAAACCATTTACTTGCGGGCTTTCATATGGTATAATTCCATGGAGAATCTGGTGTGTGGCGGAGTAAGATTTATGGTATTCAGCAGTATCACGTTTTTATTTGTTTTTCTGGCAGCAGTGCTGCTTCTTTCGGCGGTCTGTCCGATGCGTTTTCAGAATTATCTGCTTCTTGCCGCGAGCCTTGCGTTTTATGTGTGGGGTGAGTGGCGTTTTGCGGGAATCTTAGTATTGTCAACCCTGTTTGATTACGGGATGGGACTTCTGATCGGATACTTCCGCAAAAAGGAGCAAAAGCGTGCGGCAACGGCAGTGCTGATCGTCACGGTTTCGGGCAACCTTCTGGTTCTCGGCGTGTTCAAATACAGCGGCCTGCTGGTTCGGTCGATCAACGCACTCGGCGCATCGTTCCGGGTACCGTCGTTCGTTCTCCCGCTCGGGATATCCTTTTACACATTCCAGCAAATGTCCTACATCATTGACGTCTATCGCGGAAATGTGAAGCCGCAGAAGAATCCGCTTACGTTCGGCACGTATGTAATGCTTTTCCCACAGCTGATCGCGGGGCCGATCGTACGGTATTCCGAGATCGAAGAGCAGCTGGCGGAGCGGAAGCGCACGGTTACCGGGTATGCGGAAGGCGTCCGCAGATTTGTTTGCGGCCTTGCGAAAAAGGTTCTGCTTGCGAATTCGGCCGGAGCGGTTTATGAGACGATCACGGCCAACACGGGCCGGAGCGCGGTCCTTTCGTGGCTCGGCATGTTTCTGTACGCGTTTCAGATTTATTATGATTTCTCCGGCTATTCGGATATGGCAATCGGTCTCGGGAAGATGTTCGGATTCACTTTCCCCGAGAACTTCGACCATCCGTATGAGGCGAAGAGCGCGACTGAGTTCTGGAGAAGATGGCATATTACGCTGTCCACCTGGTTCCGCGAATATGTTTACATCCCGCTCGGCGGCAGCCGGAAGGGAACGTGGCGTACCATCCGCAATCTTTTGATCGTGTGGGCGCTGACCGGTTTCTGGCACGGTGCGGCCTGGAACTTCCTGTTGTGGGGACTTTACTGGTTCGTGTTCCTGACCATCGAAAAGTTCGTGATTGGGAAGAAACTCGAAAAGGTTCCGTCCGTGTTCCGGCATGTATATGCTTTGCTGTTAATCCTGTTCGGCTGGGTTCTCTTCGCCAATGAGAATCTTTCCGCGGCAGGCTCCTATATCGCATCCCTGTTCCGCGGTCCGTTTGTGAATGCGGAAACCGGATACGTATTCTTTTCAAATCTCGGCGTGATCCTTCCGGCGGCACTGTTTTGTACAAGCCTTCCCGGAAAATGGGCCGCCGCGTTGAAAAAGAAGACCGGCGAAGAGGCATTCGTTCCGGCCCTTCTTCGTACCGCAGTCATGGCGGTCGTGTTCCTTTTGTGTGTGGCGTGTCTGATTCGGGAAAGCTATAACCCGTTTCTCTATTTTCGATTCTAGGAGGACGGTATGAGCAGAAAAGAAGCAGTCATGACAATCGTTACATTTGTCGTAATCCTTTTTGGAATTTCAATATTATACTTCATTCTACCGCTGTCGAATTACTCGGAATGGGAGCGCCGGTATCTCTCGGATAAGCCCGAAGTCAGTCTTGATGGCCTGAAGGACGGAACGCTGGCCGACGAGACCGAAACCTACCTCGCGGATCATTTTCCGTTACGCGACGGGTTCGTTTCCGTATACTCGTTTTATGAGACGGTAACCGGCCGGAAGGAAATCGGAGGGGCCTATCTCGGAAAGGACCGTTTCCTGATCACGAAGCTGACCGATGACGAGATCAGCGAGAAGGATAAGAAGGCGTCCGTGAATGCCCTGAGCGGGTTCGGAACGTTCCTCAGTGAGCAGGGCATCGCCTACCGCGTCATGATCATTCCGTCCTCGGGGCTTTCGCTTTCGGACAAATTGCCCGCCGGAGCGCCGTACTATGACCAGGACGCATACCTCGACACCTTCGCGGAGAAGCTCGGGGACGCATTCGTGGATACCCGCGCGGTCCTCAAGGACGAATCGGATTATTATCGGACGGATCATCACTGGACGACGTCCGGAGCCTATAAGGCATATGTGTTATTTATGCAGTCGCTTGATAAGACGCCCCTGCCGAAGGACAGTTTCCGATGCGACACGGTCAGTGAACGGTTCTTAGGAACGCTTTATGCGAAAGCAAAACCGGTCTTTTATAAGGCCGACACGGTTACCGCAATGTACCTGCCCGATGCGGACGTGCATGTCACCGCGGACGGAAAGGAGCTTCCCGGGCTTTTTGAGGAGAGCAGACGAAACAGCACTTACGATGCGTATTCGTATTTTCTGGGAGGCAATTATGCGGAACTTAAGATTACGGGTGCGGGCCCCGAAGACAGAAGGCTTCTCGTGATCAAGGATTCGTATGCAAACTGTTTCCTGCCGTTTCTGGTTTCGGAATACGGCGAGATTGCCGTTTTGGACCTTCGGTATTTTAACGGCGCAGTGAGAGAGTATGTAACGAAGAACGAAATCGACGAGGTGCTTGTTTTGTACGGCACGGACGGATTTGCCCGCGAGCGGAGCATCCGCAAACTGGAACGATAAGCGTTTGAACGGTAATAAGAAAGGAAGTGCAATGATGGGAGAACGCATTAAGAACTATCTGGCGCAGATTGATGAAATGCTTGCCAATCCGCCGGAGGGAATCGATTACGAAAAGGAAATTGAGAAGCATCTGGTACAGATCGGATTCTTCATGCATGAGCGGCTGATTCATCTGATCGTAACGGTGCTGTTCGCCATTCTGACGGTCGGAACGATCTTCTTCGCGGTTGCGTCGCCGAGTGTCGGGATGCTGCTTTTAACAGTTGCGTTCCTCATTCTGATGATCCCGTATATCATGCATTATTATCTCCTGGAGAACAGCGTGCAGAAGATGTATCGGCAGTATGACGAAATGCTTAAGCGGAAGGAAGAAGGAAAGTAAGCGGGGACAGCACCCGAGGGGAATCAGTGTGGGAAGAAAATTGTTTTGTGAGATCAATCCGACCTGCTATCGGATTTCCATGGAGAAGGAAATCCTGAAGCGGAAATGTAAGGATTTGTTTGCGCGATGCCGGTTCGCGAAGGAACATCAGAAAGACCGGCTGCCGGTGATTGTCAAAAGCCACAGTTCCGTGATGCTTCGGAAACTGAACGGCGTGGATATCACCCTTCAGTAGAATAAAGTTACGAACATTGAGATTGCCTGCTGCATCCTTTGCTATCTTGTGGCAATCGTTGTCCTCGAGACACTTCCGTATACCGGGGAAGCAAAAGAAATCTGACACACAAAAAAGCGCGGCCGTATGACCGCGCTTTTTGTATGCCCAGACGGGCTATAGATGTCCTAAGATACCTTTCGGATTATTCCGCCTTCTTGTCATCGGACTCCAGATACTTGTAAAGGAATGCTGCGAAAGCGGCACCTGCAAGAGGTCCTACCCAGAATACCCAAACGTCCTTCAGAGCCTGGGTATCGTTAGCGATCGCGTTAACGATTGCGGGACCGAGGGAACGGGCAGGGTTAACGGACGTACCGGTGAGACCGATACCGAGAATGTGTACGAGAACGAGCGTAAGGCCGATTACAAGGCCGCCGAAGGAACCGTGGTTGCCCTTCTTGCTCGTAACGCCGACGATGGCAAGGACAAATACAAAGGTAAGCAGAAACTCAACCAGAAGTCCTGCGGCAATATTGCCGTTCACGCCGCCGAGACCGTTCGTGCCGTAGCCGCCGGTCTGGTCCTGAACGTCGCCGAGTTTGAAGATTGCGGCAAGAAGACCTGCGCCTGCAAGTGCGCCGAGGCACTGGGCAATCCAATAGCAGAACATTTCGCCTGCTTTGATTCCGCCGGTGATGAATACGCCGAGGGAAACGGCAGGGTTAATATGGCATCCGGAAATATTGCCGATGGAATAAGCCATGGCAACGATTACGAGACCGAAAGCAAATGCGGTCAGGATGTATCCGCTGCCTAAAACGGCATCACAGCCGACAAGCATTGCGGTTCCGCAGCCGAGAAGTACGAGAACGAGAGTGCCGAAAAATTCGGCTACATACTTTTTCATAACTGAATACCTCCGTATAGAATTTTCATGACGGCCCGCAAATGCGGGAACCTACATTCATTATCATTATAGCATTTTCCGTAAGGAAAACAATTGCTTTTTATTCAGCAATTGTTGAAGAATTTGGCAAGAAACCGCATTGACGGAAGAAAAGCAGGAAAGTATAATACATTGTATAGAAGTATCCGGTTAAGGTATGATAGAAGTGACCTTTTCCGGAAGGAATGAAAGGCAGGAAACGGTTATGGCAGTAAGAATCCTTACGGACAGTACATGTGATCTGTCCGCGGAACTGATTGAGGAATTCGGTATTCATGTAATTCCGCTTAACATCATTATGGGAGACAAATCCTATCGTGACGGAATCGAGGCAACGCAGGGTGAGATCTTTCAATGGGCTGACGCGAACAAAACGACGCCCAAGACATCCGCGCCGGATCTCGGGTTTGCAGAGGATTTTTTAAAGCCGTTCCGGGATGCCGGAGACGAAGCCGTCTTCATCGGAATCTCGGCGGCCATGTCCAGCACGTGTCAGACGATGCGCCTCGCCGCAGATGATCTGGAGTATACGAAGTTCTATGTGGTGGATTCCATGAATCTTTCCACCGGTGTCGGTCTGCAGGTTCTTCGTGCAGCCGATCTTGCAAAGCAGGGACTCAGTGCGGAGGAGATTGCAAAGCAGATTGAATCCGAACGCGGCAAAGTCCGTGCCTCCTTCTGTATCGATACGCTGACGTATCTGCACAGGGGCGGCCGCTGCAGCGGCGTTGCGGCCCTGCTCGGCGCGGCACTGATGCTCAAGCCGATGATCGTGGTGCGGGACGGAAAAATGGGCGTAGCAAAGAAATACCGCGGCAAGATCCGCAAGGTTTTGCAGCAGTACGCGGAGGACATGGTACCGGAGCTTAAGAATGCGGTAACGAACCGGGTATTCGTCACCCATACCGCGACGGACGAAATTGCGGAGGAAATCCGCGCCTATGTCGAGTCGCTCGGCATTTTCGACAAAGTTTATGTAACAAGAGCCGGCGGCGTAATCTCGAGCCATTGCGGTCCGGGTACGCTCGGAATACTGTTTTATTCCAAATAACAGACGGTCGCCGGAACAGAACGACAGGAGGAAACGGTCATGATGGAGAAACGCAAATTTGACAAGCTCGGAATCGAAACTTCTCTTCTTGGTTTCGGCTGTATGAGACTTCCGGTGAAAGACGGAAAGATCGACCGGGAACGCACTGCCGCAATGATTGATACGGCCTACAAGGCAGGCGTGAATTATTACGACACCGCTTACCCTTACCACGGCGGAGAGTCGGAACTTGCTGTCGGTGAGATTTTGAACAAATACGACCGCAGCTCGTATTATCTTGCGACGAAGCTTCCCTGCTGGGAGATTCACAGCCTGGATGACGCGAAGAAGATGCTTGACTACCAGCTTGAGCGTCTGCAGAAGGATTATATCGACTTTTATCTGCTTCACGCCTTAAACCGCGGGTCGTTCCGTGAGATGGTATCCTACGGCGTACCGGAATACCTTGCCGAGATGAAAGAGCAGGGCAAGATCCGCTACCTCGGGTTCTCCTTCCACGATGACTATGAGGCATTTGAGGAGATCGTAAATTACCGCGACTGGGATTTCTGTCAGATTCAGTACAACTACATGGACCGTTATGACCAGGCCGGGGAGAAGGGCGTAGCCCTCGTTACCGAAAAGCAGATCCCGCTTGTTATCATGGAGCCGATCAAAGGCGGAACATTGGCGACACTTCCCGATGAGGTAATGACCGGACTTCGGGAACTTCGTCCGGATGCATCGCCTGCTTCGTGGGCACTCCGCTTCGTCGGGTCCCGTCCGATCGTTCATGTAATCCTTTCCGGCATGTCCGCCGAGGACCAGCTTGCGGACAACCTGAATACGTTTACGAATTTCGAACCGCTTTCGGATGTTGAGGAGAAGGCGATTGAGGATACCGCGGCAGCTATTCGCGCAAGAGTCCGGATCGGCTGTACGGGATGCCGTTACTGCATGCCTTGTCCGAACGGAGTGGACATTCCGAGAAACTTCCGCATCTGGAATAACTACGGAATGTACGGCAATGTGAACAGCGCCAAATGGCAGTGGGGCCACGAGATTTCCGCAGATGCTAAGCCTGACAACTGCATCGGATGCGGTGCCTGTGAGGCGGCCTGCCCGCAGCAGCTTTCGATCATCGAAAACCTGCAGGCATGCTATCGGGAGATGGAATCCCTGTAGGGCGCAACCGTTCCCTGAGGCATTGCTCTTTCCGAAACAAATACTTGAATTTTCCGGGACTGCCCTTTATAATAAGAGGGCAGTCTTTTTGCAGGCATAGTACATCGGTAGTATATCAGCTTCCCAAGCTGAGGAGGCGGGTTCGATTCCCGTTGCCTGCTTTTTGTTTTTCGGGTGTGGACACAGGGGTAATACGTTCAGGAGTTCTTTCATGACAGCAGAAGAATTGGAAAGAAGAAGAAAACAGGAGCGGATCAGAGCGGCTAAGAAGCGTCGTCACCGCAAGGTGATGATCAACCGGGTATTAGCGGTTCTTTTTTTGATTGCTTTCATCACGCTTATCATAATCGGAATCATCCTGCTTGACCGGCATATCAAAGGACCGGAGCCGGCAGGGCCCGACCCCGACGTTCCCACCGGCGTTGCAACGCCGGGACCGACCGACACGCCGACGCCGACACCGACGCCGATGCCGAGCCCGACACCGGCACCGACCATGGTTCCGGCAGGAGTGAAACGGGTAGCGTTCACATTTGACGACGGTCCCTCTTACAGCGGCCTGACCAGAAAATTCGCCGAGAAACTGGCTTCCTACGGAGGCGCGGGAACCTGGTTTGTAATCGGTAACCGTATTGACGCGGAAACCGGCAAGGACCTGAAGTATGCCGCCGACCTCGGCATGTCGATTCAGATTCATGCCTGGACGCACGAGTTCTATTTTGACCAGAACCCGAACAAGCTGGATGACGAGCTGCAGAAGACTGCCGAGGCAATCGAGAAAGCAACCGGCAGGAAACCGAAGATGTTCCGTCCGCCGGGAGGAAACTTTACGGACAAACAGGTTGCCGACTGTATTTATCCGGTCATCCTCTGGTCGGTAGATACGAACGACTGGAAGCATAAAGGCAATTCCAACGAGGAAGAGCGTGCGAACAATATTCAGAAGATTGTCGACACGATCATGCGCCAGACGCAGGACGGAAGCATTGTCCTGATGCATGAGATCTACAATAACAGTTACGATGCGTTCTGCATTGCAATTGACCAGCTTGCCAAGGAAGGATATGTATTTGTTACGGTTGAAGAACTCATCGGCAATGAGCTGATGCCGGGACACCGGTACTCTTCCTGGTACTACCGCTAAAAATTTGAAAAACATGTAATACATTCTGTCAAGAGATTTGAATTTTCCGACAGACCATCCCTGCATTTTCCGGGAATATGAAAAAGACAATGCCGATTTCATATTCTTGTGCTAAAATGAAAATGCGGGGGCGGTCTGTTTGTTTTTTTGCCCGGATGCGGTGCAGTCCCGCATAAGCAGAAGAGGAAGCGCAGTGATAAGGAGTATATATGATGGAGAAGCGTTTGCGTGTCGGAATCATTCTTTCGGAAATGCATCATCAGTTCTTTGCCAATACTTCCAGAATCCTTCAGGAAGAATTGCTGGCCATGAATGCAGATGTCTGCATTTTCATGGCGACGGCTCTTTCCGGAATGCCCGAAGAGTTTATTCAGGGAGAGACCGCAATTTATGACCTGGTGAATCCCGATATGTTCGACGGTCTGATCGTATATCCGGGCACATTTCAGTGTCCCGAGTACCAGAACCGTTTTTTGGAAAAGATCAAGAGCGAGTACCGCAAACCCGTATACTGTCTCGAACGGCCGAAGTTCGGCTTTCCGACGGTGGCGTTTAAGGAAGAGGAAGGGATCGCGATGCTCGTTGAGCATCTGATCAAAACCCACGGTGCAAAGCGAATTGAATATGTGTCCAATGAAAAGGACGATCAGGGGTACAGCGGGGAACTGGAGCAGTACTTCCGCGAAGCCATGGCGGCAGGCGGACTTGCAGTAGACGATAAGAGCATCCATTACTGCAGGCGTGACGTCGGAATGGAGGATCAGCTGGTTACGGAGATGCTTTCGCAGGAAGGCGGGCTTCCCGAGGCAATCATCTGCGGCAATACCGAATCCGTGTCCGGTCTGATCTGCGCGTTTGAGGACCACGGCATCCGGATTCCGAGAGACATTATGATCTGCGGCTATAACCTCGATTATGACGAGATGCTGCGCGGCACGACCTGTACGACGGTATTCCGCGATCCGACCACGATGGCAACCAACGCGGCTCGGAAACTTGTGAACGCAATCTTAGGCGAAGAGCGCTACCCGCTTAAGACCAATGAGCACGACTGCGTGCTTGTTCCGAAGTCAACCTGCGGATGTGAATTCTATGCGCTCGGTGATTATTCGCGAATTCGTATGGAGACGCTTTTAGTGAAGGACCGCCGGTTTGATTCGCCTCTCAATTTTATGGAAGAGGAAATTGCCGGGGCGGAGGATTTCGAAACCTGGCTTTGGAAACTGGATTATTATGAGCGCTATCTCGGCAAGGACTGCAAGGCATTTTACCTGTGCCTGAACGAGCGCGCCCTGCATCAGACGGAGGCGATGAAGGGCTTCTCCGACAACATTCTGCTTGCTCTTAATCATTCGGACGTGCGCAAGGTATCCAGAGAGGATTTCTTCCCGCGGAAGACTCTGTTGCCGGCGCTTGATGAACCGAGCGAGACGCCGCGCGTGTTTTATTTTTCGGCATTGCATTTTATGGACCGCGTATTCGGGTATGTTTCCGTCTGCTACGGAGACCGTGCCTGCGGCATCACGACGTCCTTCGACCGCTGGATGAGAAGCCTCGAAACGTCGCTTGAATGCCAGCGGCAGAAGACCGTATTCTCCGATTACTATACGAAGAACGCGACACGTGACACGATGACCGGTCTTTATAACTTTAAGGGATTTCAGACTGCGCTTAAGGAACAGTTTGAACATATGGAAGGGAAGGAAAGACGGATATTCCTGCTGTCCCTTGACATCAGCCGTTTCTCAAGCATCAACGAACTGTTCGGACGTGAAGAAGGCAATGTGGCGCTGCAGACCCTGGCCAAGATCCTTTTGAATTCCGTCCGTGACCGCGACGTTGTCGCCCGCTTCGGAAACGATGAGTTTGTAGTTGCCGGAATCTACGACCGCGAGCCCGATACGGTAAATCTGATCCGCGAGATCCAGAACCGTTTGAGAGCATTGAACCAGTTCGGCGGAAAGCAGTACACCATTGATATTGTTCATGCCGTCACGACGCGTGAGATTACGTCCGTTGAGCAGATTGAGGAATTCACAAACGAGATGCTTGCCCAGAAGAAGAGCATCAAGCAGGGCTCCTTTGCCGAGCGTGTCGATTCCGAACAGCCCGGAGAGATCAATGCGGAGGAGCGCGAGCAGGTTCGCGCCCTGATCGATGAAAATCGTTTTATCTATCATTTTCAGCCGATCGTCAGCGCAAAGACCGGTTCCATCTATGCTTATGAGGCTTTGATGAGAAGCGGTCCGGATGCCAAAATTTCACCGACCGCGATCCTGAACTATGCAGAACTGCTCGGTAAGACTTATGATGTTGAACGGCTTACGTTCCGTAATGTTATGGAGGTCATCAACCAGAACCTTGATTCGTTTGCCGACAAGAAGATGTTTATCAACAGCATCCCGAAGGTAACGCTTAAGGACAACGACTTCAGGATGCTCGTGAAGGATTTTCCGAGCGTGCTGTCCCACGTCGTAATCGAGTTTACCGAGCAGACCGAGCTTACCGAAGAACAGCTGAATGCAATCCGCTGCCGTGCGAAGGAGAACGGCTTCAAGGTTGCCATTGATGATTACGGAACCGGCTATTCCAACGTTACGAATCTCTTAAACTACATGCCGGATTACGTGAAGATCGACCGGAACCTGATCTCCGGAATCGAAGGTGACAGCAAGAAGCAGTACTTTGTGGCGAACATCGTCGAATTTGCCCGCGAGAACGGATTCCTTTCGCTCGCTGAGGGCGTGGAAACGAAGGAGGAGATGGACACCGTGATCCGGATCGGAGTCGATCTGATCCAGGGCTACTATACCGCAAGGCCTTACGAGGGATTTATCGACGAAGTGCCCCGTGAGATCCGGGACGAGATCGTATCGCTGAACCTGCAGACGTCCGGCACCCGTCAGAAGAAGACGTATCTTGTGGACCGCGAGCAGGAGATCATGCTGATGCCGCTCGTTACGACCGATCATTATACGGAAATCGTGATCAACCGGAGAGAACTGAGCATCGTCGGCAATCCGAGAATTTCCGTAGACGTACTGATCCGGATTCCGGACAATACGACGACCACGATCCATTTGCGCAGGGTGAATCTGGATTCCTATCAGAGACATCCGTGTATCGAAATCGGAAACAACTGTGACGTTACGCTTGTGATTGAAGGAACGACGGTATTGAACCGGAAGGGCATCCGCGTGCCCGAGAGTTCACGTCTGACCGTTACCGGCGACGGCAAGCTGACCATATACGGTACCGGCGACCGGGCATACGGGATTGGCGGTGACACGACGCAGACGATCGGCCGCATTCTGGTGGATATGGGCGGCGAGATCACGCTTAAACTGGACGGCAAGGAATGTGTCGGAATCGGCGGCGGATACTCGAACCGAAAGGCCGGCATCACGGTTGCGCGCTGCAAGAACCTGTACCAGACGATCAGCGGCGAGAGAGCACTCGGAATCGGAATCTGCAACAACATGGCGCCGATTATTCTGTCAGAGACCCGGATCAAGGCGGAGATCAATGCAGACCGTGCCGCGGCAATCGGTTCGTACGGGGCCGAATGCGATATTACGCTTCGGGACGTGAAACTGAACCTGACGGCCTCCGGAGACAGCCAGGCAACCATCGGAACACTGGCGAACAAGAACGTGAAGCTTGTGGCAACCGGCATCGAGGTGCAGTCGGTTTTGAAGGCCAAGACCTGTATCGGCTTTGGCTGCAGGGACGGTTCGGCGGATATCCGTATCAGCAAGTCCGATATCGTATTCCGCTTTGAAGGAGCGGAGATTGTCGGAATCGGCAGCAAGACGAAAAAAGGACGCGGACAGTTTGAAAAAACGTCGTTCAGTACGACTCTCAGTTCGGCGGATTCCGTCATGTTCGGATACGAGCCTGAAGACCTCAGTTTCCTGATGTGCAAAAATGTGTGATTTTCCGACATATCGGGCACTTCGGAGATGACTTTTTCAGGGGACTTCCGACGGTTTGAAAAACTGTGAATCTTTTATGTAATTCGTTGTAAAAAACCTCCTGAAGTGTTATACTTTAGGAGGTTTTTAAGTTCGACGAAAGGTGAGGGGGAATAACGGTTTTAACAATCGTTTTTCTATATATAAGTTATGAAAAAGTTTATATTTGTTTGCTTACTTTGCATGATCTGTGCCCTGGCCGTGGCTTGCGGCGGAGACGACTGGGAGGATGACGAGGACGACTACGGAAAGATCGACCATGCCGGGGTTATTACCGGCACGGGGACACCGTCTCCCGTCCAGACACAGGAGGTAACGCCGACTCCGGAGGAAAGGAAACTGGTTCTGTGTCTTGATCCGGGACACGGCGGACGCTGGCAGGGCGCCATCTATTTCAAATGCGAGGAACGGAATCTTGTTTTGCAGCTGGCAAAGGAGATCCGCGCCTACCTGAATGAGCATTATCCGGAAATCGAAGTATATCTGACAAGAGAAGACAATAACGTGTTCTCAAACGATATCGGACCGGACCTGCGTGCCCGCGTCGAATTTGCCGTTGAGAAGAAGGCCAACATTCTGGTGAGCCTCCATCTGAACGCTTCCGAGTCGCATAATCTCCGCGGAACGATGGTATGCATTTCAAAGCAGCCGAACATCAACGGGATTTCCAAGGAACTGGCCGACTGCCTGATGGATGCGACCGAGAGTCTCGGCCTGAAACGCCGCGGCTATGAAACACGGAACAGCGGAGACACCTTCGACGAGAACGGCGTGCCGGTGGATTACTATGCAATCTGTCGTCACGGTTCTTCCCTGAACATTCCCGCGGTCATTCTGGAATCCTGCTTTATGGATAACGAGGAAGACTTCAAGTACGTCAAGGACGAGGCTGCGATTAAACGGCTGGCGGCAGCCGAGGCAGAAGCCATGGCGAAGTTTCTGATCTCGCATTACGGATCGAATCAATAAGAAAAACAAGTCCCTTCGAACGGTATCATTCGAAGGGACTTTTTGTGTGTTCTTTCAATAATTAAATAGGATTTCATTTTATTCCCATCCGCCGTCAAATCCGATGATCTGTCCGGTCAGGTAGACGGGGGCCTTCAAAAGCAGGGAAACCATTTCGGCGACTTCCGCGGGATCGGTCATGCGGCAGGCAGGGATTTCTTCGATGACGTCGGCCAGTTCCTCTTCGGAAAATGAACGGTTCATCTGCGTATCCACAAGACCCGGTGCGAGGGCGTTGACGGCAATGCCGCTTGGTGCCAGTTCCTTGGCCAAAGCTTTTGTAAAGGAATTCATGCCGCCTTTCGTAGCGGAGTAGGCAACCTCACAGGAAGCGCCGCGCCCGCCCCAGACGGAGGAGACGAGAATGATCCGGCCTTCCTTTTTTGAAATAAAGTGCGGGGCAAGTTCCCGGCACAGAAGAAACGCAGAAGTCAGATTCACGCCGAAGATCCGGTTCCAGTCGGGAAGTGAGAGATCGGTCATCAATCCGATGGAGGCAACTCCGGCCGCGTGAACCAGGCCGTCGATATTGCCGAATTCGGTAAGGGATTCCCGTACGGCTTCCCGGACGAATTTCTCATCCGAAAGGTCGCCGAGAAAGGATTTGCAGGGAACGGTGCCCCGAAGGGATTCCTCCAGTTCCCGAAGCGCTGCCTCGTTCCGGTTTCCGAACAGAACCAGACGAGAGCCTTCCGAGGCGAGTTTTTTTGCTATTCCGGAGCCGATTCCGCCGCTGGCTCCCGTGATCAGATAGGTATTCATAACGGTAATCTCCGTATTGTTCTCGGTCAATTTGACCGGAAAATGAGTACATTTGCCCTTTTCGGGTGCTGAAAAGTACCCTTATCAGTGTAGCAAAATGCCACAAAAAAAGCAATTCCCGTGCCGTATTTGTCATTTATTGCCAGTTTTTGGGGTGCAAAATTGGGAAAAAGTCCCAACAATAATGGGGGGATAGGGAAAGTTGGTCAATTTTAACAAAACAAGGAAATCTTCTTTGGTAATTTGCAATATGGCAATTTCAGGCAGGTTTGTGTATCATGATGCTATGCTATTTTGTGTGAATATTGCGCACATATATAATATCAGGAGGCAAAATAATGGCAAGTTTAAAGCTGATTAACATTAACAAGACTTATCCGAACGGATTTGTTGCTGTTAAAGATTTCAACCTTGACATCAAGGATCAGGAGTTCATCATCTTCGTAGGTCCTTCGGGATGTGGTAAGTCCACCACCCTTCGTATGATCGCAGGTTTGGAAGAAATTACCGCCGGTGAGCTTTACATCGGTGACAGACTGATGAACGACGTTGAGCCTAAGGACAGAGATATCGCGATGGTATTCCAGAACTACGCTCTGTATCCTCATATGTCGGTATTCGACAATATGGCATTCGGTCTGAAACTCCGTAAGGTTCCGAAGGATCAGATTGAAAAGCTCGTTAACGAGGCTGCTAAGATCCTTGGTATTGAACAGCTCCTTGACCGTAAGCCGAAGGCTCTCTCCGGTGGTCAGAGACAGCGAGTTGCAATGGGACGTGCTATCGTACGTAATCCTAAGGTATTCCTCATGGACGAGCCGCTGTCCAACCTGGACGCTAAGCTTCGTGTACAGATGAGAATTGAGATTTCCAAGATCCATCAGAGACTGGAAGCTACGATCATCTACGTAACACATGACCAGACTGAGGCTATGACCCTTGGTACCAGAATCGTCGTTATGAAGGACGGTGTCATCCAGCAGGTTGATACTCCTCAGAACCTGTACGACAAGCCGGGCAACCTGTTTGTAGCAGGATTCATGGGATCTCCTCAGATGAACTTCCTTGATTGTATCGTATCCGTTGAGGGTGGCGACGTTTACCTCAACTTCGGTTCCAACCGTATTCTTGTTCCCGAGTCGAGAGCTAAGAAGCTCATCGATGGCGGTTATGAGGACAGAGAAGTTGTTCTCGGTATCCGTCCTGAGGACATCAAGGATGGTGAGGACTTCATCATGGCTCATCCGGAAGCTTCCTTCGCAGCTACCGTTCGTGTATACGAGCTTCTCGGTGCCGAAGTATTCCTGTACTTCTCCGTTGATGATTACGATATCACCGCTCGTGTTGATCCTCGTACGACCGCAAGACCGGGCGACACCATCACGATTGCTATGGACCTTGCGAAGATGCATATCTTCGATAAGGAGACCGAGCAGATCATCACTCACTAATCATTTAGTGAATCGAATCAAGTATTTTCGGACCAGTCCTTTGGGGCTGGTCCTTTTTTTGTGTTTTCTGTGAAGAAGGTGTGAAGTCGGGTGCATCCGGAGAGACTTTGTGCTATAATGCGTGAAGATGTTTGAAAACATGTGTGGAGGAACATTTACATGACAGTTTTATTGAAAAAGAAAGCCATTGCCTTTCTGCTGATCGCAGCAATGCTTTTCGGACTGACGGCGTGCGGAAGCGATGACGAAGACAAGGGCAAAAAGAGAGATAACAAATACAAAGACGTATCAGCATATGACCTTGCCATGGAGGCGGTACAGAGCCAGGACAGTTTCGCCGACGGCGCGATTGAGAAGTTCGATCTTCAGACGGACAACTGTGATACGTATTTTGAGCTTTGCTATGATGTGGAGGACTTCTCCGAAAGCAATATCGCGGAGGATTTTTCTTATATCGGTTGTTCGGTCGGAAATGCCGACGAGGTAGCAGTAGCGGTTGTGCCGAAGAAGAGCAACCGTGAAAAAGTGGAGGAAATGTTCCGATTCCGGATGGATTCCAGAATCGAAACGTTTACCGGATATGCACCTGAGCAGGTACAGAAACTGAAAAAGGGAAAGATCCTGAGCTACGACCAGTACTTAATTTTCCTTGTATGTGACGATGTGGACACGGCAGAGGAAGCTATTGTTTCGATGCTTAAGACCGGCAAATCCGCCGAAAAGAATCCGGGTAAGGCGACGGTAACGCCGACGGCCGAACCGACCGAAGATCCTACGCCGATTCCGACTGTTGAACCGACCTCGCCCACTCCCGAGCCGACGCCGATTCCGACGCCCACTGAGGATCCGGTGGATCCCGACACGGTTTATTACCGCGGCAAATTTAACGAAAGCTTTAACCCGATCCTTCCGGAAGCAATCCGCACCGGTAACCGTGAGATGCTTACGGATACACAGGATCTTAAGCTGTATGATTATTGTAGGAATGTTCTGATTAAGCTTTTCGACGGAAAGACAATGACCGAGTACGAGGCGGAAAAGGCTATCTACCGTTATGTCGGCGAGCACATCGATTACGACTACGGCCATTATTCCCTGGAAGGGCAGAAACTGAATTCGGACAACCCTTACGGCGCATTCTTTACAGGCGTGGGGATCTGCACCGGTTATTCCTCGGCGTTCCGCCTGCTTTGCTTATCGGTCGGAATCGAGTGTATCGAAGTGGACGGTTCGGCTTACCGCGAGCATGAGGCGCACGGCTGGAATATGGTTAAACTGGGGCCTTACTGGTACTATGCGGATCCCTGCTGGGGCCGAAGAGGAGACGGAACGGTCGGATATTACTATTTCGACGTAACCGAGAAGCTGATGCTTGAGACGGAACACCATTGGGAGGCATCGGACTATCCGGAAGCCGACACGATGAGTTACGCGGAGCGGAAGAAGGCCGGTTATCCCGCTGATCTTACCGGTGATTTCCGAAATCCCGAAGAGCCCCGGATCTGGTTTACGAAATAAGCCGCAGGGAAAGTGTGTTCATTCCGTGACGATTCTGTAATATTTGTGTCATGAGAACAATTTTAACTTGCCTAAAAAAGCCGAAAATGATAGAATGACAATAGGTTTATATGGGCTTTCGCGGGATTCCGCAGGCTCAAGTTAGCAAAAAGCAATTTAAAATACTTACCCTGTTTCAGGAGAAAGGTCCGGTAACCTCATGATTTCAAACCAAATCCTTCAGAATACGATTGACGGAATGAAGTCGATCACCCGCGTTGACCTGTGCGTGATGGATACGGAGGGCAAGCCTCTGGCGTCTACAATGAACAATACGGACGAATATGAGGCGACCGTGGCCGCATTTGCCGACTCCCCGGCGGACAGCCAGGTGATTTCGGAATGCCAGTTCTTTAAGGTTTATGATGATCATCAGCTCGAGTACATTCTGCTGGTGCGCGGTGATTCCGACGATGTCTATATGGTCGGAAAGATTGCGACGTTCCAGCTGCAGAGTCTGTTGGTTGCTTACAAGGAGCGCTTTGATAAGGATAACTTCATCAAGAACCTGCTGCTTGACAACCTTCTTCTTGTAGATATTTATAATCGTGCCAAGAAACTGCATATTGAGACCGACACCCGTCGCGTCGTTTACCTGATCGAAACGAAGAACGAGAAGGACACGAACGCGCTTGAGACGGTGCGCTCGCTTTTCGCCGGAAAGCCGCATGACTTTATTACGGCGGTGGACGAGCGGAACATCATTATCGTCAAGGAACTGAAACAGTCCGACAATTACGATAACCTGATGAGCACGGCCAAGGTGATCGTGGACATGCTGAATACCGAGGCCATGAGCAAGGTGCATGTGGCATACGGTACGATCGTAAATGAGATTAAGGACATTTCCCGCTCCTATAAGGAAGCAAAGATGGCCCTTGATGTCGGCAAGATTTTCTACAGTGAACGGAAAGTCGTTGCCTATAACAACCTCGGAATCGGCCGGTTGATCTTCCAGCTGCCGATGCCGCTTTGCAAAATGTTCATTCGTGAGATTTTCGACGGCAAATCCCCCGACGAATTCGACGATGAGACGCTGGTTACGATCAACAAGTTCTTCGAGAACAGCCTGAACGTATCCGAGACTTCCAGGGAATTGTACATTCACCGGAATACGCTTGTATATCGTCTGGATAAGCTGCAGAAGAGCACGAACCTGAATTTGCGCGTATTTGACGATGCCATCACCTTTAAGATCGCGCTGATGGTTGTCAAGTATATGAAGTATATGGAAAGCCTTGAGAATTAGTTTGACGATGCTGCCATTTAGCATTGGGAGGGAAGATGACAGAAGATAACAACATCCTGTCGGGTGTACCGGCAGCGGAAGAGGCTGCGGAAGCACTTGAGAAAGCCGTTTCTTCCGTAGAGGAGACGGCGGACGCAGTGGCAGGTGCCGCTGATACCGCCGTTAAGCAGACAGAGGAAACCGTGGAGGAAATCACGGAAGTTGCAGAGAAAACGGTTGGTGAAATTACGGAAACCGTAGAGGAAACGGCCGGCGAAGCAGCCGAAGCCGCAGAGAAAACGGTGGATGAAATATCCGAAAACGCAGAGAAAGCAGCTGCGGAGATTACCGAAGCAGCGGACGAAGCAACGGACGGAATAAAGGACGCCGCGCAGGAAACTGCCGAAGCCGTAGCGGAACCTGTTCCCGGAGCAACGGGGGAATTGAAGGAAGGAAACCCTGCGGATCACTTTAAGACCATTATTTCGGCGGCGGAACACTCCGCGGAAGTAACGGCACCGAAGCCGGCCGGTGAAGGAAACATTTTCTTTGAGATGCCGACCGAGAAGACTGACGAGGAAATTGACGCGGAAGCCGATAAGGCAGCCTCCGAGGATGAGGAACTTGCTCCTGCGCCCGTTGGCGATCCCTCGCAGATTATGGAAGACCCGCCGGTTATCGTATTTGACCAGGTTCACAAGGAATACGAAGGCCAGATTGAGGACAGTGTGGCGCTGACAGGCGTTTCGTTCTCTATTCGAAAAGGCGAATTCGTATTTATCGTAGGACCGAGCGGATCCGGAAAGTCCACGATGATCCGTCTTATGATGAGAGAGATTTCCCCTTCCTCCGGTAAGATCCTTATCGCCGGAAAGAATCTCGCGAAACTTCGCAGACGGCAGATTTCCAAATATCGCCGTAATATCGGCATTGTGTTCCAGGATTTCCGCCTGCTTCCGGACCGTAACGTTTACGACAACGTTGCATTTGCCCAGAGAGTAGTCGGCGCTCCGAAGCGGAATATTCCGAAGGAAGTATCCAAGGTGCTTCACCTGGTAGGCCTCTCGCAGAAGTATAAGAGCTTCCCGAATGAGCTGTCCGGCGGTGAGCAGCAGCGTGTGGCAATTGCCCGTGCATTGGTGAACAACCCGATGATCATTCTTGCGGACGAGCCTACCGGTAACCTGGACCCGAAAAACTCCTATGAGATCATGTCTCTTCTCGAAGAGATCAACCGCCGTGGAACAACGGTCGTAATCGTTACCCACGACAGCGAAGTGGTTAACCGCATGCAGAAGCGAGTTGTTTCCCTGCAGTCCGGTACCATCGTTGATGACAAGAGAGGAGGTTACAAACTTGGATAGTTTTTTCTATAATATCGGTCAGGGCCTTAAGAACATCCGCAGAAACAAGATGTTCTCATTTGCCTCAATCCTTACCATGACCACCTGTTTGTTCCTTCTCGGCGTTATGTATTCCATGGTTGCCAACCTTCGCTATATGATCCATGAAGCGGAATCGAATGTCGGCATTACCGTATTCTTTTACGACGGAACAACGGAACCGGAAATCGACAATGTCCGTCGTCAGATCGCCGAAATGGACGGTGTCAAGTCCATTAAGTACGTAAGGGCTTCGGAAGCCTGGGACAGCTTCAAGGAAAAGTACCTGAATGATAATCCCGAATTGGTGGAGTCGTTCGGCGACGACAACCCGCTTGAAAATTCCGCGTCCCTCGAAGTATTCTTCGAAAACGTGGAAGACCAGGGTAAGCTTTCCTCCGCGATTCTTGTCCTGCCTAAGGTGCGGCAGGTCAATGATACCAGAAAACTGGTAGCGGCGCTTACCAGAGCGAACCGGATCATCAGCTTCAGTTCGAGTATTCTGATCATACTTCTGATGCTGATCGCCTTGTTCCTGATCAGTACGACGATCAGCGTCGGCGTTTCGGTTCGAAAGAATGAGATTTCCATTATGCACCTGATCGGCGCAACTGACCGGTTTATCCGGTTCCCGTTTGTTGTGGAGGGAATTGTGCTCGGCATTATCGGAGCAGCGATCCCGATTGGTATTCTGTACATTGTCTATTATAAAGTGATTGAGTTGCTGGGAAGCAAATTCTCCATCCTGTTCAGCACCGGAATGGATGTTGTTTCGGTAAATGACATCTTTGCACGGTTGTCCCCGCTTCTTGCGGGAATCGGGATCGGAATCGGATTCCTCGGCAGTTATTTCACAATGAATAAGGAATTGCGCCGTATCCGGCATCTGTAAAAAGATGCAACACGAAAGGAAAGGAATGCACTATGAAGAAAAGAGTAACCCGCTTACTTCTCGCAGTATGTGTCCTCTTCAGCGTCGGCCTGGTTATCCCGGTCATCGCTTTGGGACTGTCTGTGAAGGGACTGGGCAATACCGCTGACGCGCAGACCCCCGGCCTTTTGGACAAGAACCCTGTCTGGATGGACAAATATTCCGATAAGGTTAAGGAAACCGAGAAGAAGCGAAACGAGTACCGCGAACGTAAGAACCAGCTGGAGAAGGAAACCCAGCAGCTTCAGCGAGAGGCGGACGACATTCTCGAGTATCTGAAAGTTATTGATGAGAAGCAGGCGGAAACGATGCTTCAGATGGAAGCCGCACAGGCTGAACTTGACCGTGTAACGGACGAGTACAACCAGGCTACCGACGAGTTGGCGGTAGCGGAGCAAAGGCTTGCCGACCAGTATGATGCTATGCTGAAGAGAATCCGTTACATCTATGAGAACGGTCAGATCGATCAGCTCGAGATGTATCTGAAATCCAAGAGCATTGCAGACATTCTGAACGCGAACGAATATATCAAGAGAATCAATGAATATGACCACAACCTTCTTGAGAATTACAAACATACGAAGGAAGAGGTAGAAGACCGCAGACGTATCCTCGGCGTACAGAAGGAAACCATGGAAGTGGCTACCGAAATGTACCGCATTGATGCGGAATACTGCGAGCAGATTATTTCCGCCAAGAAGGAAGCTCTCGGCAAATACGAAGAGAAGATCGGCGCTTACGAAGAACTTCTCGAAGAGTACATTGACGAGCTTGCTACCGCTCAGAAGTCCTATGAGCAGGCCGTTGCGGAGCAGAAGGCTTACATCGCCGAGCAGGAGAGAATCCGCAGGCAGCGTGAGGAAGAGGAAAGAAGAAAGGCAATGGAGCAGGCTGCGAAGTCTACGCCCGTTACCAATTATAACAACGCGAAAGACGTTCCGCTCAGCGGTGAGACCAACATTAACAAAATGGTATGGCCGCTTCCGGGAGATTACCGGACCGCATCGCTTTTCGGGCCCCGTAAGCCTCCGTGCCCCGGCGCAAGTTCCTTCCATTCCGGCTGGGACATCGGCGGAGCACTCGGCGCTCAGGTTGTTGCCGTGCTTGCAGGAAAGGTTACCGCAGCCGGATATAACAACTCCTGCGGAAACCATGTATACATTGACCACGGAAACGGATATTCCACGAGATATCTGCATTTCTCGGCGATCAAGGTTAAGGTCGGCGATTATGTACAGCAGGGCCAGGTAATCGGTCTTGTCGGAAGCACCGGCATTTCGACCGCGCCGCATCTTCATTTTACGCTGGCGAAGAACGGTACTCCGATCGATCCGGCACCGTATCTGAAGAAGTTCAAATAATTCATTTAGGAAGGAAAGACTTCCATGAAAATGCTGTTCAAACGCATTCTGGTGATTGGGATCCTGTGCGTGATGGTGGCGGGAATCATTTCCTGCTCCGTTCCGGACGATGAGAACAAGCTGACAGATATCACACCGGGCCAGTCCGGCGATGTCAAGTCCTTCAACCGGGATGCCTACAATATGAAAATCGAAATGATCCGTGGTGTGTTAGAAAAGTACTACATGGGCGACATCGATTACAATAAGATGACAGAAGGTCTGTATTCCGGCCTCATCAACAGCCTCGGCGATCCGTACACGGTGTATTTCTCCGCGGAGGAGTACCGGAAGTTCTCGGATACCACCAACGGAAACTACGCGGGAATCGGCTGCACCGTTACGACCAGTTCGGACGGGTATGCGGAAATCGTGAAGCCGTTTAAGGACGGCCCTGCATATAATGCGGGCATTCTTCCCGGAGACATCATTTATGAGATTGATGGGGAAAATATGACCGGCATTGACCTGGATACAGTTGTGACAAAGGTCAGAGGCGAGCCGGGAACCGAGGTCAAGCTGAAGGTCTACCGCAGAGATACCCAGGAGTATCTGGAAGTCGTTGTTATTCGCGGAAACGTGCAGACGCCTACGGTGGAATACAAGATGCTGCCGGATGGCATCGGATACGTTCAGGTTACCGAATTTGATAAGGTAACGGAGACACAGTTTAATAAGGCCATTGACGACTTGACGTCACAGGGCATGAAGGCACTGATCGTTGATCTTAGAGACAACCCGGGCGGAATGCTTACCACGGTTGTTTCGGCACTGAGCCGCATCCTTCCGAAGGATTATCTTCTGATCTATATGGAGGACAAGGAAGGAAAGCGCGAGGAGCATTTTTCGAAGACCACGAAGACGGTCGATGTTCCGATTGCCGTATTGATCAACGGAAACAGCGCGAGCGCATCGGAAGTATTTGCCGGATGTCTGCAGGATTACGGAAAGGCTACACTGATCGGAACCAAGACATTCGGAAAAGGAATCGTGCAGTCCCTGATCCCGCTCGGTGACGGTTCGGCGATCAAGGTTACCACTTCGAAATATTTCTCCCCGAAGGGCAGAAACATTCACGGCGTCGGATTTGAACCCGACATCAAAGTGGAACTGGATCCTTCCCTTAAGGGCAAGGCCGAGATTCCGACCGAGGAAGACAATCAGGTGCAGGCAGCGGTTGATTTCCTGAAAACACAGATAAAATAACACAAAACATACCCAAAAACGGGAGAGATTGCAACTTGCGATTTCTCCCGCTTTGTGCTATTGTGGAAGGCGAGGTGTCCGGGGAAATGTCCGCCGGACACAGGAAATGTGACCTTTTCCGCGCGGAAAAGGAGCACAAAAGAGGAGAAAAATATATGAATAAAAGAAACGGAATACGAATCGGCGTTGTGCTTGTGTGTCTGCTTACGCTGTTTCTGTGCCTTGGCGGAATCGCGGCGGCAGAGGAAGCGGTGGAGAGCGGATCCTGCGGTTCCAATGCTACTTACACGATTACCGGTAATAAGACGGACGGGTTTACGCTGACGATTTCGGGTACCGGAAG
>CAMIWE010000035.1 GCA_946402335.1 uncultured Lachnoclostridium sp.
TTTTGGCATGAGGTGTCGGTGTGAAGCGCCGACGGAGTCATGAAGCCCTTTTTGGCAGAGGTGTCACCACCCCGTGCCGTTTATTTCGAACCGGCGGTTGTACCGGTTGAAATTCGTTTGATCCATTTCTCGCTCTTTAAGCGGAAATAGCACCAGATCGCTTTGACAATCTGGTCGGATTTGAGGCAAATGTAAATCCAGAACGGGTCCAGCTTAAGCACAAATCCCGCAACGATGCCGAGCGGAAGTGCGATGGCCCAGAGGAATACATTGTCCATCAGCATGAGCATCTTCGTATCGCCGCCGCCGCGAAGAACGCCTTTGGTCATGATGCTGTTCGTGGCCTGGAATACCAGAATGATACTGATCGCGATCATGAGACGGTTTGCAAGCGCCTTGGTTGTGGCGGTTACGTCATAGCCGTTAATGACCGGATTCTTGATGATCAGGATAATACCGGCAGCAAGCAGTCCGAGGGCAAGACCGAGTCCGAAGAACATCCAGCCCTGCTTCATCGTCTTCTTCTTGTCCCCCTGGCCGAGGGTCTGTCCGGTTACGATGGCTCCGGCCTGGCATACGCCCTGGATACCGACCGTACTCATCTGCTGGGTAACGGCGGTGATCGCATTGGCCGAAGTGAATTCGGAGCCAAGACGTCCGATTACCATCATGACGGAATTGTTGCCGAGGGCAAGGATTCCGTCGCTGATCAGAACGGGGATGCTGATACGGATATACTCTTTGATAAGCGATCCGGTTTTCATAAACATGTCTTTGATACGGAAGCGGATGCGTTTGTCAATGACCAGCAGGTAACCTACGATCATGACCGCTTCGAAAATACGGGCAATCAGCGT
The DNA here is from genome assembly GCA_946402335.1 of uncultured Lachnoclostridium sp. Taxonomy (GTDB): domain Bacteria; phylum Bacillota; class Clostridia; order Lachnospirales; family Lachnospiraceae; genus ISDg. The sequence goes on from CAMIWE010000035.1 coordinate 858, forward strand.
GCCGAGTGCGGCTCCTTTTACTTCCATGCGGGGAGCACCGAAGTGGCCGAAGATAAATGTGTAGTTGGCAAGCAGATTGACGAACAGTGCGCCGACGGAAACGAAGAGCGGATAGAGTGCCTGTCCGACACTTCGAAGAACGATTGTTACCGTAAGCGAGGTACCGAGGAAGAAGTAGGTGATCACGGAATAACGGAGATAGTCTTCGCCGCGTTTCAGTACTTCGGTAACGGCGAGGAGTTCATCCGCATTTGCCGCCTTCTTCGCGTACATTTTCATGATCACGTCGGGCATTACATAGGTTGCCAGGGCAAATGCCGTCGCAAGCAGAAGCGTCAGGCGAAGCATCAGGCAGATTGTCTGCTTCAAAGCGTGTGTGGCGCTGCCGTCCTCGTCCCCTTTCTGCTTCATGCCCCAGTAACGGGATACCAGAACGGAGGCACCCATACCAAGCCCCATGCAGAATATATGATAGATTCCGATGAATGTATTGGCCTGGGATACGGCGGTCAGGGACTGCTCGCTGATCCATTGCGCATCCTCGGTCGGAAGGTAGGTATACAACGATCCGATGGACCCGACCATGATGGTATCGAGCATATTGACGCCGACGGCAATCAGGCTTTGCAAAGCAATCGGAATCGCCAGAACCAGAACCTTTTTATAAAAAGCGGAATCCTTTTGAAACAATTTCATGAGACAATATCCTTTTCTGTCATGCATTTGCCGCACATGGCATTGCCCACGGCGGTCCACAATAAAGTATAGCATTTCATATTGTGAAAAACAACCGCATTTCGGCGAATAAAGTTAAAGTATATTATCCATTTTTCGGACAGATGTATTATTTTATACGATTACGGACGGAGTTATCCGATTCCTTCATTGCGGGTTGTCCGAAAAAACGTTATCTGCTATAATTTATCTGATAGCCAAATACACGCCCAATATAGAAAAGGAAGGAAACCATGGAGAAGAATGTATTGAAGGAAGTATACCGGGATTTTTTCAAGATCGGAACGGCGGTAGAGCGCATTCACGACCGGTTTACGAACAACGAGATCGGCAATCCCGACAAGGAAGCCCTCATTGTAAAAGAGTTTTCAAGCATGACCTGCGCGAATGAGTTGAAGCCTGCATACAACATGGGCTGGAACAGCCCGGAGGCAAAGGAGGATTATCTGCCTTTTGTGGTGAATCCGAATGCGAAAGTGATGCTTGATTTTGCGAAATCGAACGGAATCAAGGTGCGCGGACATGTTATGGTATGGCACAGCCAGTGTGCGCAGGAGGCATTCTGCAAAGGCTATAAGCCCGTGACGATCCCGACCGACCCGGAGAAACTGAAGGAGAATCCCCGTCTTAAGTTCTTTGAGAAACTGGATCCGGTCTGCTTTGTTGACCGCGATACGATGCTTAAACGTCTTAAGAGCTACATCCGTTCCCTTGTGGAGTTTATGTACCGCGAAGGATATGCAACGACCATTTATGCATGGGACGTCGTTAACGAAGCAATCGAACTGCAGGACAAGACGGAAACCGGACTTCGGAACAGTTACTGGTATCAGGTGATCGGCGACGATTTCATCTACTGGGCGTTCCGGTTCGCAAACGACGCGGTTGCGGATTATTCGAAACAGTATGCAAAGGAGTATGGCATTGATGCATCGGACGCAGCCGCGCTTAAGACCATTCAGCCGGTTCTTGTATATAACGATTACAACGAGTGGCAGCCCGATAAGAAAGCGGCCATTATTGCGAACCTGAAGCGTGAAGGACACGGACACGGCAGCGTGATCGGAGAGGGCCTGCTCGGCGGTATCGGCATGCAGGGACACATTTCCGACAACAACGATATCGATGAGTATATTGCGGCACTCCGCGAATACGATTCCATTGCTCCCGAAGTTCACATTACGGAACTCGACGTCAAATGCACCTGCACGAACATAAACCGCGAATACTTCCAGGCAGTGTTCTATAAAAACTTCTTTGAGCGTCTGATCGCGGAGAGAAAAGCGGGCGTGAACCTGACGAGCGTTACGATCTGGGGACTTACCGACGACAATTCCTGGATCCGCGGCGCTGACCCGCTTCTGTTTAGAAAGGACCTTTCCGAAAAGAAAGCTTACGACGCTTTGATCTATGCCGTAACGGGCGGAGACCTCGGCGAGCCGGAGTATGTGGTAAGGGATATGTCGAAGAAGGTTTACGACTTCGAAACGCCCGAAGGCGAAGAGCCGAAGAAACCCGACAGCTACGGCTTCAAAATGCGCGGCTTCGGCGAATGCATCCTGACCGAAGAGAAGGTTCACAGCGGAAAGAAAGCCCTTACGACGACGCCCAGATTCGCCGACTGGATGGGTATCACCTGCGATGTTTCCGATTTCATCGGACAGACGATCCAGATCGATGCCTGGGTTTACAGTCTCGCAAAGGAAATCGCTCTCAGCGCGGATATCGAGGGCGTATTCCCGCGGATCGCAAGCGTTGCCGGCGGAGACGAATGGAAGAAAATCAGCGCATCCTACAAAGTCCCGAACGGACAACATTCCATGGCGCTGTTCTTCAACACGGTTGAGGAGAACCCGCAGCATGTCAATCCGCTTTTCCTTGACGATATGACGATCGAACTGATCGGTCAGGAGGAAAGCTTCGAGGAGCAGACCAATATCGCCGCCATCCGCGGAGCCGGACATTTGCCGTTCTTATATGTAACGGACAAGGAATCCGTAAGCGGAACGGGTCATTCCCTCTGTGTCACGAGACAGGAGAAGGATGCGACCGTGAAACTGGACGTAAGCGCTTATATCGGTTATACCGCAGACATTACGATGTATGTAAAGACTGCCGATAAGAAGATTCGCGCAGGCCTTGACGGAACCGAGCCGAAAGTGCTTGCTGAAGCCGATTCTACTGGAGTAGAATGGAGCGAGCTGAACATGCGTGTTGCAATCCCTGAGGGACTTACTTCGGCGGAGATCTTCATCGAAACAGACGGAAATGCGGATTTCTTCGTGGATGACGTATTTATCCGTCCCGTCAGCAGATAATGAATTATGAAACGGCTTTGCCGGCATGATAAGGTGCCGGCAAAGTCTGCGTCTTAAAGAAAGGAGCAGACCATGAGAGAGATGAGAGTTACCGGGCGCGGAAGGCTTTTTGTAAAACCCGACCGGATCCGCATTATGATGAATCTTTCGGATACGAAAAAGGATTACGACCGGGCGTTAAAGGCTTCCAGCGAGATGAGTACGAAGCTGCAGAAGGTATTTGCAGGATGCGGGTTTTCGGAAGAGGACCTGAAGACGACGCATTTCTCCGTGGATGCAAGTTACGAAGGCTATTCGGACAAGAACGGAAACTGGAAACAGAGATTTGTCGGATACCGGTTTGAGCAGTCTTTAAAGATTGAGTTCGAGTCCGATAACAAGCGGCTCGGAACGGTTCTTTATGCACTGGCGAACAGCGGCGTGAAGACGGAATTCCGGATTCAGTATACGGTTGCCGACCCGGAGTCCTGCCGTAACGAACTGCTCGCAAAAGCCGTCGGCGATGCCGCGGAAAAGGCGTCGGTGCTTGCTTCGGCAGGCAAAGTAAAACTGGGCGAGATCATCCGGATCGATTATTCCTTCGGGAATTCCGATATTGTCTCGGAGCCGGTAATGCTGCGTAATATGAAAATGGACTGTGCCGCCCAGGAAGCGGGCGGCAGTTATGAATTCGGCATGGTTGCGGAGGACATTCAGATTAATGATTCCGTGACGGTATGCTATGAGATTATGCCATTGGAAACGTAATTAAGGAGGAAAGATTAAAATGGACAGATGGGCGAGAGCAAAATATTGCCCGATTCTCCCGATTGGAGAAAACGGAACGTTTGTGACCGGAAGCGCGGAGCACCGGGCACTTTCAAAAGCTGCAGCGAAGGACGGCATGGTTCTTTTGGAGAACAACGGCGCTCTGCCGCTTCGCAAAGGGGCCAAGATTGCCCTGATCGGAAAAGGAACCTTTGACTATGTGCGCGGAGGCGGCGGAAGCGGCGATGTGTATTGCGCGTATTCGAAGAATATTTACGACGGCTTCAAGGAAGTCGGCGGACATGAAGTATTTGAGCCGTTGTGCGAGTTCTACCGCGACTATGTGCAGGAGCAGTATAAAAAGGGCTATGCGCCGGGTATGACGATCGAGCCGGAGATTCCGGAAAGACTGCTTAATGAGGCATCCTCATATGCCGATATCGCGGTTGTGTCCCTGAGCCGTTTCAGCGGCGAGGGCTGGGACCGTTCGGAAATCTCGTTTTATGAGGACGAAGTCAATCCCTGGATCATCGGGCAGGACGACACGGAGTCGTTTGAGAATCTGTGCATTCCGATGAACGAGCTGTCTGCGAAGATTTTCCCCCGCAGGGATTTCTATCTTTCGGACGCCGAAGAGAAGATGATCAACCGTGTGCGGGAAGCTTTCCCGACCGTTGTCGTGCTCCTCAATGTCGGCGGAATGATGGACCTCGGATTCCTTCGCAAAAAGGACATTGATGCGGCACTGTATCTCTGGTCGCCCGGTATGGAGGGCGGTACGGCGGCTGCCGAGCTGCTTTGCGGAATCGGCTGTCCCTGTGGCAAATTACCGGATACCTTTGCGGATTCTCTGGAGGCGTATCCGTCCACGGCGACATTCCATGAGGACGGCCGCTATGTACCGTATGACGAAGACATTTATGTCGGTTACCGCTATTTTGAAACCGTTCCGGGCGCGGCGGAGCACGTTGTGTATCCGTTCGGCTTCGGACTGTCCTATACCGAATTTGAAGTGCGTGACGGAAAAGCGGAATTCGCGGACGATACCGTGACCGTGACTGCAGTTGTCAAAAATACCGGCACAGTTGCCGGACGCGAGATTCTGCAGCTGTATGTGGAAGCGCCGCAGGGCAAACTCGGCAAACCCGCAAAGAGCCTGATCGCATTTGCAAAGACATCGGAATTGAAGCCGGGTGATGAGGAAATGCTCACGATGCATGCATCCTTTGCCTCGTTTGCAAGTTACGATGACCTCGGGAAGATTGCTGCTGACAGTTTCGTTTTGGAAGCGGGAACCTACCGCTTTGCACTCGGACGTTCCGTGCGGGATATTACCATATTGCAGGAAAGCCTTACGATTGAGAAGGATCGTATCACGGAGCAGCTTTCCGACCGCCTTGCTCCGGGCAGACTTGCTAAGAGAATGCTCGCGGACGGGACATGGGAGGATCTTCCTGCAACGGAACCATACGATTCCGATGCGGTTGACGCAATCGGCCGTGTTGCAAAAGGCGCGGATTCGGGGTATACTCCTTATATACGTTCCCGCGAGCAGCACCTGATCAACCGTCCGCTCCGCGAGGGCGTAAAGCTTCCCGTTGAGATGGGCGGAAAAGTAACGGTTGACGAATATCTTGCCGGCCTGACGGACGACGAACTCAGACATCTTCTCGGCGGACAGCCGAATGTCGGAATGGCCAATACGTTCGGCATGGGGAATCTGCCGGAGGCAGGGCTTCCTTCCTTTATGACGGCCGACGGACCTGCAGGCGTGCGTCTCGGCGCATATTGCGGTGTACATACAACCTGCTGGCCGTGTGCAACGCTCTTAGCATCCTCCTGGGATGAAAAGCTGATGAACCGTATCGGTGCGGCAGCCGGCGCGGAACTGAAGGAATGCAACCTCTATATGTGGCTTGCGCCGGCGGTTAACATCCACCGCAATCCTATGTGCGGACGAAACTTCGAGTATCTGTCCGAGGATCCGCTTCTTGCGGGACGTCTGGCAGCAGCCGAGGTTCGCGGCATCCAGTCCAACAAGGTGGCTGCGACGGTTAAGCATTTTGCCTGCAACAATAAGGAAACAAACCGTATCTACTGTGATGCCCGCGTTTCGAAACGTGCGCTTCGCGAGATTTATTTAAAGGTATTCGAGATCATCGTAAAAGAGTCCGATCCCTGGTGTGTCATGAGTTCCTACAACCTCGTAAACGGCCGCCGTTGCTCGGAGTCCGAGGAACTTCTGACCGGCGTGCTTCGTGAAGACTGGGGCTTCCGGGGACTCGTTATGACAGACTGGTGGAACCGCGGAGAGCACTATAAGGAAGTTCTTGCGGGCAATGACGTGAAGATGCCTGCCGGATTCCCGGACCGTCTCCGTATGGCGATGGATGCAGGCGTACTGAAGCGTGAGGACCTGCTCAGAAGCGCAAAACGGTTGATCGAACTGTTCCTGAAATTTGAATAGAATAACCCTGACAGACATCCTGTCGGAATAATCCGCCATCCCGTGCGTGTCACAGGATGGACAGATCCATAAATCCGGAGGTAGCAGCAATGGCTTCAAAGAAAGTAATCCTGTTGAGCGGCGGCCCGTGCGTCGGTAAATCCACAACGGCCAAACTCCTGTTTGAGCACTATGTGAACAGCGCCTATTGTGACGGCGACTGGTGCTGGTGTGTAAATCCGTACTCGATTGAAGACAAGCGGCAGGAGAACGGAAACAAAAACATGGCGTTTTTGATTTCCACTTATCTGAATGCCGGATTTGAGATTGTGATTTTCTCCTCCATCGTGCTGACCAATCCGGATATGCGCAGGAGCATTTTAAAAAGTATTACCGCGAATGATTTTGACGTGATGAGTTTCCAGCTGACATGTTCGGAAGACACGCTGATGGAGCGCCATAAAGCGGAGGGCGGAGATGCCGTTTCGTTCTTCTGGCTCCAGCTTCCTCCCTGCCCCGGCGAGATCGTGATTGACACCGACGGCAAGACGCCCGACAAGGTTTGCAAGGAAATCTGCAAGCATATTGACGCGGCACGGAAGGCCGATAAGGAAGCCGCAAAGCAGACGGAAGCAGCCAAGGCAGAAAAGCCCGTGAAGAAGGCATCAAAGACGGAAGCAGCCAAGGCAGAAAAGCCCGTGAAGAAGGCATCAAAGACGGAGGCAGCCAAGACAGAAAAGCCCGTGAAGAAGACTTCGAAAACGGAAAATGCCAAGGCAGAAAAGCCCGTGAAGAAGGCCCAAAAGACGGAAGCCGCTAAAGCAGAGAAAACTGTCAAGAAAACCTCCAAGGCGGTAACCGCCAAAGAGGAAAAGCCCGCGAAGAAAACCGCAACGAAGAAAAGTAAATAACCTGTCCCCCCGCAGCCGGCAAGACCGGTCCGAAATACGGCACAAGCGACCCGGCAAAGGCCAACGTGGTCGTGGCATTTTCCACAGACCTGCGGGACACCGGCACCGCACAGACACAATATAAAGATTAGGGCTCTTTCCCCTCGGAAAGGGCCTTTTATGTTGTCGGGATAATAGTTTGTTCGCAATGCTCTAACTATTTCGCAACAGAAAAATCACATTTGTCTGCTAAAAAATTAGTAGAACTGCAGGAAGGCAGTTGGAAAACGGGGGTAAGGAACAATGATTAGAGGAAAGCGGCTGACCGCACTGGGAACGGCAATCTGTCTGCTTGCGCTGACCGGTTGCGAGTCAAAAATTAAACCGTCTCCGTCAACAGGCGGAGAAAACCGGGAAACTGTCAGCGTGACGCCGACACCGACGCAGGAGCCAGACCCGGCAGAGGAAATCGTAAGGGACCTTAAGGATTTGCATGTAATCATCGCCGACTGGTGGACGGAGGAAGGGTGGAATACGGCGGAAAGCGCCTATGACGAAGCCTATCTGGACGAGCAGAAGAGCGCCATGCAAAAGTATCATTATACGCTGGAACGCTTAAAAGCCGGCGACTACCGGGACAGCTGGCCGGAGGAAATCATTACTTCGGCACTGGACGATCGTGCGAAGGCGTCCATCCTGGCAGTGGAGCCGAAATGGATCCCGAAGCTGGTTGAGGCCGGCGCGATACTCGATATTTCACGGGCCGAAACGGTTAACTGGAATGAAGACAAATACAACCAGGGCGTTTTGAACGCAATGAGTCTTAACGGAAACACCTACGGCTTTACGGACGAGATTCATCCGTGCGGCGGTGTGTTTATCAACAAGACACTGCTTGAGCGCGCCGGAATAGACCCTTCCGAGCTCGATAACCTTCAGCAGAGCGGGCAGTGGGATTTCGCGAAATTCGAGGAACTTTGCGAACGGTTTACCGTTGATACGGACGGGGACGGAATTACGGATGTTTACGGCGTATCCGGACCGGCGGACGAATTCTTAAGAAGCCTGATCATTGCAAACGATTCCGATCTGGTTGTTTTGGAGAACGGCGGGCTTAAGTTAAATACGGACGATGAAAAGCTTCTGAAGGCATTGGAGTTCGGAAGTGACATCATGCTTTCGGGGTATTACGCGAAACCGGACGATGCGGATGGTTTCAGCGTATTTGCGGACGGAAAAGCCCTTATGCTTTTTACGACGGACGACGCGCTTGAGACAATCAACCGGCTCAAAAAGGAATATGGTCTGGATGTGTATTACATGGCAGCGCCGAAGGGACCTGATGCGGACGGTTACATCACACTTTGTCGGGAAAATGTGTACGTCGTATTAGACTGCGCGGCAATCAGGAACCGGCTGGATGATATTTTGTTTGCCTACGACATCTATGCGCAGCCGGCAACAACGATGAACGGCGTGGACCTGACGCAGAAATTGAAGAAACAGAACGAGGCATTGCTTTCGGAAGTATCCGACGCAAGATCCTACCGGACGGTGATGTCCATGCTCGAAACCTATAAAAAATACATGCCGGCTTCGGAAATCTGGGTGCCCGGTCTTAAGACGGAAGCGCTCGGAAAGATTGCCGACGGAAAGAGCCCGAAGGAGGTCCTTGAAGCGGCTTCGGCCGGCTGGCAGGCTTTGGTTGACGCAGGGAACGCAAAGCTCCGTTAGGCATTGCGGGAGCTTTGAAAATGGATTGTAATTACGGAAAAGTTATGCTATACTCGTCTCACAATCTTATACGGATATGGAAGATACGGTTTGAAAGTTGTAAAGATGAGTAGATTAACAGGGAATCCGGTTCGAATCCGGAACAACCGCCATTACTGTATTTGACGAAGAAAGCGCGGATACCATTGGGATGTCCCGAGAAGGTGCGCTTTTATGCAGGACTTGCTATATCATGAGTCAGGAGACCTGCCGTATCTTTTCAGGTAATCACGCTTGGGCAATGGGAGAGTGCAGCCGGTATATCGCTTAGATGGCTTTGGTGCACATCCTTAAGGAGGCCCAGGGCTTCGTTTTGTGTGGTTCTGACACAGCGGATATCAGTTGCTCTTCACCTTCGGGTGGAGAGCTTTTTATTTGGAAAAGGAGAGTCGCAATGGCATACGAACGGATTCATCCTGCGGTTTTGGCCGTGTATTTTCTTTCCGTGACGATACCGGCGATGTTTTCGCAAAATCCGGTACTGCAGATTGTTTCCTTCGCGGGCGCGGTCTGCTTCCTGGTCCTGACGGAAGAGGAACTTCCGAAGGCACGGACCGTGGTCTGGATGACGCTCCTTTTTGTCATGGTCGTTGTGATCAATCCGCTGTTTAACCACAGAGGGCAGACCGAACTGTTCTTTTTAAACGGCCATGCAATCACGCTCGAATCCGTTTTGTACGGCGTGCGTAACGCGCTTTGCGTAATCTCAATCCTTATGTGGTGCAGAATCTTTAACCGGATGGTAAACAGCGAGAAACTGCTGGCGCTTCTCGGCGGATCGTTTCCGAAAACCGCTTTGCTTCTTTCCTCGTCGCTTCGGCTTGTACCGCTAATCCGGCACCGCGCGGGCGAAATGCGCGACACCCAGAAGGAACTCGGCTTATACGGAAACGGGGAAATGGCCGACCGCGTTACCGGAGGTGCGAAAGTGTTCTCCATGCTTGTGACCTGGTCCTTGGATCATGCCACGGCAGTCAGTTCCTCAATGAAAGCCCGCGGGTACGGATTGAAGGGGCGGACGACCTATTCCCTTTACCGGTTCCGCAAAAGGGATGCGGTGAAGATGGCACTGATCTTACTATGTGATGCCGCCGTATTGTTTCTGATGGCAAAGGGGAAACTCGCGTTTTCGTTTTATCCGGCGCTTACCATGGCAGACGGAAAAGGAACGGTTATCGCGGTCATTTTATACAGCCTGCTTGTTTTTGCGGCAGCAGTCATGGAAGGTAAGAACCGGATACAATGGAATTATTACAGATCGAAAATCTGACATTTTCCTATCCCGACGGCGAAAAGCCGGCGCTTCGTGACGTCTCGTTCGGGCTGCCGGAAGGAAGCTTTACGATTCTTTGCGGGCCGTCCGGATGCGGCAAATCCACGCTTCTTAAGCTTCTTAAAAAGGAGATTTCGCCCTACGGGCAGTTAAGCGGCGAACGCCTTTATCAGGGAAAGCGGTATGAGGATACGGATGCACGTGTGTCCGGCTCGCAGATCGGATATCTTGCGCAGGACCCGGACAGCCAGATTGTGATGGATGCCGTGTGGCAGGAGCTTGCATTTGCCCCGGAGAATCTCGGGATGAAGAAGGAGGCTATCCGTGCAAGAGTGGCGGAAATGGCGGCTTATTTCGGTATTGAGAGCTGGTTCCATAAGAAGACCACGGAGCTTTCCGGCGGCCAGAAACAGCTGTTAAACCTTGCATCCGTCATGACGCTTGAGCCGAAGGTGCTGCTTCTTGACGAGCCGACGGCACAGCTTGACCCGATTGCGGCCGGCGATTTCTTTTCGATGATCGGAAGACTTCACCGGGAACTCGGCGTAACGATTCTGATCGCGGAACACCGGCTGGAGGAAATCCTGCCGATGGCGGACCGCGTCCTGTTCCTTACGGAAGGGACCATCGGCTACGACGGAACGCCCGACGGAATCGGCACTTATTTAATCAATCAGAACCGCGGTATGGCAGCAGGCCTGCCGGCCTCGGTCAGACTATACGGCCTGCTTAACGAAAGCGGACCGACGCCGCTTAGCGTGGCGGACGGAAGACGCCTGATCAGGCATTATAAAAATGCGGTACGCTCCGTGGAAGAGTGTCCCGCGGTTGCGGACGGGAATCCTGTGGTTTTGGTACAGGAGGCATGGTTTCGTTACGGACGAAACGGGGCAGATGTGTTACGCGATGCGTGCCTGACGGTATACGAGGGCGAGCATTACTGTCTGCTCGGCGGAAACGGAAGCGGAAAAACGACCCTTCTTTCCGTGATCTGCGGTGTGTTAAAAGCCTATGCAGGGTCCGTAAAACTGTTCGGCAAACCGATCCGTTCCATCCGGGACGGGGAGCGAAACCGCGGCACCGTGGCAATGCTTCCGCAGGACCCGAAAACCGTATTCGTCCGGGATACGGTCCGGGAGGACTGGGAACTTGCCTGTAAGACGATGGGACTGACGGGGGCGGAGCAGGACAAGGCCGTCGCCGCCATGGCGGAGAGACTCGGAATTGCGGAACTGCTTCCAAGACATCCTTACGATTTGAGCGGTGGTGAACAGCAGAAGGCGGCGCTTGGAAAAGTATTGCTGCTGCATCCGCGACTGCTTCTTCTCGACGAGCCGACCAAAGGACTGGATGCCGCATATAAGTCCGGATTGAAGGCGCTCCTTCGCACACTTACGGAGGAAGGCACGACAATCCTTACGGTAACCCACGACGCCGAATTTGCCGCGGAATGCGCGGACCGTGCGGGCCTGTTCTTCGACGGAACGGTAGCGGTTTCCGGGCCGGTACGGGAGGTATTCTCTCAAAATGCGTTTTATACGACGGCCGCCTGCCGGATTGCAAGAGGATATTACGACAATCCGATCACCTGTGAGGAACTGGCCGGATTATGCATAAGAAACGGACGGAACGAGCTATGAAGAAAACGATAACGATCATTCTTCTGGCAGTTTTGATCCCTGCGCTTGTGGTTGTCGGGGCGGTTGTGTTCCGGGAACGGTTTTATGCCTGGCTTGCGCTGCTTGTCGCCGTGATCTCCTGTGTTCCGCTTTTCTATGCGTTTGAACGGCGGGACAGTACGGCAAAGGAACTGATGGTGCTTGCGGTATTGATCGCGCTGTCGGTGATCGGGCGCATCGTATTTGTCGAAATCCCGGGATTCAAACCGGTGACCGCGGTGACGATCATCGTGGCGTTAAGCTTCGGCGGGGAAGCCGGTTTCGTGGTCGGGTCCCTTTCGGCTGCCGTGTCGAATTTCTATTTCGGACACGGGCCGTGGACGCCGTTTCAGATGTTTGCATGGGGAATCATCGGACTGCTTGCGGGACTTCTTAAAAAGCCGCTTAAGAAAAGCCGGATCCTGTTATGTGTCTTCGGCGCCCTCGCCGGAATTCTTTTCTCCGTTACGATGGACGTATGGACGGTTCTCTGGGCAGAGGGAACGTTTGTGCCGAAGGAATACCTTGCCGCAATCGGTGCGGCGCTGCCGCTGACGGTGGAATATGCCGTCTCGAATGTTGTTTTTCTCCTTCTCCTTGCCGGACCGGTAGGGAAGAAGTTGGAAAGAATAAAGAAGAAGGAAGGACTGTTCACGGAAGAACGCCCGACTGCACGGGCGGAGAAAAATCCCGCGGACATTCCCGAAAAGGAGGAACTATCCAAATGAAGAAACTTATGATTGTTGCTCTGTCAATCGCAATGCTTCTCGGCTTGAGCAGTGTTGCATTTGCAGAGGATACGAACGTGTATGTAACGATCACGAACGAAGAAGGCAAGACCGTGCTCGCACAGAAGCCGGTTGCCGTTACGGATGTTGACGAAGACGGCGCCATCACCGTAGGAGACGCTCTGGTTTGCGCTCATGAGGCTTATTTTGAGGGTGGTGCGGAAGCCGGCATCAAGACCTCGATGGGTGCTTACGGCCTGCAGCTTGACCTGCTCTGGGGCTATGACAACGGAACCGGTTACGGCTATCTGGTAAACAATGCATTTTCCATGGGTCTCGGCGATCCCGTAAAGGACGGAGACTATGTAAGCGCTTACATTTACCGCGACCTTACGACCTGGTCCGATACGTATTGCTTCTTTGACAAGAATACCGTTACTGCAAAGCAGGGCGATAAGATTACGCTTACGCTTTCCGCTGCCGGTTATGACGCAAACTACGCACAGCTGAACAGCCCCTTGGAAGGCGCTAAGATTCTTGTGAACGGAACCGCAACTGACGTGGTTACCGATGCGGAAGGAAAAGCCGAGATTACGCTTGACGCTTCCGGCGAAGTTGTGATCAGTGCGGAAAAGGAGAATATGTACATGGTCGCTCCGGTTTGTGTTGCAACCGTTGAAAAGAAGGAAGAGCCCACGCCTACCGTTTCTCCTACTCCTACGTCTGTTCCTACCGAAGCACCGGCTTCGTCTCCTGCAGTGGAGAACGAGACGGAGAGCCAGAGTTCCCGCAATATGTTCTATATCATTCTCGGACTGATCGGTGCGGCAATTGTCGGCTGCATCGTTGTAGCAATTATCGTTTCCACGAAGAAGAAAGAGAAATGATCGGATAACCATTTATGAGACTTAACGGATGGAAAAAATGCATCCGGTACGGCATGTTTCTGTTCCTGCTTGTGCTGACGGTATGTTCCGCGGCACGGGCAGAGGCACCGTCCGATCCGGCACGGGAATACGAGGAAGGAATTCTTTCCTATATGCTTACGTCGTCCGGAACGGATTCGGTGCAGGAATGGCTTGACCGGGATTCGGAAGCGCTTTTCAAGCAGCCTGTGGAGTGGTATTTTCTGGCACTGTATCAAAGCGGAACGTATGATTACCGAAGCTTTGCAAAACAGTACCTGGACCGCATTCCGGGGGAGCAGACCAAAGTTGCGAATGCAACCTGGCTGAACCGGATGATGACTGCGTGGATGCTCGGAAGGCAGGCGGACGAAGCAGAGATCCGGGAGCATATTGTGCCCGGAGACATCATGAGTCTCATATACGGTCTGCATTTCGGGACCATGACCGGTGTCCGGTATGCCGACCCTTTGCTGCTTTGTGAGCGGCAGTGTGAAGACGGCGGTTTCAGCCTAAAGGGCGATTTCGGCGATCCGGATGTAACGAGCATGGCGTTAGAGGCGCTGGCACCGTACCGGGACGAAAATGAGACCGTTTCGGCCGCTGCGGAAAAGGCGGTGGCGTATCTGAGCGCGGTGCAGCTTGCAAACGGCGGATACCAAAGCTTCGGCGCGGACAACTGCGAGAGTGCAAGCCAGGTGATAATCGCTCTGTGTTCTCTCGGAATCAACCCTTTGACGGACGAACGCTTCCAAAAGGAAGGCGGGAACCCGATCACGACACTCGGACGTTTCCGTTGTGAAAACGGAGCGTTTTCGCACAAGGAAGGCGGAGCGCCTGCCGATATCACGTCGGCCGAGGTGCTCTGCGCCCTGACTGCATATAAGCGGCTGCTTGCAGGGATGACGCCGCTGTATGTAGCTGAGCAGTGCGATGTCTGGGCAGAAGAGCCCGGGACACAGGAAACCAATCCGAAGCAGGAAGACGGAAAAGGCGAAACAGGAACCGTTACGGAGCAGGATTCGAAAGAAGATCCTTCCGGGGCGGAAACGGCCGGGAAGCGGAAGACGGAACCCTATAAGTTCATTGTATCCGCGGCTGTGATCCTGCTTCTTATCCTTGTACTGTTTGTGTTAAAACGGCGGAAACGCCTTACAAAGAAAAATGTGTTATGCGCCTCATTCATCGCCGCAGCGCTGGTTGTGTTCACGTTTCTCACGAAGTTTGAGACCGTCGGGCAGCATTACACGAAAGAAGAGCAGAAGGACACGATCGGAAGCGTTACGCTCACCATCCGCTGCGATACGATCGCCGGGGAGCCGGGAGCACCCGCAGACGTTGTGATCCTGCCTGTTACGAAGGTGTCCGTTTCTAAGGGAGACACCGCATTTGACGTCCTTAACCGGGCGGCAAGAGAGCACCGTATCCCGATGGATTTTACGGGAAGCGGGGGCTCCGTTTATGTAAAAGGCATTGCCGGGCTTTATGAGTTTGCCTACGGAAGCATGTCGGGCTGGATCTACCGCGTGAACGGCGAGATCATGCCGGTCGGCTGCGGACAGGCAGAGGTTTCGCCCGGGGATGAAATTGACTTTTTGTTTACGAAAAATCTGGGGGAAGATTTGAAATAATCAAAATGGGAAAAGGAAGCCGTTGCTGCTTCCTTTTTTCTTTGAAAAGAGGGATATCTTTCATTGACAAGCAAGCCGGAAATGAATAGAATAGATAGTATCAAGAGACAGGAGGTCTTTCACTATGTTATTCGGTATGCCGACATTGATTGAACATAAGTCGTTGGAAGAGGATGTAAAGCTTTGTGCACGCCTCGGACTCTCTTTTGTGGAATTAAACATGAATTTTCCGCAGTATCAGGTAGACAAGCTTGAGAATACGGAGATTTTCCGCGCTGCAGCCGAGAAGGCCGGAATCTTTTACTCGATCCATATGGAGGAAGTATTTGATATCGCCGACTTTAATCCGCTGATTGCGGAAGCATATCTGGAAACGATGCGCAGAACCATTCGCGTAGCGAAGAAACTCGCAGAACTGAATCCGGAAGACAGCCCGTTCATCATCAACATGCATCTTGTGCATGGCATTCATATCACCCTTCCCGATAAGAAGGTTATGCTGTACGAGAGCCGCAAGGAGGAATATCTCGATTCGTTCCGCCGGTTCCGCGGCCTTGTGGAAGAGTGGATCGGAAATGAAAAGATTCTGATCACCATCGAGAATACGGATGGATTTACCCCTTACGAGATGGAAGCGATCGGTCTCCTTTTAGAGAGCCCGAAGTTTGCACTGACCTGGGATATCGGTCATTCCAAAGCAATCGGCGAGACCGACATGCCGTTCCTTTTGAAGAGTTGGAACCGCATTGTGCACTTCCATGTACATGACGGACAGGACAATCCTTCGGCCTGCCATCTGGCACTCGGCGACGGAGACCTTGACCTGCAGACGAGACTCGAATTTGCCCAGAAGTGTAACGCAAACTGCGTACTGGAGACGAAGACGAGCGAAGCTCTGGAGCAGAGCAAGACCTGGCTGATCGGACACAATTGGGCATAGAAGGGCACTGAACACATCAGCTCCGAATTTTACTGGGTGGATCTCATGGAACATGGGGCCACCCATTTTGTCTTTATTTGCAGACGAAAAGCACGGCCGTAAGAGAGCCGCGAAAGAATACATGAGAAAGAGCGTGAAGCAGGCGTGAAGAAAGTAAATTACAGAATCAGAGTAATGACCATGGACGATTACCGTAACGTATATGCCCTCTGGCAGAGCATCCACGGATTCGGTATCCGCTCCATTGACGATTCGCGGGAGGGCGTTGAGCGGTTCTTAAAGCGTAATCCGAACACAAGCATGGTGGCGGTAACCGATGACGGAGAGATCATCGGTGCGATTCTGTGCGGGCATGACGGCCGCAGAGGCACCTTCTACCATGTGTGCGTGCGTGAGGAATACCGGAAGCAGGGCATCGGCAAATCCATGGCGGTCGCCTGTATGCGTGCATTGAAAGAAGAGAAGATCAACAAGGTTACGCTTGTCGCGTTTACCAGAAATTCCCTCGGAAACCAGTTCTGGAAAGGTGTGGGCTGGACGTACCGGGAGGATCTGAATTATTACGATTTTACGTTAAATGAAGCCAATATCACAGAGTTTAACAAATAGGAGGACCGGCATGAAACGGATCATCCGCCTCATATGCATCATGGCTTTGGTCATGCTTGCTGCGGGCTGCGGAAAGAAAACTCCAAAAAAAAGCGAACCGGTTACCGAAGTGCCGACCGAGCCGGTAACGGAAGCACCGACGCCTGAGGTGAAGAAGGACAAGGCAGTGTCGCTTCCGATCAGCTACGGACAGGGCGACGGCGGCTGGATCTGCCAGGGAATGCTCACGTTAGATACCGTGGGAGGGCAGCCTTCTTATACGGACAACGGCGTGGACACATTTGCCGGAAAGATTCTTGAGTACCGCGTGGAGAACAGCGCGCACAAGGAACTGTTCCGCATCGTTTCCGCGAAGAGTGAAACGGACTATGTATATACCCTGAAGATCGGCGCCTATGAACGACGGCTTACGGCAGTTTCCGAAGGCGAAAGCACCGTCAGTCTGTTCCGCTATCCGGACCGTCTGGTAATCCGCCAGAACGGAATGGATCTTTTGAACATTTCGGCCGATGCCGGTGCGATGACAATCAGCAACGCCGACGAGAAGCAGGACGTATGGGCGTTCCGGTTCCCCGTCCGAAACGGTGTCGTTTCGGAGACCGATGCAAGCGGGCTTCTGTATCTTGCGGAGGATACGCTGACGGCGAAGATTACCTCTCTTCGCGACCTGTATGACGGTGCCTACCTCTATACGATCGAGGAAAGAATCCGAAGCGGCGTTGGAACAAAGGAACATGACGGGGAATATGTCCAGGTAACGAAGAAACGCGTGATCGAGAATCTCGCGTCCCAGGAATACAATGCGATCTATCAGTCCAATACCGTGATCGTCGACCGCCGGACCGTTTCCGGCAAGGTGGTCGAATACGAATTCCGGGAACTGAGTAACGGCATTTCGAGCGTTGCATACTTTGCATCCACGACGGGCGATGACAAGCCGGACTTTTTGTTCGAAGTGGAATTGCTGGATGAATTCCGCTCCAGGGAATACGAAAAGGAAGAGGCGGAGGAACGCGCACTCGCATCGTACAGAGAAGGCTGTATCCCGTTCCGGATCGTTCCGACGGATTTCGGTTTTATCGAGCGCGGGATAAAAAAGGCAGACGAGACGGAGGAGGATTATGTCCGCCTGTGCTTCTGTGACGGCGTGGCGGAAGGAAATGTTTACGCAATCTATCAAAACGGGAATACGGTATCCGTTCTGGTGGACAAACTCGCCGGTGCAGACGGAAGGCTTTACGCCAAAGGAACAATTACCCGCGGGGATAAGGCGGTTCGCGACCTGCAGGAGTTCACATACGATGAATACGGGGTTCTGGTCAAGGAAACTAGGCCCGGATATACCGCAAGTTATGAATACGCATTCAGTGATTTTGCCTATGGCGGAGCAGACGATACGATCCGGCACGAGTGGCAGAAGCTGATGCCTTATCTGGAAGCGTATCCCATGGAATCGCAGCAAGGAGCCGAGTGAAAGAAAGAAAACGAAAGCAGAATCTGTACCCGGAATATGAAACGCCCAGCCAAAGGAAGCGAAAACGCCGCAGACGGCTTCTGCTGATTTTTGCCTTCCTTGTACTCGCGGCGGTAGCCGTATGCTCCGTAATCCGTTTCCGTGACCGGCATGGACTGTTTAAAAAGAAGAATAACGGGAAGACGGTTCCGGTCACGCTGGAAGCAGTGTATGACGGGGATACGCTTCGTGTACGGATGCCGGACGGGACGAAAGAAACCGTGCGGCTTCTTATGATTGATGCACCCGAAAGCGTTCATCCCGACGAAACGAAGAATACGGAAGAGGGGCGGAAGGCTTCGGAGTTCCTTTCGGAACTTTTAGGCAAGGAGCGTACATTATATCTCGAATATGAGGACGAGGAGAACAACCGTGATCTGTACGGACGGCTCCTCGCGTATGTATGGCTTACAGATACTACATCAGTAGAATCATCATTTATAAAGGAAAATATGGTGAATGCCATCATGCTTGTGAACGGGCATGCCGAGTTTCATGTATACCGGAACGGCAATCCCGTGAACGAAACTTACAAAAAGGTTTTGGAGGGAATACGATGACGGAACGGCTGTATGAGAATGACAGTTATACGGTCTCATTTGACGCGGAAGCAAAATCGGTGCAAAACGGAGACGGCGTCTGTTTCGTGACGCTTGACCGGACGTTTTTCTTTCCCGAAGAAGGCGGACAGTCCTGCGACCGCGGAACGATCAACGGTTATCCGGTGACGGACGTACAGATCCGCGGCGGGGAGATTATCCATACCGTTGCGGGGCAGCTTTCCGAAGGCGCGAAGGTGCACGGCGAGGTGGACTGGGAATACCGATTTCGGAATATGCAGATGCATTCGGGCGAGCATGTATTCTCGGGACTGGTGTTTCGGTATTTCGGGTATTCCAATGTGGGATTTCATTTAAGCGAAAACAGCGCGACGATGGACTATAACGGAAAGCTCAGCGCGGACGATGTCAGCATGTTAGAGGAGCAGGCCAACCGTATCATCACGGAGGGACACGCCATCCGTGCATGGGTGCCCTCGAAAGAAGAACTGGCAGGCCTTACATACCGTAGCAAGAAGGAAATCGACGGCGACGTGCGCCTTGTGGAAATCGAAGGCGTGGACCTTTGTGCCTGTTGTGTTCCCCATGTGCGTTCCACATCCGAGATCGGTTTTTTGAAGATTGTATCCCTCGAGAACTATAAAGGCGGCGTACGGCTTTCATACCGTTGCGGACTGCGGGCCCTTGAGCATTACCGGGAGTGCCTTGCGCTTCTTGGCACGACAGGAAGGCTTCTTTCCGCAAAGCAGGAGGATATTCCCGCCACGCTCACAAAGGTTCTGGAGGATGGCAGACAGCTTTCCTTCCGTCTTCTGGAAGCGGAACGAAAGCTTGTTTCCGGGCAGATCCGCAGCCGTTTCGGGGTAGACGCAAGAGATGCAAAGCCGCTCTTTTTCTTAACCGCGGATCCGGGAATTCTGCGGTTTGCGATGGATGAAGCCGAAACCTATTTTACCGGAATCTGTGTTGTTATGGCCGCACAGGGAGAAGGAAGGTTCCGGTATCTGATGGAAGGAGACGAAAGCGTTGCCGCTTTGCAGAAGGAATTAAAGGGCCGCTTCGGCGCCAAAGGGGGCGGCGCATCCGGATCGGTCAGCGGAAGTGTCAGCGCGTCCGGGGAAGCCTTACGGGAATTCTTCGCAGAGCACGGGATTCAATAAATCGCTGCAGGAGAGCAGCCGGGGTGTGGAAGGCCAGGGGTGTCCGTTTTTTGGATACATGGGAAGGCCTTTTGATGAATAAAGGAGAAGGGTATGGAAATCTACCGGGGCAATAAAATAACCGCACAGACGGCAGTCGGCGAGATTCGCATCAAAACAGCAAGGGACGTCCGTGTCCAACCGGTATCCGTTACGGATACGGATGCCGAAATCAGGCGCTATGAGGATGCGGTACGCCAGGCAGCCCGGGAACTGCGCGCGCTTTCCGAACAGGCGAGCCGCAATATCGGAACCTGGAACGCGAAAATATTCGACGTCCATGCCATGATGGCGGAGGATGTGGATTTCCGCAGGGAAGTCGTGACGGCGATCACGGAACGGAAAATCTGTGCGGAATACGCCGTGGAACTGGCAGGAAGACATTTCATAACCATGTTCGAAGAAATGGAGGATCCGTACTTTCGTGCCCGCGGACAGGATGTCAGGGATATCACGGACCGTCTGATTCGCATTCTGATGGGCGAGAAGATTGCGGGAGAGCCGGACCGGCCGTACATTCTTGCGGCGACGGAACTGACACCGGGTGACCTGATGCAGCAGGACCGGAGCCGGATTCTCGGAATCGTGACCGAGCAGGGAACGGTATACTCCCATGCATCCATTCTTGCAAAGAGCATGCGGATTCCTGCCATCAGCGGAATCCGGATCAATCCGGATTGGGACGGTCACCGTGCGATTCTGGACGGTGCCAGGGGAACGTTGATCCTTGACCCGGATATTGAAACTGTAAAGGAATACCTTCGGATCAATGCCGAGCAGGCGGAAACACAGACGGACCGAAAGGACGACAGTGCGGAACCTGCTTTGACAAAGTCCGGCAAGCATATCGTCGTGCGGGCCAATATCGGCGACGCATCCGAACTGGAGGCGGCAGCCGCGGCAGGCGCGGAGGGAATCGGTCTGTTGCGGACCGAATATCTGTTTATGGAATCGGGGCAGCTTCCGGGAGAGGAAGAGCAGTTTAGGTTTTACCGGGATGCCGTTTCGGCGATGAAGGGACAGAAGGTTGTGATCCGTACGGTGGACATCGGCGCGGACAAGCCGCTTCCGTATCTTGCGATGCCGAAGGAGGAAAACCCGGCGCTTGGCAAGCGGGCCATCCGCCTGTGCTTTGATAATCCGGAAATGTTTTACACCCAGCTGCGTGCAATCTACCGGGCGGCTGCGTATGGTAATGCTGCAGTCCTTTACCCGATGATCACGTCCGAACGGGAGATGAAAGAGATCCTTAAGATTGAGGGAGAAGTGCGGGAACAGCTCCGTAGCAAAGGAATCCCCGTGCCGGAAATTCCTCGCGGAATCATGATCGAGACGCCGGCGGCCGCGCTGATCAGCGACCGGCTTTCGGAATATGCGGATTTCTTCAGCATCGGTACCAATGATCTGGCACAGTATGTCCTGGCGGTTGACCGCAGGAATGTGTCCGTTTCCGGATATTACGATCCGTGGCATGACGCGATTTTAAGACTTCTTTCCTTAACGGTTTCCAATGCCCGTAAAAAAGGAATCCCGGTATGCCTTTGCGGCGAGCTGGCAGCCGATCCCGAAGCGACCGGAAAGCTCATCGCACTCGGCGTATCCGAGCTTTCGGTTTCGCCTTCGCTGATATCCGATGTGCGGCAGGCAATCCGGGCATGCGATTTATAAATTATTGTCCAAAAAGGCGATAAAGGGATAAAAATACGCAAAGTGCGGGAAAATATACACAAAAGTGCAAAAATCCATGAAAAAAATGTGTTGACAAGTATATATAATCGTGGTAGTTTTAAGATGCAGTCAGGTAGATAGACAGACCATCAAGTTCGTGTATTTCATGGCTTGTTGGTTTGTTTTGTTTTAAGGGAGTATCTTTTAGAACGGTTGATGTGCGAGATTTTTATGAAGGAGGTACTGGTTCATGACTGGTACAGTAAAGTGGTTCAACGCTCAGAAGGGTTA
>CAMIWE010000036.1 GCA_946402335.1 uncultured Lachnoclostridium sp.
AATGCTCAAGCATCGTCTGTGCCTTGCTCATATCGTTATCGTAAGGAACCATCTCGTCAAGAATCGACCAGTCACCGGTTTCCTTGATGTAAGCGGAAACGGAAAGGATGAGCCACAGCGGATCGTCGGAGAAATCTCCGCCGATGTCGGCGTTACCCTTCTTGGTAAGAGGCTGGTACTGATGGTAGCAGCCGCCGTCCGGGAACTGCGTGGA
Organism: uncultured Lachnoclostridium sp.; assembly: GCA_946402335.1. Lineage (GTDB taxonomy): Bacteria > Bacillota > Clostridia > Lachnospirales > Lachnospiraceae > ISDg. The sequence continues at coordinate 215 of CAMIWE010000036.1, forward strand.
AGCGATATCGATGATACGCTCCTTCGCACGGTCCGGAATCTGGTGTACGAAACCGAGGATATCCTGGTTGGAATCTCTGAAGCCCATGCCGCGGCCGATTCCCGACTCAAAGTAGGAAGCGGAACGGGAAAGGTTAAACGTAACCATGCACTGATACTGGTTCCAGATGTTAACCATGCGGTCCACCTTGTCGTCGGGCGTGGTAACATTCAGAATGCCGAGGAGCTTGTCCCATGCGGCGCGAAGCTCTGCCATGCCGGCTGCAACCTTGGCGGGGGTGTTGTATTTCTCAATCATCGCAAGGGCTTTCACCTTGTTGATGGTCTTGCCGTCTGCCTCAAACTTCTGATCGACGGGCATCTCCACATAGCCGAGGATGAAGACAAGCGTCTTCGTCTCACCGGGAGCAAGGGTAATCTTCTTATAATGGGAAGCAATCGGTGCCCAGCCGTCGGCAAAGGAGTTGGTTGCCTCTCCGGCAAGTACGGCCTGCGGATCGCCGAAGCCGTTATAAAGACCGATAAAGCTGTCGCGGTCGGTATCGTAACCGTCGATCGGCTCATTTACCGAATAAAATGCGTAATGGTTGCGGCGGTCACGGTACTCGGTCTTGTGGTAGATCACGGAACCGCTTACCTCAACACGTCCGGTGGAGAAGTTACGCTGGAAGTTGTTGCTGTCGTCCTGCGCATCCCACAGACACCATTCGGCAAAGGAGAAGAGGCTGAAGTTCTTCGCCGTGCTGCTTTCGTTCGTAAGAACAACCTGCTGCACCTCGCCGTCGTAATCCTGCGGAACGAAGAAGGTAACCTCGGCCTTCAGGCCGTTCTTCTTACCGGTAATGATCGTGTATCCCATACCGTGACGGCACTCGTAGCTGTCCAATTCGGTTTTCACCGGAGACCAGCCGGGATTCCATACGGTATCGCCGTCCTTAATGTAAAAATAGCGCCCGCCCATATCAATCGGTACATTATTGTAACGATAGCGGGTAATACGGCGCAAACGGGCATCCTTATAGAAGGAGTAGCCGCCTGCAGTGTTGGAAATCAGAGAAAAGAAGCCCTGGGTTCCGAGGTAGTTGATCCACGGATAAGGGGTTCTCGGAGAGGTGATGACGTATTCGCGCTTTGCGTCATCGAAGTAACCGAATTTCATAAATGCCTCCTTGTAGATACGGCCTGTAGATCAGGCAGACATGATGGACTCATTATATATGAAACGAAAATGATTTACAATGGCAGATTTGGAAGAATGACCGAAAATACTGTCGTTTCAAATCATTTTTCGTGCTATTTGTTCGTTGACAAAGAGAAAAACGGGGAGTAGAATTGACTTAGGCAATAAATTTGACAAAGTATATTGCATTTTACTTTTCCAAAAAGAAAGTAAAAATATTGCTACAAAATAATGACAAATCAAATCGGATGTGTTATTATGATATCAGGACAGATGAAAGCAAGGCTGTTCGACCTGACAATATAGCTGGTTCATTACTTCTCTGAAGTAATTTCTCCCCCCACACAAACTGCGATTCAGAAATGGATCGCAGTTCTTCTTTTCTGCGGAAATCGCTCCGCTTTCCTTGACTTTTGAAAAGCCGCCCCATAGAATAAAAATGATATCTTCGAAACGGAGGACAATACCATGAAATACCCGAAGTTTTTATCTGCAATCGGAGCGGTGGGATGGGCTGCGCCGAGTTACGGATGCAACATCGAGCCGTATAAATCAAGACTGGAACATGCAATAGAGCGTTTTAAAAAGTGGGGACATCCCGTGATGCTCGGGCCGAACTGCTTTTTGGGAGAAGGCGTCGGAATCTCGAATACCCCGGAACAATGCGGCCGGGAGCTTACGGACCTTTATTGCAGCAGGGACAATGACATCCTTTTGGTCTGCGGAGGCGGGGAGCTGATGTGCGAAACCATTGACTGCGTGGACTGGGAGCGGGTGAAGAAGGCACCGCCGAAGTGGTACACCGGCTATTCGGACAATACAAACTTTACCTTTCTTTTAACGACGCTTTGCGATACGGCTTCGGTTTACGGGGCAAACGGACCGTCTTTCGGGGCGGAACCGATGCACGAAAGTCTTGCGGATCTGTATGCGTTTCTTCGCGGGCAGAAGAACGTATTTGAGAACTATCCCGCGTATGAGGGACGGGAGGACAGTCTCGTTTCTGAGGAGAATCCCCTTGCCCCGATCAACACGGTGCGCCCGTTTCATCCCGTTTTCTTCGACGGAAAAGGAGAAAAGACGGACACCTTTGCCGCCTCCGGACGGCTGCTCGGCGGCTGCATGGATATTCTTACGAATCTGCGCGGAACCCGGTATGACAACGTTGCCGGGTTTGCCGAACGATACCAAGACGACGGGATTCTGTGGTTTTTTGAAGACTGCGAACTGAACCCGATGGCGGTCCGCAGAACTCTCTGGGCCATGAAGCATACGGGATGGTTCCGTCACGTGAAGGGCTTTTTGATCGGCCGGCCGATGAATGAAGATGAAGTATACGGCGGGCTCGGACATGAGGAGGCAGTCCTCGGCGCCCTTAAGGAATGCGGTGTTCCGATTGCATACGGACTTGATTTCGGGCATTTGCCGCCGCACATGCCGATTGTCTGCGGCGCTTATGCGGAGGCGGAAGGAGAGGGCAGGACCTTCCGGATAACTTATGATTTCCGATAATAAGAACGGATGCCGGCTCTGCCCGAGACAGTGTAATGCGGACCGGGAACATGCCCGCGGCGCATGCGGATGCGGTGCGGAGCTTATGGTCGCAAGGGCGGCCCTGCATATGTGGGAAGAGCCCTGTATCAGCGGCAGCCGGGGTTCCGGGGCGGTATTCTTCTCGGGATGCCCGCTTCACTGCATATACTGCCAGAACCGTGACATTTCAAACGGGAAAGCGGGCCGGATCATCGAAAAGGAGCGTCTTTCGGAAATCTTTCTTGAACTGCAGGCAAAGGGCGCGGCCAATATTAACCTTGTGACACCCGGACATTATGCTCCGGCAGTTGTTTGGGCAGTCCGTGATGCAAAAGAAAACGGCCTTACGCTTCCGGTCATCTGCAATACCGGCGGATATGAGACCTTAGAGACACTTCGGATCCTTTCGGAGGCGGTCGACGTCTGGCTTCCGGATCTGAAATATTTAAACCCGGACACGGCGGAGCGGTTCTCGCACGCACCCGATTATCCGGACCGGGCAAAGGCGGCAATCGACTTTATGGTAAAGCATGCCGGAACGCTTGTAACCGATGCGGACGGGTATGTAAAAAAAGGCGTGATCGTACGGCATCTGGTGCTCCCGGGGCACGTGGAGGAAGCAAAGGACGTGATCCGGTATCTGCACGAAACGTACGGGGATGCGGTATGGATCAGCATTATGAACCAGTATACCCCGCCGAAGCAGGAACTTCCCTACCGGGAACTGAACCGCCGCCTGACCACATATGAATATGAAAAGACGGTTGATTTCGCGCTTTCCATCGGCGTGGAAAATGCATACATCCAGGAGGGCGGAACGGCAAAGGAAAGCTTTATTCCGGCATTTGACGGAGAAGGCGTGTAAAGAATCAAAAAAAGCATAAAAAAACATGTGAAAAAAGCGGAAAACGGCTTTCCTTTTCCGCTTTTTCATGTTAGAATATCAATACGCTCGCCGGGGGCGGGCGAATTTTCGGATATGATTTGACATACGGAGGAGCAATTACAATGAGTGTGGAAAGAAGACTTGCCGCGAAAGAACGGTCCAGAAAGGCAAGAACGAGGGCAATCCGGAACCGGATCCTGAAGGTGGCCGGCATCCTTGCCGCAATCGCCATTCTTGCAGGTCTGGTTCTGCTGATCTTAGACGCGACGATTGACATTTTCCCGTTAAATTACAGCAAGTATCTCTCGGAGGACAACAAGTTCGAAGGAAAATCCGCGAAGGAATATCTTTCGGAGCTTCCGAATCCGGACGAGTTTAAGCCTAAGGAGATTGATATCAGCGATGCTGATGTGAATTCCGCAGCGGCATCCTCCATTAAGTCGATCCTGGATAAACAGAGCGAAACTGAGCAGGAAGAGAAGACAGAGGCGGAATACCTTGCTCTGCTGACCGATGAATGGGTTGCCAAGAACGCAGCCGAAGACCTCGGCGACAAGTATCCGCACACGAAGGAAGGCTTCCTGCAGAGCAGCCGTGATATGCTTCTGAATCTCTATACCCTGATCTACAAGGGAGAGGTTACGAGCCAGTACGCGAAGGAAGTTACGGTGAAGAAATACCCGACCAAATTCGTAAAACAGTATATGAAGATCTTAGAGGATATGAATCCCGATGCTGCCGGCCAGTATGCGAGCAGATCGCAGTACGAGGAACAGCTTAAGTCGACGGCCGAAACCCATGTAAAGCAGTACCTGATCCTGATCGCGCTTTATGAGGACTTCGGGTTCTCCGAGACGAACGGAGACCTGATCGAATGGTATGCCGAAGAGTATGACGCTTCCGGTAAGACCGTGGAAGAGAAGCGCGCGATGTGGGAGAAGGCCTGTGACGATTACGGCAGACCGTGGCTGCTGCTTCAGTACCGCTCGGAAATGGCAGAGAATGAACTCAGAAAGAGAGTATACGGAGAAGAATAGTCAGGACAGGGGGAATTGACGGATGCCTGCTTGTTATACACATAAAAAGGTCGGTACGATTGTGTTCCGCCTGCTTTCGAAGGATACGCGGAAGCTGGTGCGGGAGCATCTGCCGTACTTTCTGATCGGCTTACACGGACCGGACATCCTGTTTTACCAGCCGGCGGTGAAGAACGCCGATGCGGCGAAGTTCGGGCGCGATCTTCATCACGAGGCATTTGACGGCTTTTATGAGAATGCCTGCAAGGTGATCCGCGGTTCCGAGGATGACCGCCAGCTCGTATATCTGTACGGCGTTCTGTGCCATCTCTTTTCGGACAATATGATTCATGAGGTTCTGCCGGAGCTGTACACGAAAGCCGGCGTTTCCCACGGCAAGCTGGAAGCGGAGTTAGACCGGTATCTGATCACGGAGGACGGGTATGACCCGATATCTTTCCCGGTAGCCGCACATATTACCTGCAGCCGCGAGGCGGCAGAGGTGATCGCGCCGTTCTACTTAGGCGTCAGCGCGGAAACGGTTCTTAAGTGCCTGGTGGCCATGAAGGCCGGGTTCTCGCTTTCGCGAAGCAGGAACCGGTTATACCGCAGAGCAGTCGGCGAAGTGATGGCATTTGCCGGATACGGAGAGAAGATTCCGAGCATGATCATGACGGCCGAAGCCAGTGAGGCGTGCTTTGAGGTTATGCCCCAGCTGCGGTACCTGGTTGACCTTTCCGCGACGAAGGCGGCCGAAGAAATCGAAAATGTTGGAAAATACATATATTCCGACAAATTTGTACCAAATTTTCTCTCTTTGCGCATGGACGGCAAATTTGACGCTTGACGAAAATGCCGGGAGGTTTTATTCTGAAATTGGGAGAGTGGCTCTCCGTTTTATGGGAAAGAAGGAAGCCGCGATCCGGTTAAATACACTTGCCAAGTAATCAATGTCTGGGGTTAGGACATTTCACGATATGTGAGGAGATGGTTATATGATTATTACGGTAACACTGAATCCCGCTGTGGATAAGACGGCCGAACTTGACGAGTTCGTACTCGGCGGCGTCAACAAGCTGAAAAATATAACGGTAGACGCAGGAGGAAAGGGAATTAACGTTTCCAAGACACTGCGCGTACTGAACAAGCCTAACATGGCATGCGGTTTTATCGGCGGAACGAACGGCGATATGATTCGTGTTGCCATGCAGAAGATGATGATCATGTCCGATTTCGTATCGGTAGCCGGCGGCGAAACCCGCTGCAACCTTAAGGTGAAATCCATCTTCGGCATGACCGAGTTTGACGAGCCCGGTCCGAAGGTAACCGCCGAAGAGATCCAGACGCTGATGGATAAGATCAGAAGACATGCGAAGCCCGGCACGATGTTCGTACTGAGCGGCAGCCTTCCGGAAGGCGTACCGGATGATATTTATAAAACCATGACCGAGATGCTGCATTCCTGCGGATGTAAGGTATTCCTGGACGCAAGCGGTGAGGCACTCCGTCTCGGACTTGAGGCACAGCCGGATTATATTAAGCCGAATCTTGCGGAACTCCGGGATCTGTATGATTTCCATGATGAGTTTGAGAGCAACGAGGCTATGGTTGCCTGGTCGAAGTCGAAGGCCGTTGAGCTTCTTGCCAAGGGACCGCGCATGGTAGCCGTTTCGCTCGGCGCGAACGGCGGCGTATTTACCGACGGTATTGAAACGATTTACGCGCCCGCCAAGAAGGTGGATGTGCTTTCGCCTGTCGGTGCCGGTGATGCAATGACGGCAGCCATTGCATACTGTCTCGATTCGAATATGCACTTCCATGATGTGATCCGTTATGCGATCGCGGTTTCGAGCGGCGCATGCACGACGGTCGGAACGAAGCCTCCGAGCAAGGAAGTAATCATCGGGCTGTTAAGACAGTAAAACACAGAAAGTGAACATAAAAAGTGAACAGAGACCATAAGAATCACAAAAGATTATTATTGATTGTCTCTGCCATCGTATTCGGTCTTGTATTTTTTGGACTTCTTGCCTTTGCGATATGGGATACTATCGTAAGTAAGAAGTCCATTATCCGTTTAGGAGACTATTCTTCCCTGACCTATACGACGAGCAACCGGGACGCGGCCGGAACCGAGGTGACGGATCTCATCGTCAGCCGCTCGAAATTCGGCGGACTGGTGAAAGACGAAGCGGAAAGCATGTATCATTCCACCATGACGATATACCGTGAGGAGGCCGAAGAGTTCGGAATGTCGCTTGCCGAGTTCATTAAGAATGTGTTCGGGACGACGGAGGAACAGCTTCGCAAGGACGTGCGGGCATCGGCCCTGCAGGTTGCCAAGGAGGAAGCCGTTTTGGATGCAATAGCGGACCGCGAGAACATCATATTGACGGAAATCCGCTTTGAAAAGATCCTGCAGCAGTATATGATTTCGACCGGATATACCGACCGCAAGCAGTTTCTCGTGGATTATAACGAGAAGGACCTCCGGGTGCGCATGCGCCGGGAGATTACCGTGGACTGGCTTTTGGAGCACGCGACCGGTCCTGCACTCGATGAGGGGGATACAGAATGAACTTCGAGGCTTTTATCAGGGACATTGAGCAGAACCGCTGGGCGATTTACGGTGTGGAAGTTTACGAGAACGACGAACTGACGCACCGTTGGGGAGATACGAAGAAGGCGCGGCATCTGATTTATTCCTGCACGAAAACAATCCTTTCCCTCGGCGTGGGAATCGCCTGGGACCGGGGCCGGATCGACCTGGATGCGCCGATCGCGTCGTATTTGCCTAAGCAGTATGTTTCCGAACTTGCGCCCGAGCAAGCGGAAATGTTTCAGACGCTTAGCGTAGAGCGGTTCATGTGCATGTCGGTGAAAGGATTTCCGTTCCGTGTCGCCGAAGAGGAGAAAGAGAGTTATCTCCGCTATTCGCTTTCCTGTAAGATTGACAATCCGGGAGAGCGTTCTTTTGATTACAGCAATATTCCCGCATATCTTGTCGGCGTGGCACTTTCACAGGTCATCGGCGGCGACGTGTGGGCTTTTTTAGAGGAGAATCTTCTCCATCCGCTTCACATTTACGGAGCGCCGTGTACACGCTGCCCGGAGGGATGGTTTTACGGGGCGTCCGGAATGGAGCTCACGGTGCACGAGCTGAGCCGGATCGGTCTCATGCTGTATCATGACGGCATGTATGAAGGAAAGCGGATTGTTTCGTCCGAGTACATCGCGCTTATGACTTCGGTGCATCAATGGAACCGAGAAGGCGGCTACGGTCTTTTTACACAGCTGTACCGCGACGGCTTTCGTATCACCGGCAAATGCAACCAGCGCTGTTTCGTACTGAAGAACCGCGGTCTTGTGATCACATACCTTTCGGACATGCCGGAAGGAGGCAACGAGGTTACGGAAAGCGTGGAGCGGAATCTTTTCGGACTGACGCCGGAGAAACCGGAATCCCCTGTGGAACCGGCCGGCAAAACGACGGCCGCACAGCCGGACGCAGCGGAAACGGAAGCCCCGGATACGCCATGTCCGTTTGCAAAGAAATGCGGCGGCTGTGATTATCAGGGCGTATCGTATGCGGAACAGCTTGCAAAAAAGCAGACCATGCTCCGCAAGCTTCTCGGCGAATTCTGCAAGCCGGAAGCCATTCTCGGCGCAGCGCATCCGAAGCATTACAGGAACAAGGTTCACGGGGTATTCGGAAAGGATAAGAAGGGAATCATCCATACCGGTATTTACGAGGAGAACAGTCACCGGATCGTACCGGTAACGGACTGCGGCATTGAAAATGAAAAGGCCACGGCAATCCTTAACACCCTGAGCGAACTTGCCGGATCGTTTAAGCTTTCGGTTTATTTTGAGGACAGGGGAACCGGCCTTTTGCGGCATGCCCTGATCCGGGTCGGCCGCGGAACCGGCGAGATCATGGTCGTCCTTGTGACGGCGGACCCGATCTTTCCGTCCCGCAATAACTTCGTAAAGGAACTGCGCCGCCGTCATCCCGAAATCACGACGGTCATCCAGAATATTAACGACCGTGACACGAGCATGGTGCTCGGGGAACGGAACATCGTTCTTTACGGAAAAGGATACATCGAAGATACTCTTTGCGGACTGCGGTTCCGCATTTCTCCGTCCGCATTCTTCCAGGTGAATCCGGAGCAGACGGAAGTCCTTTATCGGAAGGCCATCGAGGCAGCCGGACTATCGGGAAGGGAACGCGTCATTGATGCCTATTGCGGAACCGGCACGATCGGCATGTGTGCTGCCGCCGGGGCAAAGGAAGTCATCGGTGTCGAACTGAATCCGGAAGCAACGCGCGACGCAATCGCCAATGCAAAGCAGAACGGCGTTCGGAACATCCGCTTTGTCAACGAGGATGCGGGTGCTTATATGACGCGCATGGCGGAAGCCGGGGAGAAGGCCGACGTCGTTATAATGGATCCGCCGAGAACCGGCAGCACTCCCGAATTTATCACTTCGCTGGATGCGCTGAAGCCGTCCCGCGTGGTATATGTCTCCTGCGATCCCGAGAGCTTAAAACGTGACCTGGCCGTATTCAAAAAGAAAGGCTGGAAAGCGCAGAGCATACAGCCGGTAGATATGTTCCCGTATACGAAGCACTGCGAATGTATTACGGTACTTACAAAAAACGGGGAGGGAAACCGCTATGGGAAGAAATCCTGAAACCTCGCGGGAACAGGCCCTTCATGCAGGACAACAGGCACTTGAAAAACTGCTGGAAGCGTCTTCGTTTTTGCAAAGCGCCGGTAACTGGGGTATTGTGGATATGTTCGGCGGAACCTGGATATCCACGCTTCAAAAGCATAAGCGCATGAAAAAAGCAAAATGGGTTTTAGACGAAGCGGCGGAGTATCTCGGGCTTTTTGAAACGGAACTCCACCAGCTGGACGCGTTTCGTGACATCAATCTGAAAACCAATGATTTTCTCGGAAAATCGGACCTTTTTCTGGACGGCCTCATCGCGGACGCCGTTATGCAGAACAGGATCCGCAAGGCACAGGAGCAGGTGGACGACGCAGTTGCAGTCGTGGACCAGCTTGTATCATCGCTATATGAGAAGGGGGAATAACGCATGCTGACAGTCGGCTCTTGTGTCATTACACCGTTTAACGGGGTATTCTTTATTACCTTTGCCGCATTCATTGCCCTGCTTGTCGCAGTCAGCCTTTTGCTTAAGGGAAAGCCGGAGAAGACGAAGAAAACCGTGCTGATCGCGACCTGTATTGTGACGCTCGTCGGATTTGTCGTATATAAATACTTTCTGTCGATTGACAGCGAGTTTGACGTCCTGACGGCCGATACCGGCGGCTTTAACTGGTGGGGCGAGTTCCCGCTTCAGTTATGTAACATCAACATGATCCTGATCCCGATCGCGGTTCTTAAGAAGAACCGTCCCATGATGTGCTTCTGTTTCTTTTTGGGACCGCTCGGAGCAATGATGGCGCTGTTTATGCCGGGGACCGGATTTGACGGCTATTCGCTTCTGCTGCCGCGTATGATCGGATACTACGGGACGCATTTTATGGTCATCATCGAAGGCTGGGCGATTGTTACGTTCGGATTGTTCCGCCCGAAGTTTAAAGACCTTCCGAAGGCGGCTGTTACGGCACTTTTGATCGCATTTGCCGTATTCTGCATCAATATGCTCCTGCGTGTCACCGGAGTGTATAAGGACGCGAACTATTTCTTCTCCGTGGAGACCGAGGGCAATCCGCTTCTTGATCTGTTCCATAAGTTCCTGCCGTTCCCGTTTTTGTATCTGATCCCGTGTATTTTGATCCTGGTGCCGTATATGCTTCTGATCACCGTTCCGCTTGAATGGTTTGAGCGGCGCAAACTTAAGAAGGAGGATGCCGCAAAACCCGCAGAAGGAAACGGTTCCCCTGCGTCCGGCAACGATTGAAATATTTCCGGTTGACAGAACCGGGGAATCGGAGTATTCTAAACACAATATTTTCGAGGAGTTCTTTTTATGAAGCGTTTTGTGATTGAAAACCGTCACGCTCATGAATATGCCATTCATATTTATATGTATGGTTTATTCGGCGTACGCGTTAGTTGATCACAGAGAAGAATAATCGGAAAGAAACAAGAAACCCGTGTAATCTGACCGCCTGTCTTTTCTGGACAGGCGGTATTTTTATTCCGGGGGAAAAGGAGAAGGGGAATGCGATATTTCAGGGTACACACGGCTGATATTGCTTATTTGACCGGGCAGCCGAGAGGAATCTTCACAGCAATCTGGAAGCTGGTTGAAGAGAAGATCATGAGCGAAGAGGAAACGAAGAAATACTGGGAGAACCGGAAGTATTTCGAAGAGGTTCTGCCGGTGCCGCCCTTCTATGAAGGCGGCAATACGCAGGGCGCGGTTACCTGGTTCAAGGATACCCCCGAGGGTAACCGGATCTGGGAGGAGATGACGTTTTACCGGCAAATGGCCGCCAAATACGGTTTAAAGCTGTATATCTCGGAACGAACGGAGCTTCCCGGGGAAGTGATTTACGAGGATGCTTTTCAGGTGGCGGTGATCAATACGGCCGAGGACGGCCGGACAACAGCGAAAGAATGCGGAGGATGATATAATGGATTTAGTATTATTGATCGGGAGCGGCGCCGTCGGCAAGATGACGGTCGGCCAGGAGCTTCGAAAAATCACGGATTTCCGGCTGTTTCACAATCATATGCTGTTGGAGCCGGTGTTAGAGGTCTTCGGGTATCGGAACGGAGCGCTTGTGGACCGGCTTCGGGATATCGTGTTTGAAGAGTTTTTAAAGACGGATTACAAAGGGATGATCTTTACGTACATGTGGGCCTTCGACCTGCCATCCGATTGGGATTATGTCGAGAGGATTGCGAAACGTTTCGAAGAAACCGGAGGGACCGTATACTATGTGGAACTGGTGGCGGATCAGGCCGTCCGCCTGAAACGAAATCATACCGAGAACCGGCTTCTAAACAAGGCGTCCAAGCGTGACCTGAACATCTCCGACGACCGCATGATCCGTGAGGAGACCAAGTACCGTCTTGTGAGCCGGGAAGGAGAGATCCCCTCACCGAATTATTTGCGGATTGATAATACGAACCTGGAGCCCGACGTTGTGGCGCAGATGATCAAGGAACATTTTCATCTGCCGGACGCAACGGGTATCGAACTGTTCAACCGGGTGAAACTGGAGCCCGTAAAAGAGGATGAGCTTACGCAGGTGCATCAGATGCAGGTGGAGAGCTTTATGCCGCTTTACGAGATCTACCGGGACGAAGGGTCTCCGGCAATCGAGCCGTTTGAGCGGATACAAAGGCGCGCGGCGGTGCCGAACCGCCGGTACTACTTCATCGTGAAGGACGGAGCCAGAGTCGGTGTGATCAATCTCGGACACAACGATCCGAATGAGAAGAAGGTGTCGTTTATCAGCCCGATCTTTATCCTTCCGAAATACCAGAATCAGGGACTCGGGTATGTCGCGATCAGGAAGGCTTTTGAGATGTTCCCGGAGGTGACGACATGGAAGCTGGAAACCATCCTGCAGGAGCCGAGAAACTGCCACCTGTACGAAAAATGCGGATTTGTCCGCGTCGGAGAAGAGAAAATCATAAACGATAAGATGACCCTGATCGATTACGAATTCAAAAAAGAATGAAGCCATAAAAAAGTTCCCCGGATCATTCCGGGGAACTTTGTCTGATACGGATTAAGATTAGCGCTCGAACTCGTAGGGAAGAATCGTCTCGATCGTTCCGTCTTCGGCAATGTTCAGTTTCGTATACTTTACGCAGCGCTCATGGGTAACACCGCCGGAGAGCTCGCAGTCATGGTAGAACAGATACCAGTCATCGCCGATCTTTACGATGGAATGATGGGTCGTCCATCCGAGAACGGGCTCCATGATACGTCCCTTATAGGTGAACGGGCCGTCCGGCTTCTCGCCCTCTGCATAGCAGAGATAGTGGGTGGTGCCGGTGGAGTAGGAAAGATAATACTTCCCGTTGAATTTATGCATCCAGGGGCCTTCGAAGTAGCGGCGGTCCTCATCGCCTGCTTTCAAAGGCTCTCCGTTCTCGTCAAGGATCTGAAGATGCTTCGGTTCGGTAATGAAAGCGTCCATCTCATCGTTAAACTCGGCGAACATCGGCCCGAGTGCGGGCTCATCACCCTCCGGACGGTGTGCATCCGGATCAAAGGAACCGGACTGCCACATCTCAAGCTGGCCGCCCCACAGACCGCCGTAATAGCAATACGTGCGTCCGTCATCGTCAATCAATACGGCGGGATCGATGCTGTAGCTGCCTTTAATATAATTGTCCTGCGGCTTGAACGGGCCTACCGGGGAATCGGAAACGGCTACGCCGATATGGAACTGGCCGTCATGATCCTTGGCCGGGAATACGAGATAGTACTTGCCGTTCTTCTTAACGCAGTCCGGAGCCCACATCTGGTTTTTCACCCACGGGATATCGTCTTCGGAAAGCGCAAGACCGTTGTCGATACATTCGGAATCCAGGCTGTCCATGGACAGAACATGGTAATCTTTCATGATATACTGGTCGCCGTTGTCATCATCGGGACAGTCATGTGCAAAGTCATGGGACGGATAGATATAAATCCTGCCGTCAAAAACATGTGCGGAAGGATCCGCGGTGTAAATCTCGCGAACCAAAGGAGTTCTTTCGTTCGGACGGGATAATTTTACCTTCTTCATATACAGTTTGCCTCCTGCAGGTATCTTGGGATAAACACGGCAAATGTGATATCTTAACGTGCATCCCATTAAATATAGATTAGTTTAGTTTTTCAGGCAACACAATCCATTTCTTGCGGTATTCCTTTCAAATCTTGCTATTTTCGGGAAAATGTTGTAAAAACGCCGGTTCGGTGCCATAATTGAGACAGGATGTGCGAGGAGGTTTTTGCATGGAACGGATTTTGATCGTAGAGGATGATAACCGCATCAGCGAGATGCTTCGCGAAGCACTTACAAAAGAAGGATTTGCGTGCGGCCAGGCATTTTCCGGAACGGAGTGCATGCTGCGGCTTTCGATGGAGCAGTATGACCTGATTCTGCTGGATCTGACCCTTCCCGGGCAGACCGGCGACGAGGTGCTTAGGGACATCCGGAGCCACGGTTCCGCCATCCCGGTAATCGTTGTCAGCGCCCAGGATGACCTGAATGCCAAAGTTGATGTTTTAAGCATCGGCGCGGACGATTATATCACAAAACCCTTTGCCATCAAGGAAGTCGTTGCACGGATCCGCGTTCAATTAAGAAAGGCCGGCGGGGCGCAGAATACTTTGATTCTGCGGCACAAATCGCTGTCCATTGACCGCGAGCACCACCGGGTGATGCTCGGGGAGCAGGAGGTTCCGAAGCTGACGAGACAGGAATACCGGATTTTGGAACTGCTTGTGCAAAATCCTACGAGGGTATTTTCAAAAGACGCAATATTTGAGTATGCGTGGCAGGAAGCATACATGGGGGAGACGAAGACGTTGGACGTTCATATGAGTAATCTCCGTAAGAAACTGAAGCAGGTCAGCGAGGAAGAAGTAATCGAAACAATCTGGGGGATCGGATACCGGATGAAATGACGGTTTCCTGCCGATGGAAACCGCAAAGCCTTATATTTCCTGCATTTGCAACTGTCAGTTGACACATTTCCAAGTGCGCTTTATGGCATGTAACCGTGGTTTCTGCTATGGTATAGCCATGACAGAGCTCAGTCGCAACAACTTAAGAAACGGAGAGAAAAAGATGATACTTGCAGATAAGATTATGGAAGAAAGAAAACGGAACGGCTGGTCCCAGGAAGAACTTGCGGACATGCTCGGAGTATCGAGACAGTCGGTCAGCAAATGGGAAGGAGCCCAGTCGGTTCCCGACCTGCAGCGGATTTTAGAGATGAGTAAACTGTTCGGTGTCAGTACAGACTACTTATTAAAAGATGAAGAAGGCGCGCGTACGGAAGTTGCGGGAGAGTCATTCGAATTAAACCGCAGGCTTTCGATGGAAGAGGCTAATGCCTTTTTAGCGGACAACGAAGTCTTCTCAAAGAAGATCGCAATCGGCGTATTCCTTTGTGTTTTATGTCCGGTGCCGCTTTTGCTCCTGCTTGCGTACAGCGAGACCGATCTGATGATCACCATCGGTGTTGCGGCGCTGTTTGCGCTTGTGGCAGCAGCCCTTGTATTTATCATTCCGGCGGGAATCGGTCACAGCCGCTGGAGCTGGATTAAGGAAGAATTGTTTGATACGGAATACGGTGTTGACGGTATGGTTCGCGAACGTAAGGAACGGTTCCAGGGAACCTTCGTTACAGCCATCACAACCGGCGTTGTTTTGATCCTCGTCGGCGTGATCACGCTTGTTCTCGGATCCATGCTTACGGGCAAAGATGCGGTAGCGGTAGCACTGGCAGGCGTTTTGCTTGTATTTGTCGCCGTCAGCGTGTTCCTGTTCGTACGGACCGGTATCGTTAAGGACGGATTCTCACAGCTGCTCCGGGAGGGCGACTATTCCCGCAAGAAAGAGAAGAAGATCCTGGACGTTGTCGCACCGGTTTACTGGCTCAGCGTAACGGCTGCATTTCTCGCATGGAGCTTTATCGGAAATGCCTGGAACATCTCTTGGATGATCTGGCCGGTTGCCGCGATCGTATTTGCCATCATCGCGACCATTTGTAACAGCATGAACAACAGATCATAAGAAAACGGATCATAAATCTTTACTTTTCTTTTACTTTTTGTTAGCGATATCTGAAACAATTCCGTCTATGATAAGGCCATAAACAAGCGAACGGAGGTACGCGAAATGAGTGAATACATTCTGCAGACACACGATTTGCGGAAAGTTTACGGCCATCAGGCAGCAGTTGACGGAATTGATCTTAAGGTAGAGCGGGGGGCAATCTACGGACTGATCGGAAAGAACGGCGCCGGCAAAACGACGACGCTTAAGATGATCGGCGGACTGGCCGCGCCGACAAGCGGCAGTTTTACCCTGCTCGGGAAGAGCGGTTCCGAACTGGCTGAGGTAAGGGGACGCGTAAGCTGTCTGATCGAGGATCCGGGTCTGTACGGAAACATGACGGCCTATCAGAATCTTCGGGCCAAATGCCTTTGCTACGGCATTAAGGACAAGGAATACGCAAATGAACTTCTGGTCCGCGTCGGACTCGGAAATGTCGGAAGAAAGAAAACCAAGAACTTCTCCCTCGGTATGCGACAGAGGCTCGGAATCGCCATGGCGATGGTCGGGGAACCGGACCTGCTGGTTTTGGATGAACCGATCAACGGCCTGGATCCCGAAGGCATCGTGGAGATCCGCGATATGCTGACGCAGTTCTCGAAGGAAAAGGGAGTCACCATTCTAATCTCAAGCCACATTTTGGAGGAACTTTCAAAGGTGGCGACACACTACGGTATCATGAGCAAGGGCCGTCTGGTCGAGCAGATGTCGGCAGAGGAACTTGCGGACCGGTGCAGCTTAAGAATCGAAGCAACGGTCGACCGGCCGGAGCTGGCAAGCACCGTGCTGGAGCGGCTTGGCATTACCAATTACAAGGTTGTCAACAAGACCGACCTGTGCATCATGGAGCGTCTGGAGGACGTGGCAGTCATAAACCGCGAGTTTGTGGAGGCAGGTCTTTCGGTCAGCCGGATCGTAGTGAACAATGAGAGTCTCGAATCGTTCTTCTTAAATGCGACGGACGACGGAAAGGAAGGGTGATGAATAATGTTTAATCTGATTCGTATGTATATCTACCGTCTTGTACGGATGAAGAGTTTCTATTTCATATTGATCATATTGGCGTTTATGAATGTGACGATGCCAATCCTGGCCAAAGACCCGACCATGCAGGAGATTGACGAGCAAATCGAGCAGAACCGGGAAGGAGAGACGCATAACGACACCGTCGGAATGAGTGTCATCGTGCATTCGGAAGGGGACGGAAACTATACTTTTTATCAGCTGTTTGTGGCACCGCTCACCGCTTTGATGTACACGTTGTTTATCGGTATCTTCACGGTTATCTTTGCGACGGCGGATTTCTCCACGGGGGACATCAAAAACTTCGGCGGATCGCTGAACCACCGATACTATATGCCGGTTGCGAAGGCTGTGACAATCGGACTTTACACGGTGTTCTTCTTCCTTTTCGCAGCGGTGACCAGTATCGGGGGCATCTGGATTTCCGGCGGAAAAGTTCTGTTCAGGGACATGGGAAATACCTGTGCTTTTCTTGGGGTTCAGCTCCTTCTGCATGTGGCATTTGCCGTTACGATCATGGCCTGCTGCCAGATCATCCGCAGCAACCTGCTCAGCATGATTCTTACTTGCTGCATTTCGATGAACGTGATGAATGTGCTGTATAACCTGATTTCAAGATTCCTGGACTTCATCGGAATAAAGGACGTGAAGGTATACCGGTACGTGCTCAGCGGGCGAATCGCGGATTACACATTGGAAAAAACGAATATAACGGGTTCCACGATCGTGATTGCCGTTATCTTCATCACCGTATCGCTTGTCGCAAGCGGATGGTGGACAACGAAGCACGACCTGGTATAAAGCTTTTGCGGAAGAGAAAAGGTTCAAAGGGGGCTGTCTATGGAAATTGCGCTTGCCGTATGTGCGGGGATTGCGGTGATTGAGCTTGTCTGGCTGATGCTTTTGTGGCGCCAGAACGTGCTATTGCGCCGTCAGCTCATCTTTATCAGGGAAAAGGATTCGAGCATGCGCGTCTCGGTGAATCTGGAACTGCTCGGAAATCTGAAGCTCGCGGAGGAAATGAACCGGATCTTAGACGATGTCCGGAACCGAAAGAGCGAGCTGGTAAAGCGGGAGAAACTGATCGCAAACGCCTACGCGAACCTGTCTCATGACATCCGGACGCCCCTCACTTCGCTAGATGGGTATGTGCAGCTTTTGAACGAAGCGGAGACGGACGAGGATCGTGACCGTTACTCGAAAATCATCCGGGAACGGATTGATACATTGAAAGAACTGCTGGAAGATCTGTTCACCTATACCAAACTGAAAAACGACGCCTATGAGATTGAACTGTCCCGGCTGTCGCTTCGTACGATTGTCGCGGACACGGTGCTGTCCTATTATGATGTCTGGAAGGACAACGGCGTGGAGCCGGAAATCAGTCTTACCGAGGAGGTTCTGCCGATTGAGGGCAACGAATTGGCCGTGAAACGGATTCTTCAGAATATTACGAAAAATGCCATGCTTCACGGGTATAAAAAGATTTCTCTCAGGCTTTCAAGAACGGATAACGATACGGCGGAAATCGCGATTTCCAATCCGGTGGAACATCCGGAAGAGATTCGGATTGACCGCGTGTTTGAGCAGTTTTATACGGTGGATTCGGCGCACAGGCAGTCCTCGAGCGGACTCGGACTTGCGATTGCCAAAGAGTATACCGAGCGCCTCGGCGGAACAATCGCGGCGGATCTTTCAGACGGAATCTTTACGGTTTCCATCAAGCTTCCGACTGTCCGCTGACGGTCGGAAAGCGGTATGAATGCCGGAATGACGGAGGAAATAAGATGCTTTACATTATGAGACACGGGCGGACCGACTGGAACGACCGCAATAAGCTGCAGGGCCAGACGGATATTCCGTTAAATGAAAGCGGGCGGAGGATGGCCGAAGAGGCAGCCGCGAAATATGCGGACATCCCGCTGGACATCTGCTTCTGCTCTCCGTTGATCCGTGCGAGGGAGACGGCGGAAATCCTTCTTAACGGACGGAATGTTCCGATTCGGACCGATGAGCGCCTCCGGGAAATGTCTTTCGGGGAATTCGAAGGCGTTGAGAACAGCTTTCAAATACCCGATTGTCCCGTCAATCAGTTCTTCTTTGCCCCGGACCGGTACATTGTTCCGGTTGCCGGAGGGGAGAGTATATACGATCTGCTCGCGCGGACCGGAAGTTTCTTGAAGGAAGTTGTGGATCCGCTTCTTGATCAGGGAAAGAACGTGCTGATTGTGGGGCACGGCGCGATGAATCTGAGCATCGTCTGCCAGGTGAAGAACATTCCGCTGAAAAACTACTGGGACACATCCATTGAAAACTGTAAAATACTCCGTCTTCTGTAAAAAGTAAAGCCGTACCGGGAATTGACCGGTGCGGCTTTTTTTATGGGGCCGACGGGTTTTCGGACGCTGCCCGGAGAGGTTTGGCAGACGGCCGGGCCCGGGACGAGCTTTCGGAGGGGGATGACTGCCGGGATCGGGGCACATTTTCCGGCCGGGCAAAGCGCCATGCCGTGACCTGTTAGAACTGCACATGGAAGTGATAAACCGAAGACGGTGGAATAGAATAGCTCTTGACATAGTAATGAAAACTATGTATAATCGACACAAGAACGATAAAACCAAAGGAGATGATCCGCATGTTTCGTATTATGGTCGATTCCGGCGCGAATATTCCGGCTGAACTTGCCGGCCGCTACAACATAGAAGTGCTGTCTTTCGTTAACTATATCAACGGGGAATTCGAGACCTGTTACGAACCCGGATTAACGCCCGAGCAGGAGCGTCAGCGCGGAAAGGTTTTCTATGACCGCATCCGGGACGGTCTTTCCGTGAAGACCGGCCTGATCAGCATCGGGGAATTTGCCGAAGCCTTTGCACGCGCACTGGAGGAAGGTGACGATGTTTTGTACATCGGAATCAGCTCCGGTATCAGCGGGACCTTCAACTCCGCCCGGATTGCCGCAGGCGACGTGATGGAGGATGCAGAAGCGGGCCGCGTGGTCCGTGTGATCGATACGAAGAACGCTTCGCTTGCCTCCGGAATTCTTGCAATCTATGCAGCCGAGATGCGTGAGCGCGGGATGAACGTCATGGAAACAGCCGACGCGGTGGAGGGCTTGACCGGATGCATGAACGGCGTATTTACCGTAGGAGATCTGAAATATCTTTGCAAGACCGGACGAATCTCGAAGGCGTCCGCCATGATCGGCAACACGTTAAACATCAAGCCGATCCTGCGCGGCGATAAGGACGGCCATATCGTACAGTATAAGAAATGCCACGGCCGCAAGGCGGCACTCAACACGCTGATCAATCTCGTATGCGACAATATCATTGATCCCGAGAACCAGATTCTCGGAATCGCACATGCCGATGCCTATGAAGAGTCACTTTACATCATGGAGCAGATTCAGGCAAAGGTTAAGGTGCGCGGGTTCATCAATACAACATACGATATGTGTACCGGCAGCCATGTGGGACCGGATACGATCGCGCTGTTCTTCCTCGGAAAGGACCGCGAACTGACGGGAGCGTTGAGCGGTATCGGACGGAGCCTGATCAACAAAACGAACGAGAGTCTGCAGAAGATTCTCGCTCCGGAGCGCGTGGCGGCGCAAAGAGGCCTCGAATAGGGCATTAAAACGATGACTCTCATTCCGTAAATGTTTCAATAAAGGAAAGCTGTTTCCGGGTAGGAAGCGGCTTCTTCTTTTTTTCAAGGATTGTTGCATTTTCCGCATTATGAGCCTTTCCGGGACGGAAAATGGCTTCTTTTTTGTCATTCCCGGCACATCCCGGGGCGGGAAAAGAACTCCTTGCAGGCACCATCCGATTCTTTTATAATATTGTTGTGAGCATATTTCCGGCATTGCGGCCGGAATCCGAAAAGACAATTTACCCATGACATATTTTAGGAGGACAAGGAATGAAGAAAGTTTCCCTGATCATCGGTGCCGTGATCCTGTGTCTGCTTTTAGGCGGCTTCGCCGGGGCCAAATGGGCCAAGCGCGACAAGAAGTCGCTTCTTGAAAAGGTTTCCGAGGCAGTCACCACGAAAACGACGGTTGACACGAAGACGATTGAAGAGATTCTTCAGCCGGCAGGCGATCTGATCACCCAGCGGTATTATTACACTGACGTGGATACGTTTGAGAACTATAAGGAACTGCTCGGCGCGAAGCTTCCGCTGACCACCGACAAGGTCGTATTTACCTATACGGGCGTTATCAGCGCGGGCATCATCTTAGACCGCGTGGAGTTTGAAGTGGACAATGAAGCGAAGAAGATCATCATCAAGCTCCCGGCTCCGTTCATCCTCTCCCATGAGATCGATGAGAACGGATTTACAGCCTATGAGATCAAGAACTCCATCTTCACGGAAACAAAAATCCAGGACTATTCCGACCTGATCGGCGGCTTAAAGCGTCAGAAACAGTATGAAGTCATGCAGAATGAGCAGTTCATGAACGCTGCGACCGAGGAGGCCAAGAAGGTCATCACGAGCTTTTTGAAGGCGGCTTCCGTGACGGCCGATTACACAATCGAATTTCAGTAAGCATATTCCTCCGGCGTAACAACCGGAGGGATTTCATTTGAAGGATTTTGACGAAAAGAGGGCTCCGTCATGTATAAGATCCGCAAAAATCAGGAAGAAAACACGATTCTGATCCCGGCAACGCTTGATATGCATTTTCCGTTATTACGGTATATGTTCTGGTCCAAAGGATACAAATGCGTCGACCTGCGGGACAAGGAGGAATATCCCGTCCGTGAGGAGGGACTGAAGTACGCAAATCACGACATCTGCTATCCGTCCATCCTGATGACCGGACAGGTAGTGCGCGCGCTTCGAAGCGGAAAGTATGACCCGAAGAAAACCTTCATTCTGATGCCGACGGCAGGGGATGCGTGCCGCGGGGCCTGTTATATCGGCCTTATGAAACGGGCGCTGAAACTGTCGCATCTGGACGACGCGAAGGTCATGACGATCAACGTAAGGCATGTATGCGACGAGATCAGTCTGAAGATCACTTTAGACATGGCAATCCGCGGGCTGTTCGGGATGTTTTACGGGGACATGCTGATGCTCCTCGTACACCAGACCCGGCCCTATGAAGTAAACAAGGGAGAAACGGACGAACTGTACCGCAAATGGGTCCGCCGTCTTTCCCGGGATATCCGTCTCGGGAAGCATCTGACGCTTTGTGCCATGAAACGGAATTTTGAGCGCATGGCGCAGTCGTTCCGCGCCGTGAAACGGACCGGCGAAAAACGCAAGGTTGTCGGAATCGTTGCGGAGTTTTACGCAAAATACTGTGCCCTCGGGAACTGGGATATGGTGAAATTCTTAGAGGACAATCAGTGCGAGGCACATCTGAACGGCCTTTCCTGGTACGCCCTTTACTATGTGGATTCCCACAAGCCGCAGAAGTATAACGCAGAGAGACTCGGGTTTGAAGCCGCGAAGAAACTGATGCTTCATGTGCAGGGATGCATGATCAAAACCCTTCGCAAAAACGGATTCCACTGCCTGAGCCGCTATGACGTGATGGAGAAGGAATCCCGCAAATACGTATCCCACAATCTAACGGTCGGGGACGGCTGGCTTTTAGGCGCGGAGGCGGTGGATTATATCCGCCACGGGGTTAAGAAGATCCTTTGCAACGCACCGTTCGGATGCATGGCAAATGTGTGCGCGGGCAGGGGCGTGTACCCGGCAATCCGAAGAGCGTTCCCCGAAGCGTCGCTCGTCGTGGTCGAGCCGGATTCGAGCGGATCGAAGCTGAATTATTTCAACCGCATCCGGATGCTGATCGATTCGAAGTAAGACAAGTTTTACTTGACATTTGCCGTGATTTCGGTAAGATAAATCTGTAAACCAAAGGGGCATTAGCGCAGTTGGGAGCGCACAACACTGGCAGTGTTGGGGTCAGGGGTTCAAGTCCCCTATGCTCCA
>CAMIWE010000037.1 GCA_946402335.1 uncultured Lachnoclostridium sp.
CCGCGAGGTGATTCGAACACCCGACCTACCGCTTAGGAGGCGGTCGCTCTATCCATCTGAGCTACGCAGACTCATATACAACTGTCAATCCGGCACAAAATCTTCCAAAGGCCTCATGATTGCAGGGCATTCCTTCTCTCCGGCTGCCCTCTGTCTTCCTTTGACTGCCGCAATCTTCCCTGTGCCGGACCTTTTCTATCCTACCCCATTCTTTCAGAGTTGTCAAAGGGTTATTTATCAAATTCCACGCGTCCCTGGAGCCATACAACTCCGCGGAAACGGCGTCCCTTTTCCGGAATTCCGAGCAGGTTGGCTGCATTAATGCAAAGGTCAAAGACGATATGGTTGCAATAAATTCCCATCACAAGCACCTTTTCCTTCGTAAAGGTATTGATGCGCTCCTCGACGGACAGGATGATTCCGACAATCCGGTATACTTCGCTTTCCATCCCGTACGGTGCAAACGAAGTATCTACGATGGAAAATACATCCTCTTCTTTCATACGGTCGTTGACCGTTGTATAGACATCCATCTCACGGGTTGTCAGGTTTTCGATTGCTTCCTGGTCGCCTTTTTTGGCTGCCGCGATCATCTTTGCATATTGTTTTGTTTCCTCGCTGGCGTCTTTCACATCCTGAACGGTTTTCAGCGTCGGGAACAGAATCGTTCCCTCGGATGCAAGCGCCGACAATTTGTAAGGACAGTGAACCGACGTTTCCCCCCGCTTGTTGTTCCGAAGAAAATCCACGGCATTCTGCAGATGGAAGATCAACGACATGCCGATCCGGTAATCGTCCCCGAGCGCACCATAGGAATCGTTCTCACTTTTCTTCTCGATGAAAAGTTCCTCATCGCTCGTCACCATCCTGGGAGTCAGAAACGGAAAATAGTGATCCATGTGAAAATGGTCGGACTCGTCGACCTGACCGCGGACCGTGATGCCGAGTCCGGGTGCCACTTCACAGGAATACTCGGCGTACTGGTCGTCCGTCGTCTGGGAAATGGAAATCATTGATTTTCTATCAGCATAACGGATTATCTTATTTAGCAACTCTTCTTCTTTTTCTTTTGTGTTAATGTTGCTAAATCCTATGCTTTTCAAGTAACTGTGCATCTTTGTTTGATTCCTCAAATATAATATAACGCGTTATTTTTATATTTTCTTTCGTCTGTTTTTTGCTTTTTCCGATTAAGTATTCCGGTCCGGTCGTTTATCGCCTCTGAGAGAGCTTACATCGACTGGATGGTTTCGATGGAACTCATAGCCTCATCGAGTACCTGTCTTTCCTCCTCGGAGAGGATGACAAATGTGTTACCCTTGATGACTTCCTTCACATAAGTGTAGCAGCCCTCGCGGTTGTGCATACTCGTCATGATGAATCCGTCATTGTCATCGTTCAACAGGCAAAGGCTGTAGCTCAGCTTTCCGCCCATTTCGGCAAATGCATCGTAACGATGGATTGCGATCTTTTTGAACGAAGAGTCTTTTGCATCTTCGAGAAGCTTCACGCGGTCGATCGTATCGTCGATTCGTCCGTTCAGCGTATCAATCTGTTTGAAGCGGGCGAGGATTCTTTCCTCGAGGCTCTTTCCGCTGCTGCCTCTCATGAAATCATGGTAACGCTCTTTCAGCTGGTAGTACTTCATCAGCATTACCATATTGAAGAACAGAAGCACGATTAAGAGAACCAGGATCACAATGATCAGTATATCCGCATTGATTCCGTATTCCTCAAATATGGTGAGGAACGGAGTCTTGATGTTCGTAAGTAAATTGTTGAGCATATATTCCTCCTGTCTGTTTAACGTCGTTCCTGCGAAGGTGCCGGCTCATGCCGGCCTTTCGTGCCTGCGGAATATCCGCATAATTGTTTTATAAATCTTTGACGCCCAACAGATCCATCAATCGTTCAAAGTCATCGACTGAATAATAATCAATCTCAATCTTTCCGCCGGATTTGCCTTTTCTGCTAATGGAAACCTTGGTTCCGAGGCATCTCTTAAGGGCGGTTTCGTAGTGTTTGTAAGCAGCTTCCTCCGCACGGTTTTTCGGTGAGGGGGTCTTCTTCGGTGCCGGGTTCAGGAGCTTCTTTACGTAGGCCTCCGTTTCGCGGGTACTCATGCCGTCCTCTACGACTTTGCGGGCAGCTTCCGCCTGCGCGGTACCGTCTTCAATTGCCAGAAGAGCTCTTGCCTGTCCGGCATAAATCGTTCCGTCTATGAGCATTTGCTGGACTGCCTTATCCAGTTTTAAAAGGCGAAGCGAGTTTGTAATGGCAACACGGCTCTTTCCGATCCGTTTTGCAACTTCATCCTGCGTAAGGTCATATTCCTTGATCAGTTTCTGATAGGCCACCGATTCTTCGACCGCATTCAGATTCTCACGCTGCAGGTTTTCAATGAGGGCAATCTCATACAGCTCGCGGGCCTCATAGTTCTTGACCAGTACCGGAACTTCCTTCAATCCCGCGATGTGTGCGGCTCTCCACCGGCGCTCGCCGGCGATGATCTCATAGAAGTCTCCTTTTTCATGTACGATCAGCGGCTGGATGATGCCGTGTTCCTTGATGGAAGCCGCGAGTTCGTTCAAAGCAGCCTCGTCAAAGTGGCGCCGCGGCTGGTCGCGATTCGGTTCCACCTTCCCGATGGGAAGCATTGTTTCACGTGAAACCTTGTCATCTTTTCTCTGGATATATTCATTCATATCATGGTCAAGTTTATTGGAAATCAAGGATTCCAATCCCTTGCCAAGTCCCTTTTTTGCCATTGTAAACCTCCGTAAATGACTGCAGCCCGATAAGCTGAAACGTTACATTCGCTTGGAAGCTTTGCATAAAACATAAACCTTGCAAAGCGTTAGTTTGCTATATTCTTATAAGCGCTTGCTTTAAGCGGCAGTTTAGCGCTTTCTCTTCTTTCTTACATGGATTCTTCGGCCGTCAGCGGAAAGAATCTCACGTGCGAAGTTACGGTATGCTTCTGCTCCGGCCGACCGCTTGTCGTATTCCGTAATCGGTTCGCCGTAGCTTGGAGCCTCGGAAAGCCGTACCGAGCGCGGAATAACCGTCTTGAAGATGTGCTCCCGAAGCGTCTGGCGGACATTTTGGATAACCTGTGCGGAAAGTCTTGTACGGCCGTCAAACATGGTGAAGAGAATTCCTCCGAAGGAAAGCCGGTCGTTCAACCTGGAGCGAACCATGTAAACGGTCTCCAACAGCTGGGAAAGACCTTCCAAAGCATAAAACTCGCACTGCAGGGGGCAGATCATCGTATCAGCCGCACAAAGCCCGTTCAATACAAGAACGTTTAAAGAAGGCGGACAGTCGATGATAATGTAATCGTATCGGTCCGAAACCTTGGAAAGTTCGTCCCGAAGAATGTATTCCCTGTTCTCAGCGGTAAGCAGCTCGGCTTCCGCTCCGGCGAGATCAACCGTAGAAGGGATAACATCCAGTCCCTCAAAAGCCGTCGGAGTGATTGCGTCCGCGAGACTGCATTCTCCGATCAGTACGCCGTATGTATTTGCGCGGTCGCGATTCTTCTCGATTCCGAGACCGCTGGTCGCATTTCCCTGCGGGTCAATGTCGACAAGGAGCACGTTCATGCTGAATTCCGCAAGGCAGGCTGCCAGGTTAACTGCGGTCGTCGTCTTTCCAACGCCGCCTTTTTGGTTTGAAATTGCAATTATCTTAGCCATATTGTCCCTTCTTCGATGTAACGGGTCTTCTTTGTACATCGAACCATCCGTTCTCTCACCCCGGGCACCGTTTCTAAGGTGTGCAATCGAAAGTATATCATATTTCAGAGAAAACTTCCATAAAAATCCGAAAAAACACAAAAATATCATGTTCCGTTCGGTTCACCCGAAAAGCGACCTGTCCCCGTGAAAAAAGCAGGGATGTTTCACGTGAAACATCCCATACAAAAACAATGTTATACAGACATTTGCTCAAGCCTTATCAGGCTTAAGAAGCGGCGCCTTCAAAGGCTTTCCGCCACCGCGGGGATACTTGCCCGGTGTGGAAGAAACCTTCTTCGCGATCACCAGTCTTCGGGGAAGATCCGATCCGGGCACGGTATACTGAAGAATCTCCGGTTTCGAACAGCCGAAGGTTTTCATCGCATATAAGCTTTCCGCAATCTCCTCTTCCGTAGATTCGGATTTGTAGGAGACAAATTCCCCGCCCTGCTTAACAAAAGGAATACAGAACTCGGACAGCGAAACAAGTCTTGCAACCGCCCTCGAAACCGCATAATCGAAGGTCTCACGATATATTGTCTTCCCAGACAGTTCCTCCGCTCTGCCATGAATACAAGATATTGTATGAAGTTCAAGTTCATTTACCACATCTTGTAGAAAAGTAATTCTTTTTTGCAGCGAATCAAGAAGTACGACCTCAATCTCCGGGAAGAAGATCTTAATCGGAATACCCGGGAATCCTGCACCGGTTCCGATATCGATTAAGCGGGGAGAGACGCCTTCTTTTCGCTTCCGGTTATATACTTTAGCAAAGCAAAGGCTGTCCAGCCAGTGCTTTACAACAACTTCCTCGTACTCGGTGATGGAGGTCAGGTTCATGACCTGATTCTTTGCAACCATCATCTCATAGTAACGGTGAAGTTTCGAAAGCATTTCATCCGTATAGGGGATCTGAAGTTCTTTAAGCCCCTCCGTTAAAATGGTATCCTGATACATAATGTTTCCTTATTCCGTAAACTAAAACCTTATGAACTCACTGCTCCTGCTTTGCTTTGCCGCTATCCTTCAAAACACGTTCCAGCATAACAAGAAGAACGGAAATATCGGCGGGAGAAACTCCGCTGATACGGGATGCCTGTCCGACATTAACCGGGCGGAACTGTTTCAGTTTCTGCCTCGCTTCGATGCGGATGGACGGTACGGCGTCATAATCAAAGTCCTCCGGAATCTTCCGGGTTTCAAGCTTCTTAAAATGTTCCACCTGCTGCATCTGGCGTTCAATGTAGCCTTCGTAGCGGATATTGATAACCACCTGCTCGATTACGTCAGCAGGAAGAGGAACCCGGTCCGGATCAAGCACGGCAAGACTTTCGTAATCAAGCTCCGGCCGCCTTAACAGCTCAAGGAGTGAAGTCGCCGTATGAATCTCGGACGTTCCGAGAGCCTTAAGCGTCTCGCAAACCGACGCGGATGCTCCGAGCACCGCAACGGAAAGCCGCTCCAGTTCGTCTTCAATCGCCTGCTTCTTTGCAAGGAATTTCCGGTACCGTTCCTCAGAGATCAGGCCGACTTCGTGACCGATCTCGGTAAGACGAAGGTCTGCATTGTCCTGGCGTAACAACAACCTGTATTCAGCCCGGCTCGTCATCATGCGGTACGGTTCATGCGTTTCCTTGGTTACCAGATCATCAATCAATACGCCAATATATGCCTGGGACCGGTCAAGGACAATGCCTTCCTTCCCCTGCACTTTGCGGGCGGCATTGATTCCGGCGATGATTCCCTGCGCGGCAGCTTCCTCATAACCGCTTGATCCGTTGCTCTGCCCGGCACTGAAAAATCCTTTAATCTTGCGGCATTCAAGTGTCGGATACAGCTGCATCGGATTGATACAGTCATATTCAATTGCATACGCATTTCGCACAATCTTGGCATGTTCCAGTCCCTTAACGGAACGGTACATCGCAATCTGCACCTCTTCCGGAAGACTGGAACTCATTCCCGAAAGATACATCTCATTCGTATACTCGCCTTCCGGCTCGATAAATACCTGGTGGCGGTCCTTTTCCGGGAATTTTACGACCTTGTCCTCAATAGAGGGGCAATAACGCGGACCCGAGCCTTTGATATCCCCGGAGAAAAGCGGGGAACGGTCCAGGTTTGCACGAATGATCCGGTGCGTTTCCTCGTTCGTATAAGTCAGGTAGCAAAGCGCCTGCTCACGGGCAAGGTCTTCCGGGGTATTGGTAAAGGAGAACGGCACAATCGGCTCATCCCCCTTCTGCTCTTCCATAACGGAGAAATCGATCGTCCGCTTATCGATTCTGGCGGGCGTTCCGGTTTTAAAGCGGTACATTTCAATCCCGGCTGCAATCAGGGAATCCGTCAGGTGCGTCGCTCTCGGCGTTCCGTTCGGTCCGGTAAATGTGCTGACTTCCCCGAAGATGCATCGCGCATTCAGGTACACGCCGCTGCACAGAATAACGGCTTTGCAGGGATAAATCCCGCCGGAAACCGTCTTCACGCCGGTAACGGATTTCGTACCGTCTTCGGCGGTTTTATACAGCAACTCGGAGACTTCGGCCTGCTTTAATGTAAGATGTTCCGTGTTCTCCATGACCTTACGCATACAGTTGCTGTACTTCTGCTTATCGGCCTGCGCCCGCAACGAATGCACGGCGGGACCTTTGCTTCGGTTCAGCATTTTGCTCTGGATAAATGCCTTATCAATGTTGCGACCCATTTCGCCGCCGAGCGCATCCACTTCTTTTACGAGATGTCCTTTGCTCGTTCCACCGATATTCGGGTTGCAGGGCATCATGGCAATCGTATCGGTGCTGACCATAAAACATATGGTCTCGCATCCGAGACGCGCGGAAGCAAGCGCTGCCTCACAGCCGGCATGTCCGGCTCCGATCACCGCTACATCGTATGCATCACATGTAAATTCGGGAATTTCTTTATTCATGTCCAAATGGTTCCTATAGTATTGGTTATTTGCCCAGGCAGAACTGTTCAAATATCCGGTTGATCAAATCTTCGTCAACTTCTTCTCCGACAATGCGCGACAATGCTTCATACGCGCCCATCAGATCAATTGAGTAAAAGTCCTCGGGAAGTCCGCTATCAATGCTGTTAAGCACCTTTCCGAGACTTTCAAAAGCCTCCCGCAGGCATTCCTTATGACGCTCCGACGTGATCACGGATTCGTCATCCGCGGAGAGATTACCGGCAAAGAACATATCGGAAATCTTCTCTTCCAGCTCCGTAAGGCCTGTTCCTTCCTTCGCAGATACTAAAAGGACTTCCGCTTCGCAGCCGCACTCCGAAAGCAGCTGTTTCAAATCCGCCTCGGTGGTATTTCGGGATGCATTATTGCTAGCATCGGCGGTCGTTCCGTCCGAAACGGTTCCGCTCCCGATCAGGTCGGTTTTATTCAATACGGCAAGCATTTTCCGGCCTGCATAGGCGCGGAGAATATCCCGGTCATTTGCATCAAGCGGGCTTGAAGCGTCGGCCACATATAAAATGAGGTCGGCGTCCTCCGCCTGCTCATGTGCCCTGGTAACGCCGATTTTCTCGACCGGGTCCGGCGTATTGCGGATTCCCGCCGTATCGACAATCAAAAGGGTGATGCCGTTTAAACGAATCTCTTCACAAAGCGTGTCTCTTGTCGTTCCGGCGATTTCCGTTACAATGGCACGCTCTTCCCCGACAAGGGCGTTCATCAGAGAGCTCTTTCCGACATTGGGTTTTCCGAGAATAACCGTATGGATACCTTCACGGATCAGGCGCCCGTTATCTGCGGAACAAAGCATCTTATGGATGGCTTCCCGCTCTGTTTTAACGGATTCTGCAAGTTTTTCGCCGAAACCCTCCAGCGAATAATATTCCGGCTGGTCAAGGGATGCCTCAATCGTCGCAACATCGGTAAGAATCTGCTTTCGGAGTTCTCCGATGCGCTTTTTGAGGGTACCCCGAAGCTGCTTAACGGAATTCTTTACGGCCAGGTCATTTTTGGCGCCGATCAGTTCCATAACGGCTTCGGCCTGGGAAAGGTCAATCCTGCCGTTTAAAAAAGCCCGTTTCGTGAACTCTCCGGGTTCTGCAAGCCGTGCGCCGTTTTTTAGTACAAGGGACAGAATCCGCCTGGTCACCACGATTCCGCCGTGACAGTCAATCTCCACCGTATCCTCTTTTGTGAAGGTTTTGGGGGCTTTCAGGTATAAGAGCATTACCTCGTCCACGATTTCATCCCCGTCGGCGATATAGCCGTAATGGACCGTATGGCTCTCCCAATCCTCCATACGGACGGAAGACGCAGCCAAACGGCCGCTTCGAAAGATTTTCGATGCGACCCCGAAAGCATCCGGTCCGCTGATGCGGATTATACTGATTCCGGCGGCACTGAGCCCGGAGGCAATAGCCGCAATCGTGTCATTGTTCATGCGTGTAACCTTATGCAGGCAAGTATATCCCGGAAACGCGCCTGCCACGGCTCCGGTTTTTTCAGTTGAAAAGAAGGGAGAAGGAAATCGCATTCCTCTCCCTTCCGATAATCCAAATACAGGAATTACTTCTGCTCGCCCTCGTTCTTCGCCTTCTCGGCTGCGCGGGCTTCCTTATAAGCTGCGTAATCCTTCATGTAATCCTGGCTGTAATCGCTGCTGTTGTCGTTGTAACGAGGCTTCGGAGGACGACGGTTTCCGCCGTATCCGCCCTTGTTATTTCCGTAACCGCCGCGACGGTTGTTGCCATAGCCGCCTCTCTGATAGCCGCCGCGTCCGTAGCCGCGTCCGTTATCAAAGGAAACACCCTTCTTCATGGAAACGATTACCTTACGATAAGGCTCCTCGCCTTCACTGTGGGTTTCTACGTAACGGTCATTCTGCAAAGCTGCATGAATAATGCGTCTCTCATACGGATTCATCGGCTCAAGAGCTACGCTTCTGCGTGTCTTCTTAACCTTTCCGGCAATGTTCTTCGCAAGGTTTTCAAGGGTTTCCTTACGTCTTGCGCGGTAATTCTCGGTATCAAGCTTAATCTTATAATACTGGTTGCAGGCACGGTTTACAACAAGGCTGGTCAGATACTGAAGCGCATCCAGAGTCTGTCCGCGCTTTCCGATCAGCGTACCCATGTCGTCGCCTTCCACGTTGATGTAAATGTTACCTTCCTCTTCCTCGACATAAGCGGAAATGTCTGCGGAAAATCCGAGTTCGCTGAGCACTTTCTTGATAAAGTCAACTGCTACCTCGGAAGGGGTCTCGCCGCATGCCGGAGTAACCGTACTCTGTGCAACTTCGGCAACAGCTTCTGCGATGGATGCAGAAATCTCGGACTTCTCATCGGGAATCGTAACTGCAATCTTGCAGTTCTTGAAAAGGCCGAGAAAACCGCCCTTTTCTTCTTCTACTACTTCATAAACAAGTTCTTCGGCGGCAATTCCGAGATCCGCAGCGGCAGCAGCCTTTGCTTCTTCTTCATTCTTGCCGGAATACTCTTTTACTGCCATATTATTCCTCCTGTTTCCAATCGGCGGGTTCGAATCGGAACACCGCCGGACCTTATGTTCCGGCCGGATGTCCCGGCTTATTCGTTATCGTCGTTACGGTACAGATTTGCAATCGCGGAAATATTGGATTTGCCTTCCGCGGAATTCTTCGCAAGCTCGTCTTTCTTCTTATCGGAAACCTTCTGTGCGGGACGCTTGTCGTTCTCGCCCTGTTTGCTGCTCTTATTGTCATACTCCGTAGCAATCTTCTTCGTGCTCGTCTTTGCGATGGAAGAAGTCTGGTTTCCGGTGGAAACGATGCCGAGTTTCTTGTTTCTCTCTGCGATTCTTGCTTCGTTGGCAGCGACAATGTCATCCACGCTGATCTTATCCAGCTTACGGTTGATCACCTGCTGCTGCAAAATGGAAACGGCTGAGTTAACAACCCAGTATATGCCTACGCCTAACGGGAAGAAAATACAGAAGACACCCGAAACAATCGGCATGATCTTCATCATTCCTTCAAGACCTGCGGCTGTAGAATTGGGATCATCCTTCTTCTTCTCTTCGCCGCTCTTCTGAACCTTCATCTGAAGCGCAGACTGAATATACTGAAGTACTGCAGCGAGAATCGGGATCAAAAGCATCGGAGTAAGCTTCCAGCCGGGCGGATCCAGAATGCTGTAACCGCCGAACAGGCTGTTTACGCGAAGAATATCGTCCTTCGCATCGGACTTGTTCTGCACAAATTCCTTGAACTCGTCCGTCTTAACCAAAGCGTTCCACTTTTTAAACTTGGGATCTTCTTTCTGCTCTCCGGTAACCTTATCTTTTGTATAGAAAACCTTACCGTTTAAGAAATCTTCCCAGGCATTGGTTCCGAGTACCGCCATCATATCGATGATACGGTTTTCGTTCCAGTTTGCCGCTTTACCGGCCTTACGGTCACGCACGCTCAGCTTTTCCGCTTCCAGAAACTGCTTTAAAGCTGCCGTGGCATCTTTTGAGAGATAGCCTTCCTTTTCCTTTACAACCTCGTCATCCTCGGTATCATAGTCATATGTGGAAAATGACTCGAGGCAGTCCGAAGAAATCGGTGTATAAAGGTCCTTGACCGGCTGTACATATGCCGGGATCGAGTAAATAACACGATACAGGGCAAATACGATAAAAAGCATGATGATCAGCGGCAGGCATCCGCCGAGAGGACTCGTACCGTACTTGGTATAAACGGCTGACGTCTCCTCCTGCATACGCATCATCATTTCCCGGTTGCTGCGGTCAACACCCTTGTACTTCTCCTGAATGGCACGAAGTTCGGGCTGCATCTTCGCGGAAAATTTTGCGCTCCTCTGCTGCTTGATCGTCAAAGGAAGTGTGAGCATCTTAATCGCGATCGTGAACAAAACGATACAGATTGCGATATTCGGAATGCCCAGCCAGGCGACCAGTAAATAAACCAGATTCAGGATCTTACCCATGATCCAGGCAAATGGCTTAAGAATACCGCCGACCTGCGTCAAAAATATAAAATTCATTAATGGTCCTCCTAATTAAGGCACGGGATCATAGCCTCCCTTATGGAAGGGATGACACCTTAGGATTCTGCGAACCGCAAGCCAGGTGCCTTTGATTGCTCCGTACTTTTCAATCGCTTCCATTGCATACTGGGAACATGTGGGCGTGTAAATACAGGTGGACCTCCCCTTCAGCGCGGACAGGTATTTCCGATAAAAACGAATTAAAAATAGTAATATTCTCTTCATGGCATTATCTTCGCTATATGCGCCAAATGCAAAACCGCATCGTCAATTTCCCGATACGTCCTGTCCTTAGCCGTCCCTCTTGCAATGACGACGATGTCCAACCCGGTGTTGAAACGATCGCCGTTTAAGCGTAAGCTTTCATAGATCAGCCGTTTGATCCGGTGCCTGACGACACTGTTTCCGACCTTCTTGCTTACGCTGATACCTATTCTGTTGTAATTCTGATCATTGTTACGGATATACATAACAAGATACTTATTCGCCTTACTGCTTCCAAGGCGATACACATCTGAAAACTCTCTTCCTTTCCGCAAGGAAATCATTTTCATCTTTAAGGCCTCCCTTCATCGGTTCCGCCTCAAA
Organism: uncultured Lachnoclostridium sp.; assembly: GCA_946402335.1. Taxonomy (GTDB): domain Bacteria; phylum Bacillota; class Clostridia; order Lachnospirales; family Lachnospiraceae; genus ISDg. The sequence continues at coordinate 11,325 of CAMIWE010000037.1, forward strand.
TCAAAACAAGAAAAAAGGCTACATAAACTGCAGCCTAAGCGGAAATACTGTGTCTGCCCTTTGCTCTTCTTGCAGACAAAACCTTTCTTCCGTTTGCTGTAAGCATTCTCTGACGGAAACCGTGAACACGAGCATGGCTCTTCTTCTTCGGCTGGAATGTCATCTTCATAATAAGGTCCTCCTTTCGGGATTCGATAAAATTGCATTGTCTATTATAGTGAATTGCTTTCTAAAAGTCAATCAGAAAAAATCCCCGTAATATCAACGGAAAATGTGTATAAATTCATCCACTTATCAACATTTTTTGTGGATAACTTTTTTATAATCCCATTTTCCGCGATACTACTTTTTACGAACGGAACAGGCTTGGTGTGGACAGATTTTCGATAAACGAAACAAGCCGAAATTTTACTTAACAGGATAAAAATGTCTCTTTTTTGGTAAAAAACGCAAAATAAGCCAAAATAACGCGTTTCTTTCGTAAAAAAAATATGCTATGTCCGTTATACGGAAAAATACTTGTAAAAAGCGAACATATATATTATAATATATATGTTATCCTGATACTGGCCAAGTATGGTATTTCATCTTATTTTCCGTACCTGATCGGAGGTTCCCATGTACACGAAACAGATGTTAGAGGAGAAGTGGCCGGACATTCTGGAATACATGAAAAATAATTACAATGTTTCCGATGTTTCATACCGGACCTGGCTTCTCCCTTTGAAAATTTACGATTTGGAAGACAATATCGTCACGCTGATCGTGGACGATACCGTCGTTCATCCGCAAAGCCTGATTTTTATCCGCAATAAGTATGGCTTTTTTATTAAAACCGCAATTGAAGAAATTATTTTTGAAAACTTTGAAGTTGAATTTGTTCTGAAATCCCAGGTTCAGAAGCAGGAGGATGAACGGAAGCGGAAAGCAAGCCTTCCGGTGCAGGATTCCCCGAGACTTCTCAGTTCAAAATATACCTTTGATAATTTCGTTGTCGGCGAGAATAACAATACCGCCCATGCGGCAGCTCTTGCAGTAGCGGAGCAGCCCGGCGAAGTCTATAACCCGCTTTACATTTACGGCGGTCCCGGACTCGGCAAAACACACCTGATGTACTCCATTGCCAATTATATCATTGAGCATAACCCGGACATGAAGGTTTTGTACATCACAAGTGAAACCTATACCAACGAACTGATCAAAGCCATTCACAGCGGCTCCTCCAGCACGAAGTCCTTAGAGGAATTCCGTAAGAAATACCGGAGCAATGACGTCCTTCTTATTGATGATATACAGTTTATTATAAATAAGGAAGGAACGCAGGAAGAGTTCTTTTATACCTTTAACGAGATGCGTGATTCCGGCCGTCAGGTCATTATTTCCTCCGACCGGCGTCCGAGCGACCTGCAGATTTTAAATGAAAGACTTCGTTCCAGATTCTCCTGGGGCCTTACCGTAGATATCCAGGCTCCTGTTTTTGAAACAAGAATGGCAATTCTTCGTAAGAAAGCCGAACTCAGCAATCTCAACATTGACGATGAGATTCTGGTTTACATTGCAGACAACATCCGCAGCAATATCCGTGATCTGGAAGGCGCCCTTACCAAGGTTGTAGCCATCGGCAAACTCCAGAAGCGTGAGATTACGATGGAACTTGCACAGGAAGCCGTTCAGGATTATATCATTCCGGATATGAAGAGAACCATAACCCTTCCTTTCATCCTGGATGTGATTGCCGAACAGTACGGTATTACTTCCTCGCAGCTGGTTTCCAGACAGAAGACCAGAGATATTGCATTTCCGAGACAGGTTGCAATGTATCTTTGCCGGGAATTTACGACACTTTCCTTTGATGATATCGGCAAAGCCCTCGGCGGTCTGGATCATTCCACGGTTCATTACGGATACGGCAAAGTCCAGAAGGAAATCAAGACGGATCCTTCCGTTGCTTCTGCCATTGAAGTATTAAAAAAGAAGATCAATGTGGAATAATCTGTGGATAATTTTTTGGTATTCCGTTTACGGTTTTTAAAATGATTCGGTGCCGTTTTTCCCCTCATTTTCCGGATTTTGTTTTATCCACTTTTTGAGCGGTTTTATTCCGTTTTCATACCATGCTTTATCAAAACCGGAAACGTAGCATTTTCCTGGGGTTGAGCGGGATTTCCACCAATCCACAGCCCATAATAATAATACGATTCATTTAATCATTAATCATCATGAAAAAACGCTTCGGCGTATTTCGGAAAAGGAGATCCTATGAAAGTCATCTGCAATCAGTCGGAACTTGTGAATTCCCTGGGAACCGCTTTTCGTGCCGTTTCCTCAAAAACATCTTTCCCGATTCTGGAATGTTTCTTAATTGAGGCAAAGGACAACAGTCTGGTGATCACCGCAAACGATATGGAACTCGGAATTGAAATCCGTATTCTGTGTCGTGTAGACAATCCCGGAAGGATTGCCGTTAATGCGAAGATTTTCTATGACATTATCCGTAAGCTTCCCGAGGACATCGTATTTATAGAGGTTGATAACGATTATGTTATTTATATTACCTGCGGGAAAGCAAAGTTTAAGATTGCAGGTCTTCCCGGTAATGATTTTCCGCCGCTTCCTGAGTATGAGCGCGTAAACGGCGTGACAATGTCCCAGTTTACGTTAAAGGATCTGATTTCGAAAACTATCTTCGCCGTTTCCACGAACGAGTCCGAGCAGATCCGTACCGGTGAGTGCTTTGAGATATCCGGCAACAAGCTGCGTGTCGTTGCGCTGGACGGACACCGTGCAGCAATCCGGAATATTGAATTGAGGGAAGAGTATCCGGAGCAGACGGCCGTTATTCCCGGAAAGACGCTTCTTGAAATCAGCAAGATTCTGAGCGGAAATGTTGAGGATGAGGTAAACATTTTCTTCATGCGCAACCTTGTTATTTTCGAGATGAATCATACGATTGTTCTTTCGCGTCTGATCGAAGGCCGTTTCTATAACCTGAATCCGATGTTAAATTCCGGTTATACGACCAAGGTTACGCTTAACAAGAAAGAATTTGCGGAATGTATTGACCGTGCAAGCCTTCTTGTAAAAGAATCCGAGAAGCGTCCGGTTATTATTGATATCAAAGACGGCGTGCTGGCTGTTAACATGAAGAGTTCCCTCGGAACGATGGATGACGAAATCACGATTTTCAAAGAGGGCAATGATATTGCGCTCGGTCTGAATCCGAAGTTTATTACGGATGTTCTTCGTTCCATTGATGATGAGGATATTACGATGTATCTGTCGACGGTTGCTATGCCGTGCTTTATCAGAGATTCCGAAAACAGTTACATTTATCTCATTCTTCCGGTAAATATCGGAAACCGTTAAATGGAGTGCATTATGCAGATTGTAACAATCCGTGATGAATTTATCAAACTCGGGCAGGCAATGAAGCTTGCCGGACTGGTAGACAGCGGCGTTGAGGCAAAGGATGTGATCACCGCCGGAGAAGTTTTTGTAAACGGGGAAACGGATACCAGAAGAGGCCGTAAGCTTTACAACGGAGATGTTGTAACGTGGAAAGGAAAGCAATTTGAAATTTCCGCGAAGCAGTAAGCGGAATAATATGAAACGGGAGTTTCCATGATAATCAAGAAGCTTCGGCTGAACAATTTTCGTAATTACGAAGAACTGGAAATCGATTTTTCCGACGGAGTCAATATTCTGTTCGGAGATAACGCACAGGGAAAGACCAATATTCTGGAAGCGGTTTTTTTAGCGGCTACAACCAAATCGTTAAGAGGCAGCCGGGACCGCGACATGATCCGGTTCGGGCAGGAGGAAGCGCATATCAGCGCCGTCACGGAACGTGACGGGATGACGCATAAGATTGATATGCACTTACGAAAGGGCAGGGCAAAAGGACTTGCGGTTGACGGAATTCCGATTCGCAGAAGCGCCGATCTGTTAGGACTTTTGCATACGGTTTCGTTCAGTCCGGAAGATCTGTCCATGATGAACAACGGGCCGGAGGAACGAAGACGGTTTTATGATCTGGAACTGTGCCAGCTCGATAAAATATACTGCAGTAATCTGAGCGATTACAATAAGGCGCTTGCCCAGCGGAACGATTTGTTAAAGCAGATTGCGGACAATCCGTCGCTACGCCCTACTTTGGAAGTCTGGGATGAGCAGCTTGTCAGATTCGGCAGTTACCTGATCCGGGCAAGGAAACATTTTACGGAGCAGCTCGGGCCGATTGTAAAGGCAAAGCATGCAGGTCTTACGGACGGGGCGGAAGTTTTAAAACTCGTCTATGAGCCCAATACGACGGAAGAGGAATTCCGGCAGTCCCTTTCAAGAAATCTCGAGAGGGATTTGATTTTAAAATATACATCGAACGGACCGCACAGGGATGATCTGTCACTTTATATCAATGACAACAACGTGCGGCTGTACGGTTCCCAGGGGCAGAAGAGAACAACGGCCCTTGCGTTAAAGCTTGCGGAAATCGAATTGATCCGCACCGCAATCCGGGAAACGCCGGTACTGTTGTTAGACGATGTGCTTTCGGAACTGGACCGGAACCGCCAGTCCAGGCTTCTTTCCGAAATGGAAGATGTCCAGACTATTGTAACCTGTACCGGAATGGAGGAATTTATCGCCTGCAGACCGGATGGCAATACCGTCTACCGTGTGGGTGGAAATCAGGTTAATCGCATATGATATCCGTTAATTCGGATGGGATATATTGGAGGTATGTATGAGTCAGAATCAGAATCAGGAATACGGCGCTGATCAAATCCAGATCCTTGAGGGACTGGAAGCGGTCAGAAAAAGACCCGGTATGTACATCGGAAGCACGTCCGAGCGCGGTCTTCACCATCTTGTTTATGAGATTGTGGATAACGCGGTTGATGAAGCGCTTGCCGGTGCATGTACGGAAATCAATGTTTCCATCAATCAAAACGGTTCCGTAACCGTTCGTGATAACGGCCGCGGCATTCCGGTGGAAATCAATGAAAAGAAGGGTATTTCAACGGTTGAAGTCGTATTTACCATTCTGCACGCCGGCGGTAAATTCGGCGGTGGAGGATACAAGGTATCCGGCGGTCTTCACGGCGTAGGCGCGTCGGTAGTAAACGCGCTTTCCGAATGGCTTGAGGTTGAAATCCGAAGAGACGGACACCGTTATCTGCAGCGTTATGAGCGCGGTAAGGCAGTATCAAAGCTCTCGGTTATCGGAGATGCGGACGATACCGGTTCAACGGTAACGTTTTATCCGGACTCCCAGATTTTCGAAACGATCGTATTTGACGCAAAGACGTTAAAGCAGAGACTTCGCGAGATGGCATTTCTGACGAAGGGCCTGAAGATCACGCTGACGGATGAACGCGAGGAGAACCCTGTTACGAAGGTATTCCATTACGAAGGCGGTATCAAGGAATACGTACAGTACCTGAACAAGGGCAACAACAGTCTTTACGACGATATCATTTACTGTGAGGGAGCGGTCGGAGACGTTTCGGTTGAAGTTGCCATGCAGCACAACGACGCTTATAACGACAACTGCTACAGTTTTGTAAATAATATTACGACGCCCGAAGGCGGCATGCATCTGATCGGTTTTCGTAATGCTTTGACGAAGACGATCAATGCTTACGCAAGAGCGAATAAGATGATCAAGGACAACGAGCCGAACCTGGAGGGCGAGGATATCCGTGAAGGTCTTACCGCAATCATCAGCGTCAAGCTTCCCGAACCGCAGTTTGAAGGACAGACCAAGCAGAAACTCGGTAACAGCGAAGCAAGAAGTGCAGTCGATAATGTTGTCAGCAAGCAGCTGACGTATTACCTGGAGCAGAATCCTACGGTTGCAAGGATTATCGTTGAAAAGTCGGTTCTTTCCCAGCGTGCGCGTGACGCAGCGAGAAAGGCAAGAGAAGCTACAAGAAAGTCTCCGCTTAAGGGCATGAGTCTTCCCGGAAAGCTCGCGGACTGCTCCGATAAGGATCCGAAGAACTGTGAGATTTTCATCGTAGAGGGAGATTCCGCAGGCGGTTCCGCCAAGACGGCGAGAACAAGAGCCACGCAGGCAATCCTTCCGCTCCGCGGTAAGATTCTGAACGTTGAGAAGGCAAGACTGGATCATGTTCTTGATAATGCCGAGATCCGTGCGATGATCACCGCATTCGGAACCGGCATTCATGAAGATTTCAACATCGAGAATCTCCGTTATGACAAGATCATCATCATGACCGATGCCGATGTTGACGGTGCACATATCAGCACGCTGCTGCTGACCTTCCTGTACCGCTTCATGCCGGAACTGATCAAGCAGGGCCATGTATATCTTGCCATGCCGCCGCTTTATAAGATCGAGAAGAACCAGAAAGTCTGGTATGCATACAACGATGACGAGCTGAACAAGATCATGCAGGAAATCGGCCGCGACCAGAACAACAAGGTTCAGCGGTACAAAGGTCTCGGTGAGATGGATGCGGAGCAGCTGTGGGAAACCACCATGGATCCGAAGAGACGTATCCTTCGCAAAGTAAACATGGATAATGACAATCTCAGCGAACTGGATCTCACCTTTACTACCTTAATGGGTGATGAAGTTGAGCCGCGCAGATTGTTTATTGAGGAAAATGCAAGATATGCGGAGAATCTGGATATCTGACGAGAGAGGTAAGTATGGACGAGAAGACAATATTGGACGAGCATTTATTCGATAAAATCGATGATGTCGACCTGAAAAAAACAATGGAGAAGTACTTCGTTGAGTACTCCATGTCCGTTATTGCGGCCCGTGCGCTTCCCGATGTCAGGGACGGTCTGAAGCCGGTACAGAGACGTATTCTCCATGCAATGAACGAGTTGAACAACGGCCCGGATAAGCCGCACCGTAAGTGCGCGCGTATCGTCGGTGATACGATGGGTAAATTCCATCCGCACGGCGACAGTTCCATCTACGGCGCTTTGGTTGTTCTGGCACAGCCCTGGAATACCCGTTATCCGCTTGTTGACGGACACGGAAACTTCGGTTCGGTAGACGGTGACGGCGCAGCCGCCATGCGATATACCGAGGCGCGGTTATCAAAGATTTCCGTTGAAATGCTTGCGGATATCAACAAAGATACGGTTGACATGATCCCGAACTTCGATGAAACGGAGACCGAACCGACGATTCTGCCGTCCCGTTTCCCGAACCTTCTGGTAAACGGAACAACCGGTATCGCGGTAGGTATGGCAACCAACATTCCGCCGCACAACCTTCGCGAGGTCATCGCTGCGGTCAATCAGCTGATCGATGACAAGATCGAAGGCCGTGAAACGACGATCGAAGAAATCATGGAAATCATTAAGGGACCGGATTTTCCGACCGGAGCCATGATTCTCGGAACAAAGGGCATCGAGGAAGCATACCGTACCGGCCGCGGAAAGATCCGCGTGCGTGCGGTTACCGATATCGAGCCGATGGAGAACGGCAAGAACCGGATCATCGTTACCGAACTTCCGTATCTTGTAAACAAAGCAAGACTCATTGAGAAGATTGCCGACCTTCATAAGGATAAGCGCGTGGACGGAATCGTGGATATCCGCGATGAGTCCGACCGTCAGGGTATGCGCGTTGTGATTGAACTCCGTAAGGACGCAAACCCGCAGGTCGTATTGAACCATTTGTATAAGCATACGCAGCTGCAGGATACCTTTGGCGTGATCATGCTTGCGCTTGTAAATAACGAGCCGAAGATTCTGAATCTTTTGGATATGCTCCGCTACTACCTCCTTCACCAGGAAGAGGTTGTAACGCGCAGAACGCAGTATGATCTGAAAAAAGCCAAAGAGCAGGCGCACATTAAGGAAGCCCTGCTGAAAGCGCTCGATTTCATTGACGAGATCATCCGCATCATCCGTTCTTCCAAGCAGACGCAGGAAGCAAAGCAGCGTTTGATGGACCGCTTTGAATTTGACGATGTGCAGGCGCAGGCTATCGTGGACATGCGTCTTCGTCAGCTGACCGGTTTGGAGCGCGAGAAACTTCAGGCGGAATATGATGCTTTGATGGCACAGATCCATGAGTTTGAGGAAATCCTTGCGGACGAGAAGAAGCTTCTCATGGTTATCCGGACCGAAATTTCCGCGATTGCCGCCAAATACGGCGATGACCGCAGAACGACGATTGGATTTGACGAATACGATATTTCGATGGAGGACCTGATTCCGGACGACCCGATCGTTATTGCGAGAACGAAACTCGGCTACATCAAGCGGATGGATCCGGACCAGTTCCGTACGCAGAACCGCGGCGGTAAGGGCATTAAGGGCATGCAGACAATCCAGGATGATTTCATCGAGGATCTGTTCATGACGACCAACCACCATTACCTGCTGTTCTTTACGAACACCGGCCGCGTATACCGCATGAAGGCTTATGAGATTCCGGAAGCTTCACGTACCGCGCGCGGCACCGCGATCGTAAATCTGCTGCAATTAAGCGGTGGCGAGAAGATTACGGCCGTAATCGCATTGAAGGAATTCGGCGATGACCGGTTCCTGTTCATGGCGACCAAGAACGGTATCGTTAAAAAGACCCGCATGCAGGCTTACGCCAATATCCGTAAGACCGGCATCCAGGGTATGGCACTCCGTGATGACGACGAGCTGATCTCGGTAAAGGCAACCGACAACAAGAAAGACATTCTCCTTGTTTCCAAGATGGGCCAGTGCATCCGCTTTAACGAGAAAGACGTCCGCGGAACCGGACGTAATTCCATGGGTGTATACGGTATGCGTCTTGAGGAAGGCGACGCCGTTGTATCCATGCTCGTTTCGGACGAGGGCGATGCACCGCTGTTCCTGTCGGAATTCGGTCTCGGAAAGAGAACCGATACCGATGAGTTCTCAGTACAGCACCGTGGCGGAAAGGGCGTACGCTGCTACAAGATCAATGAACGTTCCGGCAACCTGGTCGGCGCGCTGATGGTAAATGACGACGACGAGATCATCATGATCACGAACGAAGGCATCCTGATCCGGATTCCGGTAGGCAATATCAATAAGATCGGACGAAGCACAAGCGGAGTTATCTGCATGAACGTGGATCCGACCAAGGATATCCGGGTTGCAAGCTTTGCCATCGTTCAGGACAATGAGGAATCCGATGAGAACACGATCGCCGAGATGGAGCAGAAGCTTCGTGCGGAAGATGACGAAGTAGACGCTGATGAAGGCGAAGAGTTTGATGAGGAAACGGAGTCGGATTTGGCGGAAGAGGAAGGAACGGAAGAACCTTCTGAAGAATAACACGATAACGGAATAACCGATACGGCGGGGACCGGGAACGCTGATGCGCTGCCGTCCCGCCGTTTTTTGTAAGAAGAAGCCGGAGAAAGGAGAACCGGGATGAAAGCAGTCATATTTGACATGGACGGAGTGATTTTCGATTCCGAACGTGCGACATATCTGTGCTGGAAGAAGGTTGCGGAGGAGCACGGGCTTTTGAACATGGACGAGGTATACCGCAAATGCATCGGCGTGACGGTGGAAGTAACGGAGCGCATCTGTAAGGAAGCCTACGGAGAGGATTTCGAGTATGAGCGGTTCTCAAAGGAAGCAAGCGTACTGTATCATGCGCGGTATGACGGCGGAAGACTTCCGATGAAGGAAGGCGTGCGCGAGATTCTGGAATTTCTTAAGGAACGGGGGATTCCGATTGCAATCGCTTCCTCCACGAGGGAGGAACGGGTTGCGAAGCAGCTGCAGGAAGCATCCATATTCGAATACTTTGACGCGGTTGTAGGCGGAGACCGTGTGAAGAAGAGCAAGCCGGCGCCGGACATCTTCCTTTTTGCTGCGGAAAGGCTCGGCGCAGTGCCTGAGGACTGCCTTGTGATTGAAGATTCCTATAACGGAATTCTTGCAGCCGCCGCCGCAGGGATGATTCCCGTCATGGTTCCGGACATGCTGGAGCCAACGGACTCAATCCGGGACAAATGTTATGCCGTATGCAGTTCCCTGACGGAAGTACGCAGAATGTTAGAGGAAAAAGGCCTTCTATAGTAGGTACGAAAGGCGTTACATACAGAATGTTGTGAGGGATGAAAAAGTCGCCTCGGAATGCGGATTCCGGGGCGATTTTTCTATCGAAAAAACATAGGAAAAACAAGCTGAAAATACGCAAAAAGTATTGACACAACGCCTTGTTTTTGATATATTAAACAATGCGCCACCCCTTTAGGAGGGTTTTTGAGGCGTGTGAAAAACTGCATATTTTGACAGGGTTTTCAGCTAGGAGAAATACTCAAGAGGCTGAAGAGGCGCCCCTGCTAAGGGTGTAGGTCGGGCAACCGGCGCGAGGGTTCAAATCCCTCTTTCTCCGTTGAACGAAAAAGTTCAAAAAAAGGTGTTGACAATCACGAAAGCGTGTGTTATTCTAATCAAGCTGTCGCGATTGACAGCCAAGTACTTTGAAAACTGAATAGTGAAACAACCTTGAAGATTCGTTTGAAATGTTTCTATCATTTTTAATGAAGAAGCGAACTTTATCAGATGTAAATTTCAGGAAACACAGGCTTATTAATAAGTCAGATGTTTGTACTGAGAGGAATAAACTTTATACGAGAGTTTGATCCTGGCTCAGGATGAACGCTGGCGGCGTGCTTAATACATGCA
>CAMIWE010000038.1 GCA_946402335.1 uncultured Lachnoclostridium sp.
AATACGGCATCTATCTTCCCTTCCGCATTAACTGGCTGCACGTTCTGTTCGGCATCGTATTTGCCCTCGTGATCTCGGTGCTCGCCGCCTGGCTTCCGGTTCGCCGGATCGCAGGTTTTGAGACCAAGGACGTCATCCTGAACCGTGTGGAGAACACCCATAAGAAGCATACGGTCCGTACCGTGATCGGTCTTCTGCTGTTCGCTTCTTCGATCGTCATCACGCTTCTGCTCGACGGTGCGATTTCCCCGTTAACCATTGTTGCGGCACTGGCCTGCTATATCGGCATCATCATGGCGGCTCCGGCGCTTATCAAGATCCTGATGACGTTCTTCTGCAAAGTATTCCGCGGCAACACGACAATGTGGCTTGCCTGCAACAATATCCGTACTTCAAGGCTTCTGATCAGCAACGTCGTACTGTTGATCATCGCGCTGAACGGAATCTTAAGTTGCTCCTCTACCGGCCGGACCATGACCAAGGTTGTCATCGAAGCCTACGAGGAACTCGATTACGACTTCGAAGTCGACAACATTCTTTCTTCCAATTCGGATGAAAGTTCTTATGACCGGATTCTTAAGGAACTGAAGGACAATCCCTATGTGGACCAGAGTACCGTAAACCCACAGGCCTTCCGCATTGCCGAGCATGACGGAACCCAGATTTTAACAACGGTCGTCGAGCCGGAGGCCTACGCCAAATACAACCAATACATGCACCTCATGGAGAACAAGTACCGTGATTCTTACCTGGATTTCCAAAACGCATCGGACGATACGATCCTCGTAACGACGGCCCTTGCAAGAGACATGGACCTTAAGGAAGGGGACACGCTGAAGCTTTCCGTAAACGGAATCAATCACGAGTGGCGCGTTGCCTGCATCGCAGACGCAAAGCTTTTGAACTCCGGCAAATTCATCCTGTTTAAAAGAGCCGATTACATTGATGTCTACCATGACCGCGAGGTTGAGAACTTCTCCTTCAAGATCACCGGCGACAAGGACGCTGCCGAAGCTTCCTTCAAAGCCCTGTTCACAAGCTACGGCGCAACCTACTGTGACCGTGATACGAGAATGAAGGACAATGTGGAACAGAACGCGATGATCGTAAACCTGATTTCGATCTTCTCCTACCTGGCCATCGCCATCTCGGCAATCGGAATCTTTAACAACATCGTCATCAGCTTTAATCAGCGGCGTAAGGAATTCGCCATGATGGCTTCGGTTGGAATGAACGGTTCAAAACGAAAGAGACTGGTTCTTTCGGAAAGCATCCTGTGTGTGATCATCGCAGTCATCATCGCCGTTCCTTTCACGCTTCTTACGAACCGTCTGGTAACCGGAATGCTCTACTACATCGGTACCCCGTTCGACATTCTCTACGACTGGAAGGGAACACCCGCATTTCTCGCCGCATTTGTCGGAATCGTATTTATCGCTTCGCTTTCGACCATGCGCCGTTCCAAAAACTTAAGTGTTGTAACCGAACTCAAATATGAATAAATAAGACAATAAACGGAGGATTTTATCATGAATGCAATTACCATCAAGAATCTCAATAAATCATTTGTAAACGGCAGAGAGACTGCCCATGTTTTGAAGAACATCAATCTGAATGTGGAGAAAGGTGAATTTGTCTCCATCATGGGACCTTCCGGCTGCGGAAAGTCCACACTCCTCTACCTGCTCGGCGGCCTTGACAAGCCCACAAGCGGAAGCGTTTCCCTTTACGGAACGGATCTTTCAACGATGAAGGAAAAGGAGCTGTGCGACATGAGAAGCGAGAAAATCGGTTTCGTGTTCCAGTTCTATAACCTCGTACCGAACCTCAATGTGGAAGACAACATTGCTCTTCCGCTGATGATCGCCGGCAAGAAGCGTTCCTCTTACAAAAAGAGAATCGATGAAGTGCTTGAGATTATCGGCATGAGCGATAAGAGAAAACTGACGCCCCGCGAACTGTCCGGCGGACAGCAGCAGCGCGTGGCGATTGCAAGAGCGCTTGTATTTGACCCCGATATCATCTTCTTAGATGAGCCCATCGGTAACCTCGATTCGAAGACCGGCATGAAGATCATGGAACTCTTCCGTGAGATCAACCGCAAGCTCGGAAAGACAATCGTTCAGGTAACCCACTCCGAGGAGTCTGCACGGTACGGCACCAAGCTCGTACGCGTACTCGACGGACAGATTGAATCGATCGAAGAAGTAAGCGAAATAAGTCCCCTCCCGGATACACACAGAGGGGCAACGGCAGCCAAGCTGATCCCTGCGGGAATAACCGCTTAACAACCTCCGTTAAAACGACAAAACCTTCGGTGGGATGTTCCGAAGGTTCTGTCGTTTCTTTGTATTACGCGAGGGGAAAAAATGAAAATACTGTTTGTGTTTTCTTGTTCGTATTATATTGCTGAGGATAAAAACTTTTCTATTGCATTCTTGTTCAATTATGATACAATTTTACTGTAATCATTAAAAATTCGTACATTTTAGGACCCTGTGTCCTGATTTTTTACATCCCTGTCCCCTGCCATAACCGCTTGATAAAGGAGATTATCGTATGGATTTGCCGATTCAGTTAAAAGATACCGTTGCCCACGGCAACAGCCGCTATCCCTTCGCCGTACATGAAACGATTGCCATCGCGGAAGACCGGCTCATGCTTTATCTGCACTGGCATGAGGAAGCCGAGATCCTGGTAGCACTTGAGGGTGATGTCACGGTCCGGATCAACAACAGCACGTTCCATATGAAGGAAGGCGAGGGCGCTTACATCGAGCCCAATACCCTTCATGCCTGCTATAAGGCGGAATCGGACACCTGTCATCTGCTTGCGCTCGTATTCCGTCCCGAAGTAATCGCTCCGGCCAGAGATCCGGCCCTTTACGAAACCTATGTAGCTCCGGTGAACCGGGGTGTAGTAAGATTTTCCTCGCATCTTCGCCCGGAGATCGCATGGCAGCGCCACGTGATCCAGCTGGTACGCTCGACACTGCCTTACAGCACGGTGCCGTACGACCGTTCCGACCTGGCCCTTCGCGGCATCCTTTATGAAATCTGGTCCGAATTCTTCCTGAATGCCGATTCCGACATTCATCCCACCAGTGCTTCCACGAGACTGGAACCGGCTCTGGCATATATTTACGAAAACTATCGTTTTCCGATCACGATCAACGATATTGCCGCACAGGTGAACTTAAGCGTCAGCCGTTTCAGTTCCCTGTTCCGGGAAGCCTTCCACACCTCCCCGGTTTCCCACCTTTTGTACTACAGGCTGCATCAATGCACTATTCTACTGCTGTCGACTGATTTGTCCGTTGCCGAGATTGCATTCAGCTGCGGCTTCGATAACCTGAGCAATTTCAACCGTCAGTTCCGCGAACGGATCGGCAGTACGCCGACTGCCTATCGGAACAAAGCCCGAGAGATCCGCGAACAGCAGACAACGCTGCAGACCGAACGGAACCGGATTTTCGAAGCCTATCCCGGACATGCATAATACCGGCCGTGTGAACAGACATTTTCCGGATAAACGGATTGCTTTTTGGCATACTGAAACGAAAAACGCCCCGAAAAAGGGCGTTTTTTTGATTGGTTTGTATTTTATAACTGTTATCTTCTGCGTTTTCCTTTAAAAAGGCGGAAAGAAATTAATACTTTGATATTTTTTTGCAATCCTCCGTCCCGGTTTCCGAAGCCCGGCGCCACGAAATCAGGCAGGACGGATGTCACAGACCGTGATCTCTTCGTCACTAACCCGGAAACCGATCTCGTAGCGGTCATAGGACATTTTGTAAATCCGTTCGGGATCCTTCTGGTATGCGGGTCTCGGGTCAAGCGCAAGAACATCCGCAAGCGATTTCAGAACTTCCTCTCCCATTCCGGCTTCCGCGGCAGCCTTCGCCGCGTCGTCCGTGAACCGGACCGGGAGCCGGTAAGAGGTAAACTCCCCGCCGAATCCCGCTTTTGCATCCGGATGACTGTCCGTATACGGCAGGTACGGCTTGATATCATATATCGGCGTTCCGTCCATCAGGTCCGCGCCCGAAACGACCAGTACCGGTCCGTCCGAAGCATCCTGCTCGATCCGCAAAAGCCGGACCGACGACAGCCCGACCGGATTCGGCCGGAACGGACTTCTGGTTGCGAACACACCCATTCTTACATTGCCGCCTAGTCTCGGCGGACGAACCGTCGGACTCCACTGTCCGTCCCGAAGGTTCTCCGAAAACTCCCACAACAGCCACAGATACGAATATCCGTCAAGGCCGCGGAGCGCGTCCGGATTTCGGTATTCTTTTTCGAATACGATTCGGGATTCCTCCGCATCTGCAAGCCCGCTTTGTCTCGGAATTCCGAATTTGCCCCGGAAGCGGTTTTCGATCCGGGCGATGATCTTCATTTCCATGTTCTATCCTTTATCTACAGAAACAGCAAACCGATGGAATGTACGGCAAATGCCACAACCCATGCGATCACGCACTGCGAAACGACCATGATGACTGCCCATTTTCTGCCGAGTTCCCGACGAACGGATGCAATGGCGGCAACACACGGCGTATATAACAGGCAGAAAGCAAGAAGCGATGCTGCTGCCACCGGCGTGATCACTGCGGTAACGGTGCTGCCGAACAGAACCTGCAGTGTCGACACAACGCTTTCTTTCGCTAAGAATCCGGTGATCAGTGCAGTGGAACACTGCCAGTTTCCGAATCCGAGCGGACGGAACACAGGCGCGATCAGACCTGCCAGCACGGCCAGTAACCCGTCCTTTGCCGCATCTGCACCGATATAATTCAAACGGTAATCGAAATTCTGCAAAAACCAGATTACAATCGTCGCAACGAAGATTACCGTGAAGGCCCTGGTCAGAAAATCCTTTGCCTTTTCCCACAGAAGCTGCGCAACGTTCTTGGCACTCGGCATCCGGTAATTCGGAAGTTCCATTACAAACGGAACGGCCTCGCCGCGGAATACGAAAAGCCGCAAAATTCCGGCCGTCAGGATTCCCACGAGAATTCCGAGCAGATACAATCCGATCGTCACGATGGCCGCGTGCTTCGGGAAGAACGCCAGCGCGAAGAATGCATAAATCGGGGCTTTCGCGGAACAGCTCATAAACGGTGTCAGCAAAATCGTCATCTTACGGTCACGTTCCGAAGGCAACGTCCTTGAAGACATTACCGCGGGAACCGTACAGCCGAAGCCGATCAGCATCGGTACGATACTCCGGCCGGACAGACCGATCTTTCGAAGCAGCTTGTCCATGAAAAATGCGACACGCGCCATATATCCGCTGTCCTCAAGCATCGACAGGAAGAAGAACAGCGTCACGATGACCGGCAGGAAGGACAACACGCTTCCGACACCGGCAAATATACCGTTGATAACCAGATCCTTGACGATCGGGTTTACGCCCCATAGATTGAGTCCCTTCTCCGTAAGGTCGGAAAGCAGGTCAATGCCCTTTTCAAGAATCCCCTGGAAGAAGGCGCCGATCACGTGAAAGGTCAGGAAGAACACCAGCCCCATGATGGCGATGAACATCGGAATTGCCGTAAACCGTCCGGTCAGAACGCGGTCGATGCGGCGGCTTCTTAAATGTTCCTTGCTCTCGTTCGGCTTCACTACCGTCTCGGAACAGATTTTATTGATAAAGCGGAAACGCATATCCGCGATGGCTGCCGAGCGGTCGAGTCCGCGTTCCGTTTCCATCTGCGAAACAATATGCTCGAGCGTTTCCTTTTCGTTCTCGTCAAGCTTAAGCGCGTCCAGAATGATCTTATCACCTTCCGCAAGTTTGCTTGCGGCAAATCTGACCGGGATCCCTGCCGTCTTCGCATGATCCTCAATCAGATGGCGGATGCTGTGCAGGCAGCGGTGTACCGCGCCGCCCTCTTCCTCTGCGTCACAGAAATCGATTTCATCGGCACCGGCCGGCTTCTCCTGGTATTTGGCTACGTGAAGCGCATGGTCAACCAGCTCGTCGATACCTTCGTTCTTCGCTGCCGAAATCGGAACGACCGGAATGCCCAGGCGCTTCTCCATTTCGTTCACGAGTACCGCACCGCCGTTCTCGCGCATCTCATCCATCATGTTAAGCGCGAGCACCATCGGAATCTCCAGTTCCATCAGCTGCATCGTCAGATAAAGGTTTCTCTCAAGGTTGGTCGTGTCGACGATATTGATAATGCCTTTCGGCTTTTCATCTAAGATAAACTGTCTCGTTACGAGTTCCTCACTCGAATACGGAGACATGGAGTAGATGCCGGGCAGGTCCGTCACAAGCGTCTTCTCGTTGCCGCGGATGCGTCCGTCCTTGCGGTCTACCGTTACACCCGGGAAGTTTCCGACATGCTGGTTGGCGCCGGTCAGCTGGTTAAAGAGCGTCGTCTTTCCGCAGTTCTGGTTTCCGGCTAAGGCAAATGTGAGTACGGTCGATTCCGGGAGCGCTGTTCCCTCGCCTTCGCGATGGTATTTGCCGCCCTCACCGAGACCGGGGTGCTCTACGGGACGTTTCCGTTCCTTATAGACTGTTCTTCCGGCGTCGTCGCGGACATCCGTGATCGCAATCTGCTCTGCGTCCGCAAGGCGCAGCGTCAGCTCGTAATTTTGTATCCGGATCTCCACCGGATCGCCCATCGGCGCATGCTGGACCATGGTGACTTCCGCCTGCGGGATGAGCCCCATGTCGAGAAGATGCTGCCTTAAGGCTCCCTCTCCTCCTACGCTTAATACCGTGGCCGTCTTACCGATCGGCAATTCCCTAAGATTCATGTCCAAACCTCCTGCTTCTGCTCGGCTTGATTATACCACGCGCCAGATGTATGTACAAGATGAAGCACGGACAAAAAACAGCCGGGCAAAGCGCCCGGCTGTGGTAAAAATGCTGTTGTATCGGATTGCTTTTCGTCTTATTTTGAAGCGCGGTAGATGGCAAGCATATCCTCTTCGCGGAGGAATTTCGCAGAACCCTTGCCGCCGTCCACGCCAACCGCACACTTGTGTGCCATCAGTTTCAGATCGTCATCGGTTGCCGAAACGCCGAGCTCGCGGAGGTTGGTCGGCATGCCGATCTGACGGTAGAAATCCTCCATCGCCTCAATTCCGCGAAGGGCGATTTCCTCATCCGTTCCCTCGTTCTTCACATCCATAACATTAAGTGCAAAACGCTTAAACCGCGGCAGACAGTCCGAAAGGACGTATCTTGCCCAGCTGCCCCAGATTGCCGCAAGACCGGCGCCGTGGGCAACGTCGTACAATCCGCCGAGCTCGTGTTCGAGCTTGTGTGTCATCCAGTCGCCGCCGTCGTTTCCGCATCCCGTAAGGCCGTTGTGTGCAAGGCTTCCCGCCCACATTACTTCCGCGCGGGCGTCGTAGTCTTTCGGGTTCTTAGAAAGGATCAAAGCATTGGCCTTTACCGTTCTTAAAAGCCCTTCCGCCATGGAATCGGTCAGTTCCATGTTGCCGCCGTTAGTAAAGTACCGCTCCATCGTATGCATCATGATATCCGTGCAGCCACAGGCAGTCTGGTAATCCGGAAGTGTCATCGTCAGTTCGGGATTCAGGATCGCAAACTTCGGACGGCAGTAATCGCTGCTGTACCCGCGCTTCACAAGTCCCTCCTCCTTCGTGATAACGGACGAGTCACTCATCTCGCTGCCGGTCGCCGCAATCGTAAGGATTACGCCGAGGGGCAGGCATGCCTTTGCCGTTCTCTTATAATCATAAAAATCCCAGACATCGCCTTCATTGGTCACACCGTAGCCGATTGCCTTGGCCGAATCGATCGCGCTTCCGCCGCCGACTGCCAGAAGGAAATCAACTCCTTCCTTTTTGCACAGTTCGATTCCCTCGTAAACCAGCCCGAGATGCGGGTTCGGTACCGCTCCGCCGAGCATCACGTAAGCGATGCCTGCTGCGTCGAGAACGTCCATCACACGCTTCATCAATCCGGAACGGATCACACTTCCGCCGCCGTAATGAATCAGGACTTTGGTCCCTCCGAATTCTTTGATCATCTCAGCGGTTCTCAGTTCGGTCTGCTTGCCGAACAGAACCTTGGTCGGGGTATAATATTGAAATCCAAACATCTTCCTTCTCCTTTCTCGTCAGTCCGTAACTCCTATGCCCAGATGCGGTAACGTCCGGAAAGAGCCAGAAACGCAAACAGATACAGACAGTTATCATAATACCTGCGCACGCCCTTTCGAAGCGGCTGGTTCCAGAACCATTCCACCCAGCGCTTTGCAACTGCAAAATCGCTGTCCGGATCATCGGAATACGGAACGGCAAGTGCACTCTGCGCGATTGTCGCAAGCAGTCCGAGCGGATGCAGCACCGGACGCTCAAGCGGCTTTCCGTCAATCGTATACGAACACCGCACTGCCTCCAGATCCGTTCCGAAGAAACGCATCATGCGGATCGGCGCAGCATTCTGTCCGACATCAATGCCGAACCATTCGCAATCGAGTCCGATGTTGGCTGCGGTCCGGTAAGCGTCACTGAAGAACGTTCCGAAATTGCCCCACGGAAGAGGCTTGTCCATCGGTGTTCCGTCAAAGTTTGCATACTCGCTGTTGAGTCCGGTTTTCGGATGGCACGCCTTCGCAAGGAACTCACGGCTTGCAGCTGCGGCGCGTTTCCAGAACCCGCGGTCCTCCTCATAGGAATATTCCGCAAACAGTTCGTAAAAATGCGGCAAATGATACGACGGATCGGTGTGCGGGCATCCCGGTACGAACAGAATCTGTCCGTTCTCCCTATTCCACATAGCGGCGCCGGGTCGTCCGTTCTCGCCCTTGTGCAAAACGGAGCGCAGAATCTCCTTTGCCTCATGGCTGTAATTGAAGATTCCCTCGCCGTCGCCCCAGCGTTTTGAAGCGAACAGCAGCGCCATTGCGAAGAATTCCTCTCCGTCCGGCGCAGGCCCGTAAGCGTTCTTCGTGCCGTCCGTCTTGCAGGACCATGCGAAGTAGCCTTCGTTCATGCCGGAGTCCATGTACATATAGGTTTTCGACCATTTCCAGATACGGTCGAACTCCTCCTTCATATCCATCTGCACACACATCATCATGCCGTAAGACATGCCCTCGGTACGTGCATCGTTGTTACCGGTATCCTCAAGATACCCCATGTCGTCGCCGACCGGATGGTAGATCCGTTCCTCCTCATTGTAGAAGAAGGTGTCAAATGCTTCCTTCAGGCGGGCTTCGATCTCCGCCTCGCTCTTGCCAATCTCGGCAAATACATTACGATATGTTTTCGTCTGATAAGCTCCCATGATTTCTCCCTCATGCTATCCTTTTTTGGTATGTTTTATGATACACCGCTCACCATGGAAAAACAACACTGCAGACGCAAATGTATCGAATTATACAAATCTTGTATCCGATGCTTTTCTTACTTTCCGCCCCGGATGTCGGTTGTTCCCGTAGTTTTTCATCCGGAATTCGATGTGTTCCGTTCTGTTGGTAAGAAAAACAACCTTCCGGAAGCCAGCCCCCGAAAATGAGCACAAATGACATAATTATCGGGGGATTTTCCAAGAATCCCCCGATAAAAACAATCATTCCCTTCCGGCCGACATCAATTGTTTTGATAACCGGTTTTTGTTATGTCCCTATGCCACGTAGTACTGCGCCTGCGCACGGAACATTTCGGCGTAGATACCGCCTTCGATTCCGACCAGTTCGTCATGCGTGCCGTACTCCTTGATGGTGCCTTCGGAGAAGACGGCAATCCGGTCACAGAACTTGCAGCTGCTTAAGCGGTGTGAAATGTATATGGCGGACTTATGGCCGACAAGCGTATCGAACTTCCGGTAGATGTCGTACTCTGCCATCGGGTCAAGCGCTGCCGTCGGCTCATCAAGGATAACAATTGGCGCGTTCCGGTAAAGGGCGCGGCTGATCGCGGTCTTCTGCCTCTGGCCTCCCGACAGCTCGGTTCCCTTTTCATCAAAGTTCTTGTAAAGGGTCGTTTCGATTCCGTTCGGAAGCTTCTCCGCGTCTTCCTTAAGACCGGAAAGCGTAAGCGTCTCCCAAACCTTCGCGGATCTCTTCTCTGCGTCATCCGGCTCGTATTCGCTGTCTCCCATCTCGATATTCTCCCGAAGGGAAAATGCGAAGATGCTGAAGTCCTGGAACACCACCGAGAACAGTTTCCGATACTCTTCCTCCGAATACTCGCGGATATCGACGCCGTCCACATAGATGGCTCCGTCGGTCACGTCATAAAGCCTGCACAGAAGTTTGATGAACGTCGTCTTTCCGGCACCGTTTAACCCGACTACGGAAAGATGCTCGTTCGGTTTGATCGTAATATTCACATGGCGGAGCGTGTACTCTTCCGCTCTCGGATACTTGAAGCTTACATCGCGAAATTCAATCGTATGCTCGCCGATTCCGACCGGCTTGTCGCCTTTGACGGCCGTATCCGGATAGTCGAGGAATTCGAGGAATTTGTATGCGTAGTTGCATTTTTCGGAAACCTGCTGAAGGTTGCTGCCGATACCCATAAGGCTCTGGTAAAGGCTTGACGCCGCCGAAACCGAAAGGGTAAACTCACCGACCGTGATTTTTTTGCGGAGCACCCGGAGGCCCATGTAGAAGTAACTGACGCCGTCACGGAGCGCGTTCGCGATGTTGCTTCCGATAGTGTTCTTCAGCTGCCTTCTTGCCTGCTCGCCCCACAGATTCACCTGGTCCATACCGAGCCAGCTGCCCTTCTTGCACATCATCTCGGAACTGTCGTAAAGGCGGATATCCTTGCCGTAGCAGAATTCGGCAAGCTCATACAAAACATAACTGAATATGCGGTTTGACTTCGCGAGTTTCAGGAAGAACTCGGTATTGATGAGCTGGTTGCGGTAATTGAAGTAGCACACCGCGATCATCAAACCAATCTGAATCGGCAGAAGGAGCGGGCAATACAGGGCGATTACCGTAACCGACGCAGCCATGAGTAACAGGTTATAAATCACATAATATAACCGGTCGAGAATCGATACCACGCCGCCGCTGTACCAGCTGATTCCTTCCTTGGCCTGATTCTGCTTATCCAGGACTTCCGGGTCCTCTGTGTACGAGAAATCCATGCCCATCGATTTCGCGGAAAGCATTTCCGACAGTCTCGCGTCGAACACCTGGGAATACACATTCCGTGTGGAATCCGCTATATTAATGAGTACCGATGAAAGCAGTTCCGCGGTAACCGTAATCCCTGCATAAAGGACGATGTTACGGATATGCGCACCCGCATCCGCGCCGCCGATGACGGCCATCAGTTCGTCCACGAGGAGTTTCGGGAGGAGCAGCACCTTTAACTGCCCGAGTACATCTCCGAGGAAGCGGACCAGGTAGAATCCGTATAACGAACGTTTCTCCTTCCAGGCAAATGCGAGCATATACTTTAAGGTCTTCTTGGTAACGCCCTTGGCGGTTGCGCTCTGTTCACTTCCGAGCGCCTGCTCGAGTACGCTTTTCTTACGCTTCTTTTCTTTCTTCGCCATCTTCTTCTCCCCCTTCCACATAATACTGCGCCTGCACATGGAACATTTCGGCATAAGCCCCGCCTGCCGCAAGCAGGCTTTCATGCGTTCCGTATTCGACCATCTCGCCGTCTTTGAACATCGCAACCGCATTACAGAAACCGGTCGAGCTGAGACGGTGGCTGATATAGACCGCGGTCTTTCCGCCGATCAGCTTATCAAAATCCTGATACAGTTTTGCTTCGGCCAGCGCATCGAGCGCAGCGGTCGGTTCGTCGAGTACGACAACCGGCGCATCCTTATAAAGCGCTCTTGCAAGCGCAAGTTTCTGCTTCTCGCCGCCCGAAAGATCGACGCCGCCGTCGAAAATAATCTTCAAAAGTTCGGTATCGATTCCCTTCGGAAGGCTGTCCAGTTTCTCCGAAAGCCCGGCATCGCGAAGGCTTTTCTCCGCTTTGCCGCGGTCGGTTGCTTCCTTCGTGTCCATCGACACATTTTCCGCAAACGGATACGCAAAGATGTTCACGTCCTGAAATACCGGCGAGAAAACCTTATAGTACTCGCTCCGCTTGTAGGTGCGGATGTCGACGCCGTTTAGGAGGATGCGACCCTCGGTCGGTTCGTAAAGCCTCAGAAGCAGCTTGATGAAAGTTGACTTCCCGGCACCGTTCAGCCCGACCACGGCGAGCCGCTCCCCTGCCCGTAACGTAATGTTCATGTTCTTAAGCGCGTACTTCTCGGCCTTCGGATAACGGAAGCTGACATTTTCGAAAGTAAATTCGTAACGGTCGTATTTCGGGACCGCCTGAAGCCCTTCTTCCGCTCCGTCGTCAATCTCAAGGAAGCTTCGCCAGTCGTCCACCTCGCGGCTTCTCGCGAGCATCGCAACCAGCCCGTCGAACAGGGAGATAATCTGCGAGAAGAAGGTCGCCGCCGAGCCGAGATACAACGTGAAATTACCGATAGTCATGCCCTTTTTGATGACCGCGTACACAAGCCATGCATAAAGCGCACACTGGCTTAAAAACCAAAGCACGTTTCCGGCCTGTCCGGTGTACCACCAGAGGAGCTGGTTCTTACGTTCGGCTTCGATTCGCGTTTTGTTGAGCTCCCGCATTTTCCCGACAAGTCGGTCCTTAAGTCCGAATGCGCGGATGTCCTTTGCGGTCTTGAAGTCGGTTGTCACATTTTCCATATAGTTGCGCTTCCGCCACCAGGTCGCGAGCGGATCCCAGATGGTCTTCTTTGTGTATCGGTTGGTCCGGTTTTTGATGAAGAAGTTGGCAAATGCGAGCGCAATCATGCCGAGCATGATCCATACGTTCATCGTGCCCATGATGGCGAGACCGAATATAACGACGAACAGCGTCGTCACGGAATACTCAATCTGATGCATCATGCCCTCGACACCTTCGCTGTTGTTTCCGACGGCGTTTCCGGCCTTCTGGTAGCAGTCCATGACGTCGGTGTCCTCAAGGTATTCGAACTTCATCGTCATGACCTTGTAGTTCTTCTCGACCATCATCTTAAGGCGTGCTGCGATGTAGCGCCACCAGATCTGGCTGTCGGTGTAGGATTTGAGGATCGTCGAGGCGCACTGCGTCATGAAGACAAATACCATCATCCTTATCAGATCTTCGACCGGCGCTTCCCTTGTTACCATATCAAGCACGAACTTCGCGATGAAGTTCCACAGATACCGCATGGCCACCGTGGAAACCGCAGCGAGAAGAATCAGCCAAGGCAGTCTCCTCTCCATGCGCGCCATGTTGGAAAATATATATTTCACATTAGACCAGAGACCATGCTCTTTATGATAGCGGTTTTCGGGCTCTTTCTGCCCGGCTCGTTTCTTTTTCTTCTTTTTTGTTTCTTTTTCTTCGTTATTTTTCATTCTCCACACCCTTTTATGCTTTATATCGTTTTACATATTTGTGCCGTTTTCACATATTTACGTTGCTTTACGCTTTTATGTTGCTTCATGTTCGCTTATTGCTTTCCATAAACATATTGCGCGGCGGTCACATTTTTCGCGTCACCGCTTTATCCCTCACACAAACTACGGCATTTTCTCAATCCATGCTTTCTGGCGGTTGTTAATCTGAATCGAGTACGAGCCCTGGGAATTGACGTACGAATCGAGAAGGGCCAGCACTCCGAGAAGCAGGCCGCTTCTTGTTTTCTCAATTCCGTAAACCAGCTCGCTTTTTCCGTTTTCTTTCATAACACGGACGCAGTAAACCGCCGGCTCATGCTTTCCGAGCTTGTTACACATTGTTTCGAGCATGGCCTCAACTTTTTCTTTCGGAACGCCTGTGGCTTTGGAAATTGCTTCCGCCCCGATCATCGCCGAGGAATCCAATGTGTAGAGGTACAGAAGAGCCTTTGCGCTTCCCGGATCGGCAAGGAGCTGAAGCATCGGCTGCAGCGTGCCGATTGTATCAAACCATTTCAGGAATCCTTCCTTTTCATCGGGTTCTTTCAGCGCCACATAGAATTGCTTATTCTTGTTTAAGCGCATATAGCTGAACCCGCCGTGAAATACGAGCGCGCTTGCAAGATCCGAATCCTTATCGACCTGCGGGCGGTCATAATAATGTATATTATCCGACCACGCCGAGATTTGAAACGCCCACATCAAACGGAAAAGTTTTTCCATATAATCCTTTTGATGTTCTTCATGGCTTCCTTCTTTCTTCCAAATGGCGGTCAGCTCCCGAACGAGCTGCTCCTCCACACCCGCATTCCGCTCTTCCCTTCCGTACAGATAATCAATGGAGACATGGAACAGATCCGCAATCCTCGGAATCAGGTCTCCTTCCGGGAAGCTTCCGTTCTCCCATTTGGAAACTGCCTGCGCGCTTACACCGAACTTCGACGCGAGCTGTTCCTGGGTAAGCCCCGCTTCTTTTCTTAAGGTCTGTAGTGTTGTGGCAAATGACATGGCTTTAACCTCCTTTATGATGACCGGACCGGTTGCAATTCGTCTCCGGACTCGTCTTCTTGTTGATTCAACCGTATCATACCAATATTTTCAGTTGAGCACAACAGCGAATTCAAATATAAGTTAAATCTATCATGGATTTTTGCCAAGAATTCTACTATATTTTGTATTTCTACAACAAATAGATATGAAATCCAGGCTGCCGCGCCCGGTTTTGTCCCCTGCCACACCCTCTGTTGTCCTCTGTCGTGCCCTTTGTTCGTCCTCTGTTGTACTTTGTTGCCCTCTGGCCGCCCTCACCCTTGTTCTTGTTTTATTTCTTTCCCGCACGTACGGACTACTCTTTCTTTTGCTGCCTATAAGTCTGTAAAGGCTCACCTTTTTTCTCCTATTTCCCCCGTCCATACGGACTTCTCTTCATTTTCTTCTCCATCGGTCCGTATCAGTCAATCAAGTTATTCTCTGTAAAGCCTCGCACCCTCAATACTTTACGGACTAATGTCTTAATTCACCATTTCTGGTCCGTAACAGTATGCGCAATTCAATTGAGTTTCGGAGATTCCTCCAAAAAACAATACGGACTGCTCTGCCAGTTTTGGCGGAGCAGTCCGTATCTAAATCAATTTTTATATAATTATCCCATTGAATACGGACTTCAGCTATCAAAACGGAGTTCGGTCCGTACAAAAGGCAATAGATATAATGGCGGATTACAACAACATTCTTTGAATCCATCGGTCTATCGTTTTCGGGATGAGCGGGTATTCGGCGGCTTCCTCAGTTATGATGAGATTGTCTCCGATGAAGTATCCGTTCTCCTCATAGGCGTTCAATTTCCGAAGCGCGTGGCTTGCATAATTTGCGTCACCCATCATTCCCTGATGTTCCCAATATACAATCTTCCTCTTCCGAACATTCAGGCAACGGAAATCCGGATGAATCGTACCAAGTCCGTTCAGATATAAAGGGTATTCATATTGGTACGGAATACCGTTTTTGTATAACTGCTCGGCAATCATCCACTCTGCTTTTGAGCGGACAAATTCCCCTTTCGATGTTTCGTATTGCAGATTTTCCCCAAAAGAATCCCAGTGCTCATAGGATACGTCGAGAAACTCCGTAACGACTTCCTCCGGGGAGGGAAGCAAGCGATGCAAAACTGCCTTTCGGCCATCTGTCAGTTTCTCAAACTCCTCTTCCACACTTACGCAGAAATCCTCCAAAAGCCACTCCTCGATTCTCTTCAATTCTTTCAGGGTCTTTTTCTGAAGGCTGCCGTAATACTCTGCGGCAATAATCTTTTCAGCGACTGCCCTGCGGTTTTTTCGAAGATATTGCCATTTGCCACTTCCTTTTTGCTTCCAATAATACTGAAACACCCCTTTGCAACGGCTGACCCGGATGATCCCACGCGGATGCTTTATCCGCATTTCTCCGAGTTCCCGATTGAATTCCATGAGCATCCGCTGACGCTCTTTCAACATAACGATCAATTGCTCGCGCTTGCTTTCCAGTTCAAAACAATTCATATATTCCCCCTGTTTATTCGTAGAATGAGTATACCTTCTACGCAGAGTTTTGAGCAAGTAGAAAAATGCCCTCCCCATTTAGCCAAACTGTACAAGCCTGCTTTCATCCGGCCTCGAAAATCCCTGCTTTCTTACACAAAGAAGAAACGGATTCTTGTGCCTTTTATCAAAAGGCATTTGCGAAGAAAAATGCCATGCTCCGGGAAGATTACGGACTATCAAGCCTCTTACAGTCCGTCAGTCCGTAGTTAATTTATGAGTTTCTTGAGAGAACTTCTCTTTTCTCGGCAAGATTACGGACTTATAACTTGTTAATGGTGATTCGGTCCGTAATCTTATCACTTGCCAAACCTGCCCAACTTGAAATCAGCGGAAAAAATACGGACCGATAAGCAAGAATCTCTTATCCAGTCCGTAGCAAACTCCGGAATAACCGAAAAAAACACGAAAATACGGACTATCAAGCTTTTTTCCGCCCGTCAGTCCGTAGTAAAATCCCCAACACAACTAGAAGCAGGACAAAAATACGGACCGGCAGGCTTTCACAGCCTGTCGGTCCGTACAAAAAACTCCAATCGGTTAAAACAAGTCAAAAGCAGAACCTTCGACCCGTAAATCAAGTCAAAAGCAATGCTCAAATCCGGGGTATTATAAATCAACCGGCACTTACAACCATCCCCTCATCCGCACTTTCTACTCCTGAAAAATCTTCGGCAGGAAGCTGTGGATGCAGCGTCTCCATACCGTCCAGTCATGTCCGCCCGGATAGGTCTCGCGGATCATGTTGAGTCCTTTGCCCTCAAGGAACTTGTCGTCGCCGTCAAATGCGTTGAAGTACTGGTCTTCGGTACCCATCGCGCGGTAGAACACCTTGAATTCCTTATTGAACTTATCGGGATCCTTCAGAATCTCAAGATGCGGCTGCGGAATCTCCTGTCCGGGAGCTCCGAACGGCATGCGAAGGAATCCGCTGAAGAGGCCTGCATAGCCGAACAGATCGGGATTCGTCAGCGTCGTGATGCTCGTCTGCATGCTGCCCATCGAAAGACCCGCCATCGCGCGATGCCATTTGTCGGTATATACGTTATAATGCGATTCCACATAAGGGATGAAATCCTTCAGAAGCACATCGATAAATGTGAAGCGCGGGAATCCGCCGGGCTGCTCGTCTGTCTGCGTCATACCGTTGCCCATCACGATGATCATCTCTTTCATCTCACCCTTTGCAAGAAGGTTGTCGGCAATACGGCCCACATGTCCCTGGTAAACCCAGCCGGTCTCATTCTCCCCGTAACCGTGCTGCAGGTAAAGCACCGGATATTTCTTCGCGGGATCGAACTTCGGCGGCGTATATACGAGCATGATCTCATGCTTGCCCGTTACGCTTGAGTATACATACTGTCTCGAAACGGCGCCGTGCTCAACACCCTCAAGACCGTCCCAATCTTCGCCCGGAACCGGAACATCGAAGAAATGCATCGGACGGCAGCAGCCGTATCCGATCGGCAGGCAGGGATTCATCACGTCGTTACCGTCGTATTTTAAGAAGAAATAAAGGAATCCCGTTCCCATATCAAACGTTCCTTCAAATCCACCCTTATCATCTACTTTCTCAAACGTGAACGTCGTGCCCCAGCGATCGATCACAACCTCCTTCGCATTGGGCGCAACGACCCGTACGTGAACCTTTCCGTCGGGCAGGATTTCATACCCCTGCATTCCCTCCCGGTTCACTTCGCCGAGCACGCGGTCGAAACACACGGTGGTGTCTAACGGCCACGGGCTTCTCGCATTGATTTCTTTCATTTTGTAAACCTCCGTAATCTTTATATTTTACTTGCTTTGCGCACTCTCTTACGGCGTTTCCGAGGCTTTCGTTCTACTGCAGTAGAACGCTTATTTTCCTGTTTAAACGCCTCAATCTTTTGAGCAATCTCGGTATAGTCCCGCTCAAACAGCAGCCGGCTGTACTCTTCCTGTAGCTGTTCTTCGGGAATCAATGTTCCGATCTGCTCCGCAATTGCCTTTACGACAAATGCCTTGCTCTTCTCCTTATATCGCGGCATCCGGAACTTCTCCTGAATCGCAACCAGTTCCGGCCTCCATAGAAGTGCCAGTTTCCGCTCCCATGTCACCTTCGTTCCGTCCGACGGCTGCCTGAGAAGGTAGAAATCCGGACCGGTCTCGGTCTGGTCGACCGTGATGATGCCCCAATGCGCCGGCACGTGCTCCTCGATGTGCATCGCGTGACTCGTCCCGACAACAACAAGATTCCGGTCGAAGAACTTATCATAGTCCTTCACCTGTCTTGCAAGTCTCGCGTACGTGTCCGCGTCGCTTTTGATCTCAAGCCCCCAGATTGCCCCGGGAAGCACCATGAACACATCCGCACGCGACTTCCCGATCGTCTTCTCTTCGATCACACGTACCTTGCCGTATGTCTCTTCGAGCCAATCGAACAAAGGCTCGCGGATGTCTTTATCGTAAATCATCGGTTAAGCCTCATAGACGAAAGCGAAATAGGAAAGAACCACCCATGTCGCAATGGAAAACGTGTTCCCGAAACGATCGCGTCCGCTGCGGAATATTTCGGCCGCCTGACTCTTCGTCAGAAACTCAAAGCCGTTGAACAGCTCCGTTCCCACACAGTTGGTCTGGCTGAGCTCCGAAAGGTCGGAAAGCGTAACATCCGCTGCCAGGAAAGCATTACTCTCATCGGTCATGCCCGGAGAGGAAAATGCACACGGATTCAACACCGTGATCGTATCGTCCTTACCCATCCGGATACCGGTCTCCTCGAAGATCTCGCGCACGGCCGCCGCCTTCAGCGGCTCGCTCTCCGCAGCGTCCTCGGGATCGATCAGTCCGGCGATCGGACTTAACAGAAACTGCCCTACCGGATACCGGTACTCATAATTCATGAGAAGCTTCGGCTCCTCGCCCGGAAGACGTACGATCACCGCGATCGTCACTGCGTCCGGAAGCATCTTCTGAAATTCCTCGTCGGATTTGACCGCCACGATCTGCTCCACAGGTCTTCTCGTCGCGTCGAAATAATGCTTGCCCTCTTCGTAGCGAAGATCATACAGACGTATGTATTTCGCGTCGTAAAGGGTATCCACCTTTTCCGTTGTCATAACGGGTCTCTTGTCCATAAATCCTTTATCTCCTGCCTGAAACTATATTGTAACCGCAATATTGCCCGTGTTCTTTCCGAGCACGAACGAAGCCGTTCTGCCGCCGCAGGTTGCCTCATAGGTACCACGGTAGCCGTCAAGCTCTATGCAGCCGTTCTCATCGGTCGTGAGCGTCACATCGGTCGTCCACTCTTCCTTCACGAGCTTCTGAAGAGCCAAATACGACGGCTTCACGGAGTTGTCGATCCGGATCAGACCGCTCGGGGCATGAAGCCAAGCGCCGTCTGCCAGATCCCATCCGGTAACCGCCTCAACCGAGGGCGAGCCGAAAAGGATCTCCATCATTTCCTTCCACTCGCGTGCCTGGCGCTCTTCGCCTTCGGGCGTGGTCGGCCACTCGTCCACCTGATAATCGTTCAGGTCAACGATATGCGGCGGCATGATCTCACCGGACACAAGCGTATTCTCGGTAAAATGCAACGGAAGTCCGAACTTTGAGAAACGTTCCACGACATCCTTCAGCCACGCTGCACCTTTGTAGCCCTGATGCTGATGCGTCTGCAGCCCGATCGCGCCGATCGGAACGCCTGCCTCCAGACACTCATCGATCACCTTCTCATATGCGGGCGAAAGGTTGAAGTCATTGATCAGAAGAAGCGCATCCGGGTTGGCGTCCTTCGCTGCCGCAAACACTTCTTTGATCAGGTTTACGCGTCCGTAGGCATTGCAGATCCTCGTGATCGCGTTATCATAACGGTCAAATACAGGCATGATAACGGTTTCGTTGATAACGTCCCAGATATCGATCACGCCCTTAAATGCCGTCACATCCCTCTGAATGCGTGCCAGCTGCTTCTCCATGATCGTCTTGTTATCATACTTCAAAAGCCAGTCCGCGCATGCCGTGTGCCAGCAAAGCGGATGTCCCTTCGGCGTTACGCCGTGGGCTCTCAGATACTTTGCCGCATCCATGCGGCTCTCAAACATTACGCGGCCTTCCTCAGGCTCATAACCGCCCCAGTAGAAGGGCAGCGTGCCATAGTTAAAAAGATCCGTGAAACGGTCTACTCTCTCCTGGAAGAAAGCACGGTCAAGGGTTCGGCCGTTGATGACGATCGGTTTTCTCTTCTCATAGTGTCCATGGCTTCCGATACTAAGCGTATCAAAGGCACCGCAGCCGAAGAGAAATTCGTGGTTAACCAGTTTCATACGGACGGGCTTGCCGGCAAGGGGCCGGCCGGTCGCGTCGGCAAATGCCACACGGGCATCCGAACATCGGTGGTCCTGTCTTTCAGTCATTTTCTTTCCTCTCCTTTTCGCACATTCCGCCCATCGGACAGCCTCCGCAGTTTCCCATGCAGGAGTGCTTTCCGGCACGTCGGTCGTTTAGAATATGCCGGATGGCAAGGACTACCAGAAAAGCAACGATCAGCAGCACGACAATCGTTCCCAAATGGGCTGACAGATACCCGGACATGGCTCGTTTCCTCTCCTTCTTTTCATGACCATCACAGTTCTCTCCATTGTACCGCATGGAAGGACAAATGTCAAAGCATTACATCCTGTTGTCAGGCTTTTTCATCATCCGTATCGTCTGTTTCGTCCACGTCCGGTTCCTTTGTAACCGGAATGAACTTCCGAAGGATCAGAACGATCATCGTGATCACAAACGGAATCAATATCAGGACTGCGGCGATCGTATAAAAGAATACGGTCATCAGCGCCTGGCTGAGAGTCCCTGCGGAATTGTTGAGCCAGTCTCCCGAAAGGATCAGATATGCCGCCAGGGCAAGTACCAGTGACAACAATAACATTCCCACATAAAACAGGGTCCTCTTCCATCCGCTTTTCAGAGCGTCCCCGGTTTCAATCATGCGGCGGCTGAGTTTTTCGCCCGAAAAACTCGATAAAAGCGCTACCGCGCCGAATACAACCGTTACAAGAAGTCTTGTGGAACTTTCTTCATGGATGCAGGCAAAGAAGAACCCTCCCGCCGTCAATACACAGAGCAGGATTCTCGCAATAGAATAATGCTTCTTCATATGCTATTCCTTTCTCTTAAGCGTTTTGAGGTATGCCTTATGTTCGTCCGTAACCCGGAAGCTCTCGAGCGCTTTTTGAATTGCTTTGTTGTGTGTCCAGGTTTCAAGGCTGCCGTTTTCAAGGAACGGGACACAGGCGTCATACTGCTTGGCAAGGCCTGTCGCGAAATACCATGCCACCATCATTCTAAGGTAATAATCATCGCCCGTTTTCGACGCTACCAAAGCCGGATATTCCTTCTTAAAATCCTCTCCGAGGTATTCGTTCATTAACATCCGCATACCGAACCGGGACGTATACACATGGTTGGAAGCAATCCATTTTTTCACATAGGGGAGCAGCTTTTCGTGATTCTTCGTAAACACCTTCGGGCTCGACTGGTCGCAGACCGGCCAGCAGTCCACATACGGCAGAAACCGCTCCGTCTCCCGGATGCAGGAATCAAAATCCTTTATCAATGCAATCAGGAAGAAATGAACCAGATTCTCCTCATAGAATTGATGCGGCAGCTCCCGAAGGAACTCCTCCGCTTCCGCCGTCTGATTGACCTCCTTCGCGATTTTACGCATGTCAGGCGTCCGCACGCCCAGAATGGATTCCGCCGGAATGTTCGGCACCAGTTTGCTTTGAAATGCCTGATACTTTGCATCTTTGTATTTGTTTAACCGATCGAGTACTGTCATCGTCTTTCTTGTATGATGTTTACGAAGCAGTAAATCATACATTCCTTTCATTTTTGTAC
>CAMIWE010000039.1 GCA_946402335.1 uncultured Lachnoclostridium sp.
GAGCTTGCACAGTACCGTGAGCTTGCCGCTTTCTCCCAGTTCGGTTCGGACCTCGATGCCGACACGAAGGAGAAACTCGCACAGGGCGAACGCATCCGCGAGATCTTAAAGCAGCCGCAGTACAAGCCGATGCATGTTGCGGACCAGGTCATCATCATTTATGCGGCAACCAAGAAATATCTGCTGGACATTCCGGTAAGCAGAGTTCTTGAGTTTGAGTCTGCGCTTCTGAATCTGATCTATTCGAAGTATGCCGAGATCGAAGAGAGCATCCGTACGGAAAAGGTGATCACACCCGAGACCGAGAAGCTGCTCATCAAAGCGATCGAACAGTGCAAAGCAGATTTTTTGAATGGCTGACAGATAGGAGAGAAACTACGCTATGGCCTCAATGAGAGACATTAAACGGCGCAAGAGCAGTATCCAGAGCACCGGTCAGATCACCAAAGCGATGAAGCTGGTTTCCACGGTCAAGTTACAGAAGGCCAAGGGCAAAGCAGAGGAGTCCAAGCCGTATTTTACGCATCTGTATGAAACGATTGCGGCAATCTTTGCGAAGTCCGACCCGGAAGTAAAGGCCCGGTATATCAAACGGCAGGAAGGCGGCAAGAAGGCATTTATCGTGATTACCTCGAACCGCGGACTCGCCGGCGGCTACAATGCCAACATCGTGAAGATGGTTATCAACTCCGGAGTTCCGCGCGACGACATCCTGGTTTATTCGATCGGACGTAAGGGACGCGAAGGACTGGAGCGCAGAGGATACACGATCCGCAAGGATTATTCCGAGGTAATCAACAGCCCGCTTTACAGCGACGCTTCGGATATCAGCCGTGACGTGATGGACGCTTTCGAGAGCGGGGAAGTCAGTGAGATCTTCGTTGTCTTCACGATATTCCGCAACTCCGTAAGCCAGGTTCCGACCATGTTAAGGCTGCTTCCGACCGAGGATCCGAGCGGTCCGCAGGACGAATCGTCCGGCGGCGACGCGCTGATGAATTTTGAACCCGAACCCGACGAGACCCTTCGGGAAATCATTCCGAAGTATGTCAGCGGAGAGATTTACGGGGCGCTCATCGAATCACTTGCCAGTGAGAACGGTGCGCGTATGCAGGCAATGGACAATGCCACGAACAACGCGGAGGAAATGATCGAGAACCTGACGGTTCAGTTCAACCGTGCGCGGCAGGGTTCCATTACGCAGGAAATCACGGAGATCATCTCCGGAGCCAATGCGCTTAACGAATAATTCAGTGGAGGTTAACTGATTTGGCTACAAGTATAGGAAAGATAACGCAGATTATCAGTGCCGTACTCGACATCAAATTCGACGACGGCAATCTTCCCGAAATCTATGACGCCGTAAAGATCCGCCGCAAGAACGGAGAGGAGCTTGTTGTGGAAGTTGCGCAGCATCTCGGTGACGATACGGTACGCTGTATCGCCATGGGTCCGACGGACGGTCTGGTACGCGGCATGGAAGCGGAAGCAACCGGTCATCCGATCATGGTACCCGTCGGCGAGAATACGCTCGGACGGCTCTTCAACGTACTCGGCCAGCCGATTGATGAGAAGCCCGCACCGGAAGGTGTTGAGTATTATCCGATTCACAGAAAGGCTCCGGCGTTCTCGGAACAGTCCACGGAAACCGAGATCCTCGAAACCGGTATCAAGGTCGTTGACCTTCTCTGCCCTTACCAGAAGGGTGGTAAGATCGGTCTGTTTGGCGGTGCCGGCGTAGGCAAGACCGTACTGATCCAGGAGCTGATCACCAACATCGCAACGGAGCACGGCGGCTACTCGGTATTCACCGGCGTAGGCGAGCGTACCCGTGAAGGTAACGATCTGTATTATGAAATGATCGAGTCGGGTGTTATCAATAAAACGACGATGATCTTCGGACAGATGAACGAGCCCCCGGGGGCACGTATGAGAGTCGGTCTTTCCGGCCTTACGATGGCGGAGTATTTCCGTGATAAGGGCGGCAAGGACGTGCTTTTATTCATCGATAACATTTTCCGTTTCACCCAGGCCGGTTCCGAGGTATCCGCACTTCTCGGACGTATGCCGAGTGCCGTAGGTTACCAGCCGACGCTGCAGACCGAAATGGGTGCATTGCAGGAGCGTATCACTTCCACAAAGAACGGTTCCATCACCTCGGTTCAGGCCGTATACGTACCTGCCGATGACCTGACGGACCCGGCTCCGGCGACCACATTTGCCCACCTCGATGCAACGACCGTATTGTCCCGTTCCATCGTAGAGCTCGGTATCTATCCGGCAGTTGACCCGCTTGAGTCGACCTCCCGTATTCTTGATCCGAGAATCGTAGGCGAAGAGCACTATAAGGTTGCCCGTGGCGTACAGGAGATTCTGCAGAGATACAAGGAATTGCAGGATATCATCGCAATCCTCGGTATGGACGAGCTTTCCGAAGGTGAGAAGATGCTCGTAAGCCGTGCCCGTAAGGTACAGAGATTCCTTTCCCAGCCGTTCCATGTAGCGGAGCAGTTCACCGGTCTTCCGGGAACTTATGTATCGCTTGCGGATACGATCCAGGGCTTCAAGGAAATTCTCGAAGGAAAGCATGACGATATTCCGGAAAGCTATTTCTTAAACTGCGGCGGAATCGAGGATGTTCTTGCAAAGGTAAGAGCCGACGAAACAAAGGCGGAGTAAGCAATCGTGGATGAGAAACACATAAAACTGAATGTATATTCCCCGACCAGGATCTTCTTTGAGGGAGAGGCGGAATTCGTGGAATTTGTCACAACCGAAGGCGAGCTCGGAATCTATCCGAACCATATCCCGTTAACGGCGGTTGTGGCGCCCGGAGTGCTTCGGATCACCGAAGACGGAAAGGTTCGCGAAGCATCGCTTCTCGACGGTTTCGTAACGGTTCTGCCGAACGAGATCACAATCCTTTCGGAAGCCTGTGAATGGCCTGAGGAAATTGATATTCACCGTGCCGAGGAAGCAAAGATCCGTGCCGAGCGTAAGCTTGCCATGGAGCAGACGGTACGGGACGAGCTCGCGCTGCGCAGGGCACTTGTGCGCATGCAGCTTGCAAGCAAATACAAGTAGTTATGACATGCCACCTGTTCCCGCAGGTGGCATATGGTTATTATTCGGAAATAAGCCGGACACGGCTTTTAGCGAGGAGGAACAGCATGGCCCTGATTGTTGTGACCGGACTTTCCGGTGCAGGAAAATCGATTGCGATCAACGCGCTTGAGGACATGGGATACTATTGCGTGGACAACCTGCCGCCGAAGTTTCTCGTGAGCTTTGCGGACCTGTACGGAATGTCGGAAAGCAACCGTGAGAAGAAGATCGCGACAGTGGTTGATATCCGCGGCATGAGCATGTTTGGCGATTTCTTCCAGGCAATGGAGGACTTAAAGCATAAGCGTTATCCGTACCGTATCCTTTTCCTGGATGCGGACACGCAGACGCTGATCGGCCGGTACAAATACACCCGCAGGCGCCACCCTTTGATGGAGGACGACAACCTGTCCCTGGAACAGGCAATCGCAAAGGAACGCGATTTCATGAAGCCGACACGAGACCGGGCGGATTACATCGTGGATACATCCGCATTAAAGCCGATGCAGCTGCGCGAGAAGATCGTAAGCCTTGTCGGCGAGCGGCCCGAGGAGCAGACGATGGTAATAAGAACCGTATCCTTCGGATTTACCAAAGAGGGGCTTCCGTCGGATGCCGACCTCGTATTTGACGTACGGTGTCTGCCAAATCCCTACTATGTGGATGAGCTGAAGACGCACACAGGCCTCGAGCAGTGTATCCGGGATTATGTGATGGGCTTTGAGGAGAGCAAAGAATATTTCCGCCGCATTACGGAAATGATCACGTATCTGCTTCCGTACTACCGCAGGGAGGGAAAGAGCGAGCTCGTCGTCGCATTTGGCTGCACGGGCGGACGTCACCGTTCGGTATGCTTTGCGGAGCAATTCGCGGAGTATATGCGGGAACAGGGATGCAGGGTGCTTGTGTCCCATCAGGAACTTGAGAAATAAGGGGGAGAAGGAAAATGGCAGTATTACTTGCAGGAGGAGCCGGATATATCGGTTCCCATACGGCAGTCGAGATGATCGAGGCCGGTTATGACGTTGTGATCGCAGACAACTTTTATAACAGCAGCGCGGAGTCGGTAAAGCGCGTGGAGAAGATTACCGGAAAGAAGATTCCGCTTTATGAGGCGGACGTTGCGGATGCGGAAGCGCTTCGGAAAGTTTTCGCTGCAGAGAACATTGAAGCAGTCGTACATTTCGCCGGAATGAAGGCGGTCGGCGAGTCGGTTGAGAAGCCGCTTATGTATTACGAGAACAACCTCGGTACGACGTTCGCGCTTCTTAAGGTGATGAAGGAGTTCGGCTGTCACCGGTTCATCTTCAGTTCGTCCGCGACCGTATACGGTGATCCGGACAGTCTTCCGCTTTATGAGACGTCCCCGAAGAAGGCATGCACCAATCCGTACGGCTGGACCAAATGGATGATTGAACAGATTCTGATGGATGCGGCCAAGGCAGACCCGGAATTAAGCGTAATGCTTCTTCGGTATTTCAACCCGATCGGAGCCCATGCAAGCGGCATGATCGGCGAGGACCCGAAGGGCATTCCGAACAACCTGTTCCCGTTCATCGCCCAGGTTGCGGTCGGCATCCGGGATCATCTGAACGTGTTCGGAAACGATTATCCGACACCCGACGGAACGTGTATCCGCGACTATATCCATGTGGTTGACCTGGCAAAGGGGCATGTGTGTGCCGTTCGTTACACGAAAGAGCATACGGGTACGGAGATCGTCAATCTCGGAACCGGAAACGGCTACAGCGTCCTGGAGATGGTAAAGGCTTTCGAGCGGGTAAACGGAATAGCGATTCCGTATCAGATCACGGCGCGCCGTCCGGGCGATGCCGCAGTAAGCTACGCCAATGCGGACAAGGCTTATAAACTGCTCGGATGGAAAGCGGAGCGCACGCTTGAAGACATGTGCAGGGATACCTGGAAGTGGCAGTCCCAGAACCCGAACGGGTATGCCGCAGAAGGAGGTAAATTATGATGATCGGAATTATCGGCGCAATGGAAGTCGAAGTCGAAAAATTGCGCGATGCAATGGATATTACCGGCAAGCAGAATGTAGCAGGAATGGTGTTCTACTGCGGTAGAATAAACGACGCGGAGGTTGTTCTGGTCCGTTCCGGCGTCGGCAAGGTGAATGCGGCGGTCTGCACCCAGATTCTGTGCGATCTTTACGGCGTGGACGTCGTTTTGAACACCGGTATCGCAGGCTCCCTGTGTGCCGATATCAACATCGGCGACATCGTGATTTCGACCGATGCGGTGCAGCATGATATGGATGCCCGCTACTTCGGTTATGACCCCGGCGTGATCCCGCAGCAGGACGTATCCGTTTTCGTCGCGGACGAAGCGCTTGCGGACAAAGCGGTTGCGGCATGCAAAAAAGTGAACCCGGATATTTCCGTATTCCGCGGACGGGTATTGTCCGGTGACCAGTTCATCGCGGACAAAGGCAAGAAGCAATGGCTTTCGGACACATTCGGCGGAATGTGTACCGAGATGGAAGGCGCCGCAATTGCCCATGCGGCATACCGGAACGGTGTTCCGTTTTTGATCGTCCGGGCAATCTCGGACAAGGCGGATGACTCCGCAACGGAGGATTACACGACCTTTGAGGCAAAGGCAATTGAGCATATGGTGAAACTGACACTCGAACTCTTGAAGGAGGATTAAAAAATGGTTTACACGACATCAGGAACATGTTCCCGCGAGATTCATTATGACATCGTGGAGGAGAACGGCGTAAAGGTAGTAAGAAACGTCCGCTACATCGGCGGCTGCAACGGCAATCTGCAGGGTATTTCAAAGCTTGTGGAAGGACTCCCGATCGAAGAGGTTGTCGAGAAACTGAAGGGTATCCGCTGCGGATACAAGTCCACGTCCTGTCCGGACCAGCTGGCGCAGGCTCTTTCAAAGGAGCTGTAAAATAAGCCTTCGGGCATGTGCGTAAAGGAGTACGGACATATGAAGAAGATCATTCTGACAGGCGGCGGAACGGCAGGCCATGTGACGCCCAATATCGCGCTTTTGAACCGGCTTAAGGAGGAAGGTTTCGAGGTAAGCTACATCGGATCCAAGGAAGGCATCGAGAAGCAGCTGATCGAGAACCTCGGCATCCCGTATTACGGAATCTCCTCGGGTAAGCTGCGCAGGTATTTCTCTTGGAAGAATTTTACCGACCCGTTCCGTGTCATGCACGGCGGGAAGGAGGCGACGCAGATCATGAAGCAGGTGAAGCCCGACATCGTCTTCTCAAAGGGCGGCTTTGTTACGGTTCCGGTTGTCATGGCCGCAGCCAAATGCAAAATCCCCGTCGTCAGCCACGAATCGGATATGACGCCGGGACTTGCCAATAAGATCAGTATGCGCTACGCAACGAAGATCTGCTGCAATTTCCCGGAAACCCTTGAAAAGCTCGGCGATAAGGGCATCCATACCGGAACGCCGATCCGCAGCGAACTGTTCACCGGGACCAGGGAGGCAGGTCTCAAATACGCCAGATTTCCGGATGACAAGCCGGTCATTCTCGTGGTCGGCGGAAGCACCGGAGCGGTACGCGTGAACGAAGCCGTACGCGCCATCCTTCCGGAACTGTTGCAGGACTTCCGCGTGATCCATCTGTGCGGCAAAGGAAAGAGCGACCCCGCTTACGACGGCATGGACGGATATGTGCAGATCGAATATTGCGACAAGGAAATGAAAGACGTGCTGGCAGCAGCGGATGTTGTCATCTCCCGTGCAGGCGCCAACGCAATCTGCGAACTGCTCGCACTGCATAAGCCGAACCTGTTGATCCCGCTTTCCGCGGAAGCAAGCCGCGGCGACCAGATACTTAATGCGGCATCCTTTGAAAAGCAGGGCTTCAGCATGGTTATACAGGAGTCGGAGATTACGAAGGAAAGCCTTCTTGCGGCGGTCCGTAAGCTGTATGCCGAGCGCGAAGAGTATCGTGACCGCATGGCGGCAAGCAAATCCTCGGATGCGACCGAGGCGGTTGTAAAGCTGCTTTGTGAATTGACAAAATAACCGGGATTCCCGGAAAGAAAAAGAACCGGAAGAACATGCTCCGCAAAAGCGGGACATGGTCTTCCGGTTCTTGTTATGAAACCAAGACCGGTCAGATTTCTTTACGGATCTTAGCGGCAAGCTCGGCAGCCTCGCCGTCCGCGTAACTGCCCTGCGGCCATACGGGAAGGATGCCGTCCCCTTCGAAACGGGGTACCACGTGCACATGCAGATGGAAGACGGTCTGGCCGGCAGCCTCGCCGTTGTTCTGCAAAATGTTAATGCCGTCGCAGCCGGTCACCTTCTTAACGGCACAGGCAACCTTTTTCGCTACGGGCAGAAGCTTGGAAGCGGTTGCCTCATCCAATGCAAACAGATTGTCGGCATGCTTCTTCGGAAGAATGATCGTGTGTCCCTTGTGGGCAGGGGCGATGTCCAAGATCGCACGGAAATCATCGTCCTCATATATGGTTGCAGACGGGATGATTCCGTTTGCAATCTTACAGAAAATACAATTGTCGTTCATGGGAAACCTCCTTGTTTCGTATCCCGCAGTCCTGCCGCGGGTTCCTTCCCGATTATTGTAGCACAAAGCGGGAAAAACCGAAACAGAATTCTTTTGCGCCTTTAAAAGAAGGGAAAATGTCAGGGAAACCGAATTGTGGAGGAATTCTGAAAAACGCTAAAACCATTGCATATAAGGCCCAAAACGGATATAATATACTGGGTTTCGTCTGCAGAGACGAACAACAGATGTGAGGGACTTATGAAGATTCGTTACGCGAAATACAGACATTTGATTATCCTCGGCGTATTTGTCGTATCCTTTCTGATTTTTTACGGCATGCTTGATAATCATGTACATACAAATGAATTCCACACGGTCCGGGCGATGGATGCGACCCTGCCGGTCATTTCGTTCTCAACCCAGGGCGCGGAGATCAATCGTACTCTCGGGTTTACGTTCATTCCCCAGGAAGCCAAAATGCGTACCAGCATCACGCCGGTATCCTCGTCGACGAAGACATTTTCCGTATTGATCGACGAGAAGGACAGCAACGTCCGTAAGATGAACTGTACGGTTTCGGAAGTTATGACGGGAACCGTTCTCGACTCCATCGACCTTATGTCCTTAAAGACGGAGGCGGACGGACGTCTTTCCGGGCAGTTCTTCCTGACGGCGCAATACGCAACCAACACGGAATATACGCTTCGCATCACGTTAACGACCGGAGAAGGCAAGAACGTGTATTATTACACGAGACTGTTCATGCCGTCCTACGGTAACCTGAAGCGGGAAATGGATTTCTTAGAGAATTTCCACGACACAATCTTAGACGACGAGCGGCGTACCGAGGTGGAAAAATACCTCGAGACCGAGGACAGCTACACCGGCGCGGATTTCAGCCGTATCACGCACCGTGACGACGTTCTCGCGGTCGGCTACGGACAGATGGAGCCGACGGAGATCGAGGACTATGTTCCGCGGATCGTGGAATACACCACGTCCTTTGTGGCAGCAGAGAAGAACTTCTATATCCAGGCCTACTCGAATGACGGCCTTGAAGTGTACGAGTGTGTCGAGCACTACCGTTTCCAGACCGCGGCGAAGACGAACTATCTGTATTCCTTCGAACGCAAGATGGAAGTCGTTTTTGAGCCGACCTTCTTCAACTTAAACCAGGGCCAGCTGAAACTCGGCATCACCGGCGAGCAGGTATTAAACGCCCAGCTCAGCGAGAACGAAAAGTACCTCGTATTTGTCCGTGACGGCGACCTTTGGGAATATGACATGAAGGAAAATGTCATGATCCCGCTCTTCACTTTCGACCGTCAGGGCGGCGACCGGGAGCGTTACCATAACAAGGAACACAACTTCAAGATCTTAAGCGTAAGCGACAAAGGCGATGTGGATTTCGTCTTTTACGGATATATTATCCGCGGCGAATACGAAGGCCGTGTCGGCATTCTGTTCTACCGTTATTACGCCGAGGAGAAGCGTGTTGAGGAACTTTTATTCGCGCCGGTAACGGTGCCATACGACATCTTAAAGGAAGAGTTCGGCGGCGTCTGCTACATGAACCATTTTGACGAGTTTTATTTTACGCTGTTCGGAACCTTGTACCAGTACCGGACACTGCTTCACGACAGTACGGTGATCGCCGATCCGTTAGAGGTTCCTTACTACCAGTTCGGCAGCACTCTCGTTTATCAGGAGAAGCCGGGAAGCGAGAATACCCGCATCTGCTTCTTCGATATGGAGAGCAACACGACGACATACAAAACGGCGGCCGAGGGAGATCGGATCCTGTTCCTCGGTTCGATTGACGGGGATCTGATCTACGGAGACGTGCACGAGGAAGACGTCACGTTTAAGGATAACGGAAAGCCGCATCTGCCGATGTACCGCATCCGGATCGAAACACCCGAAGGGGAAGCGGTCAAGGAATACCATCGGGACCGCGAGGACGAATACCTTCTCGACGCAACCATCGAGAACAACGGTATCGCGATCAACATTAACCGGAAGACCGGTATCGTATCCGGAATCGGAGAGGACGGAACGCCGTACTCCCATCCGGTTTACGAAGACCTCGGCACCTATAACATTTTAAAGAGCGCGAAGGCAACGAAGGAACGGATCACCGTGACCTATAAATATTCCGAGCCGATGCGGCGCGAGTATTACGTGAACCTGCCTTCGTCACTGAATCTGAAGAAGATCCCGACCGAAGGGGAGATTACGTCGACGCAGGGCAGCGGACGTACGCCGGTGCGAATCGGAGAACGGACAAGGCCGACTTACTACGTGCAGGCCTTCGGCCATGTCATTGATGTATCCGACAATCTTGCCGCATGTGTTTCGAAGGCAAATGCGAACTACGGCGGCGTATTTGACGAAAAAGGACAGGTTGTATGGCTCCGAGGAAGACGAGCCAATACGATCAAACTGCGTAACGTTAAGCCGTGCTACGTGAGCGATGTCATCACCGAGCGGGAGGCCATCCTGCAGATGTTTCTGAGCTATAAGGGAGCGGTGAAGACCGCGGCGGAATGCGACCTGAACGCGAAGGGACTGCTTACCTGGATCGATGAGAATATTCCGGGAACGGCAGTGGATCTGACCGGTATCACGATGATGGAAGCGCTGTCATTTTCCTCGGACGGACATCTGGTCGCAACGGTGTTCCAGGGCGAGTGGCTTGTGATCACGGCATACACCGCGAACCTCGTATATGCCATCTCGCCGGTGGAAGGAAGAACGAGAACGATTTCATTAAGCAGAATGCGAAACGAACTGGATAACAGAGGATTGTTTTACACGTATATCGATTAAGGCCGTAAAGCCTTACGGGAAAGGAGCGGGAATGAAGAGAGTATTCTTGATCGTACTGGACAGCTGCGGAGTCGGCGAGTTGCCGGACGCGGCGGATTTTGGAGATGTCGGGAGTTTTACGCTTAGAAGCGCGGCAGGTGACAAAGCATTTTCGATGCCGAACATGGAACGGCTCGGACTGTTTCATATTGACGGTGTCCGGGATACGGTGAACGGAACCGGCCTCGGATTGTCCCGCCGCAAGACGTTCAAAGGGTCGGTATGCAGACTCGCGGAACGTTCCCGGGGAAAGGACACGACGACCGGACACTGGGAGATCAGCGGCGTTGTAAGCGAATCCCCGATGCCGACGTTTTCGGACGGATTCCCGAAGAAGCTGATTGACGAGCTTTCGAAGAAGACCGGGCGCGGAATCCTTTGCAACAAGCCTTATTCCGGTACGGACGTTATAAGGGATTACGGCAGGGAACAGCTCGCTACCGGAGACCTGATCGTTTATACTTCTGCGGACAGCGTGCTGCAGATTGCGGCGCATGACGCATTGATTCCGACGGAACAGTTATATGAGTATTGCAAAATCGCGCGGGACATCTGTCAGGGGCCCTGGGGCGTAGGACGTATCATTGCCCGTCCGTTTACGGGAGACTGGCCGTATACGAGAACCGCCCTTCGGCATGATTTTTCACTCGTGCCTCCGCCGACGATGCTGAATGTGCTTTCCGAGGCAGGCTTCGCGGTTCATTCCGTCGGAAAGATTATCGATATCTTTGCCGAGAGCGGAATCACGGAGTATGTCCGCACGCAGAACAACGCGGAAGGAATCGACCGGACCATTGAAGAGATGGACAAGGATTTTGAAGGACTTTGTTTCACAAATCTTGTGGATTTCGATATGCAGTACGGACACCGTAACGATGTGCCCGGATATGCCGCGGCGCTGACGTATTTTGACTGCAGGCTTCCGGAGATTCTTGCGAAGCTTCGCGACGAGGATATTCTGATGATCACGGCTGACCACGGATGCGATCCGGCGACGCCTTCGACCGACCATTCCCGCGAGTATATCCCGCTTGTGGCTTTCGGAAAGCCGGTTGCGGCGAACCGGAACTTCGGAACGCGCGACTCATTTGCCGATATCGCACAGACGGTGCTTTCGTATTTCGGCGTGGAGAACAGGCTTGCCGGCACACCGATCGACGGTCTTATTAAGAAATAAAGACGGAACCTGTACCGGGCTTACCGGGGAGGTACCGATGGAAGGAAATCCGCAGGGGGCTTTTGCGGACACGGATCAATGACGAAAACGGTTTTATTTGACATGGACGGGACGCTGGTGGATACGGAGAGGTATT
Organism: uncultured Lachnoclostridium sp.; assembly: GCA_946402335.1. Taxonomy (GTDB): domain Bacteria; phylum Bacillota; class Clostridia; order Lachnospirales; family Lachnospiraceae; genus ISDg. The sequence continues at coordinate 11,797 of CAMIWE010000039.1, forward strand.
TCCGGGTTTACTGGCCGAAGGCAATGGCGGAGTTCGGGTTTAAGATGAGCGACGAGCAGGCGCTTCAGATGCGAAGCCTCGGAAGACCCTTCGCTCCCGCAAGACTTAAGGAGTGGTTCGGGGATACTGTCGACTATCCGGCAATCCGCGCCAGACGGACGGAAATGATGGAGGCGGTATTCGCAAAGGAAGGGCTTTCCTTAAGACCCGGTGCCGTTGAAATCCTGAAAGAACTGAAGGAGCGTGGGATTCCCGCATCGGTCGTGACCGCATCGCCGGTTGAGAGGACGGAGCGGTATCTTACGATGACCGGGATAAGGGAGTATTTTTCGCGGATCATCAGCGCAACCGAAGTGCAAAAGGGCAAGCCGGAACCCGATGTGTATCTGTATGCCTGCAGACAGCTTGGACTTGCGCCCGGCGACTGTGTCGCAATCGAAGATTCGCCGAACGGCGTTCTTTCCGCGTACCGGGCGGGCTGCAAAGTGATCATGGTTCCCGACCAGAGCGGGGTGGAAGAGATGCTTCCCTACCTGTACGCCTGGACCCCGACGCTTAAGGAAATCGGACAATATGTATAATATCCGGGTATGGCATGAATGCCGTATCCGTAATGGAAAGCGCCCTGCAGAGTAAAATCTGCAGGGCGTTTTTATGGAAACAGATGATAACGGCGTTTGGATGGTTATTTGACCTTTACGGAAATGTTTCCGGTATCGGTTTCAATCTCGCACAGTCCGCCGGTGATGGTTTTCGGAACGTCTATCTTTCCGGTATCGCTTTTTGCGTGGAACACCTTCTCACTGAGAAGGGTTCCGGATACTTTGCCGGTATCGGTGCGGATGCTGATTTCCGCAGCATCGCAGTCCGTGAAACGAACGTGGCCGGTGCTCGTCTTAGCCGTGAATTTGTTCTCAACAATCACGTTATTCATGGTCAGATCACCGGTACTTGCCTTCGAGGTAAGAGCCTTCGCGGTAACGTTTGTGAGCGTCGTATCGCCGGTGCTTGCGTCTAAGGTTATGTCTTCGGCAGTAACGTTACGAAGCGTTCTGTTGCCGGTAGTGTTCTTAATGTCGATAGTATCGGCCGTCAGGTCGCCAAGGGTAATCTTTCCGGTCGAAGTCGTCAGATTCAGTTTGGTTGCTGAGGCATGGCAGGAGATGTCGCCGGTGCTCAGGTTTATGTTGACTGCATAGAAGGAGAAGACCTTCGGTATCGTAACGTCTCCGGTGTCGCATTTGACATCCAGACGGTCATAACTGTCCTTCGGAAGGTAGATCTTCACCTCGGGCGAGGAGAAACTGAAGGTCAGTACATTCTCGTACCATTTCCGCTCGTCCTTGGCGGTAATATACAGGGTGCCTCCTGACAGGGTGACTTCGTGAAGCTGCTTCTCGCGCTCGTAACACTCCACTTTGCAGTTCCCGTTATCCGAGGGAAGAAATACAATGTCCGTGGTGTTTGCATCGATGGAAATGTTTTCGATATTGTCATGAAATTCATAGTTGTTAGTGACGGTTTTCTGACCGCCGAGGGTGGAAAGATTCCAATGGTTCATGGCAAGCGCCACAACAATGACGCCGATGCCGACCGCGATCAAAATCGCGGATATAGTTAACCAGATTCTAGTTGAGGTTTTCATCCTGCGTATCCTTTCTCATAAACAGCTTTTTAATGGTTAAGGCAAATGATTTCGCGATGACCACGCCTGCCTTCGTAGCAAGTCTGCATACATAGTAGAAGGCAATCGCGAGTCCGCCGCAAAGAATGCCGAAACCGATCTGGGCAACGCCGATGGCGGGTTCCGCTTTGATAAGGTTTATGGTTCCGATGAAGCTTCCGCCGATGGCGCAGGCGATAAAAGTCAATTCAATGGCCCAGAAAGCAACAATGAAAGACCCGATCACCGCGTAGATGGAAATGACGATGGCAAATCCCGCAATCATCAGGGAGAGCCAGATCGGAGAGCCGAGGATCAGAAGAACGAGTTCCCAGGTTTTCATCCTGCGCTTGGGGCGCACGCGCTCACGCACCAGCGTGGTAAGCGGGGTTTCCGTAATGACCTGCCCGACGATGTCCTCAACGGGACCGACGGCGGCAACTGCCTCCTCCTCACTCAGACCGTCTTCGATACGGTCGTCAATCATTTCGCTGTAAAAACTCATGTGCTCTGAAAGCGATTCCTCCGGAAGGCCTGCAAGCCCGTCCTGCAGACGCACCATAAATTCTGCTTTATTCATCATGATCCTCCTTCGTTACAAACTGATAAATCGACATAATCTCTTTCCAATCCTCCTTAAATTCCTCAATGCGCTTTAGTCCCACATCGGTTATATGGTAGTATTTGCGAAGCCTTCCGCCGTGTTCCGCGCTGTGAACCGTCAGCATTTCGGCCGTTTCCAATCGCTTCAGAATGGTATATAAGGTGGATTCGGAGAGCTCGATATAGGGGCTCATATCCTTGATGATCTTATATCCGTAGGAGTCTTCGTCTTTGATGGCGGCAAGCACGCACACATCAAGCAGGCCGCGTTTCAATTGTATGTCCATGCAATACCTCCTTTCATGGAATACATCGTAACACGAGGTATTGTTTCTGTCAACCCCCATTTTTTCATTTTCCGGAAAATGCCTTGCGAACATTCCCTGCCTCGAATATACTGTAAGGAGACAGTTATTTGGGGGTAACGGAGGAAAATGGGATATGGCAGATATAATTCAATTAAATGAGAAAACCTGGAGCATTGAGGATGGGGGTGTGCGGTTCTTCCTGTTGTGCGGGACAAAACGGGCGATGCTTGTTGATACCGGAATGACGACCGCGGACGCACGCGCGATCGCAGAGGGAATAACGAAGCTTCCGCTTAGCCTCATTAATACACATACGGACCGGGACCATACGGCGGGGAACGGCGCATTTGACGAAATCTATATGAGCCCGAAGGAGGAGCCGCAGTACCGGAGCCAGGGCGGAACCGGAACAATCCTTCCGGTAAAGGAAGGCGATGTGATCGACCTCGGCGAGCGGACGCTTCGCATCATCGACATTCCGGGACACACGCCGGGAAGCATCGCGATCCTGGATGAAACATACCGTGTGCTGATCAGCGGCGACAGCGTACAGGACGGCAGGATTTTTATGTTCGGCGTGCGGCGGAATCCGAACGATTTTATCGCGAGCATGAAACATCTGAAGGAATACGACGGGTTATATGATGAGGTATATCCGATGCACGGAACGCTTCCGGTCGGGCCGGAGCTTGTGGGGAAACTGATGGACGGCGCGCAGCAGATTCTTGACGGCAGGGTGAAAGGCATGCCGGTCACCATATTCGGAAACGAGGTTACCCTGTACCGTTTCGATTATGCAGGATTCTTATGTGAGCCGAAGAAATATAAGCCGAAGACCGTCATCATGGTGCAGCATACCCAGTCGGTGCATCACACGAACGGGCATGCCGGCGCGTGGGGAGACTGGGACCTGACGGAACTCGGGCATGAGCAGGCCAGGGCAGTCGGACGGTATCTGGCCGCTGAGGGTGTCGGAGAAGGCTATGTCATGTATGCTTCCGATTTGAAACGGGCCTGGCAGACGGCCGAAGAAATTGCCGCGATTACCGGACTCACGCCAATCTCCACACCGGTTATCCGTGAGGTTAACGCGGGTGCGGGCAACGGAAAGCCGTACACCTGGTATGAGGCTAACAAGAATCCGCAGCCGGTAAGACACGTGATTGATTATAAGCCGTTTGAGGATGCGGAATGCGACCGCGACCTGTGGAACCGCCTGTATCCGTTTTATCAGGAAATTCTTTCGAGTGAAGAGGAGAAGATTCTCCTCGTTTCCCACGGAACGGCACTCAGCTTCCTGCAGGCAATGCTCATGGGCATGACGGTAGAGGACCGCGCGAATTCGTGCTTCAAGGGAAAAGCAGGTTCCATATCCCGCTTCGAGATTGACGAGTGGGGCAGAGTAACGGCGAAGTACGTGAACCGCGAAGCTGCGCTATAATATTTTGGAGGAAAATGCGATAGTACCGAAGGAATACAAAAGAAAAGTCATCTTGCGAACCATGAAGCGGTGCCTGGTCACCGCTCTTGTGCTTGCGGCACCGGGGCTTATTATGGGATTGTTCCGGCGTTCGCTTCTGTGGTGGTGCCTGCCTGCGGCAATCCCGCTCATCTATCTGTCAGTAAGGCTTTATAAACTGGCCTTCTGGGCGTCGGTTATGGGCAGGATCCGGGAAGTAAAACTGGAGATTTATGAGGATTCCGGAGAAGCGGCAACTTCGGCGCAAACGGATTTTACGACGCGTGACGGAGAGAGACGTTCGGTCAGCCTGACCGTCTCGCACTGGGAAGGCGAAGCCGATGAAGAATCCAGGCGGACATGGCAGGAGCAGGTTACGGAATTAACCGGGAAGCCGGTCCCCGTCTTTTATCATCCGAAACGCCCGGAGAAATTCATCGGGTATATTGAGGACGTAATCCCATGTGAAGAGGAGAGCCATGAATATTCATGAATACGGTTTCGCGTCTGCACCGGTTGTGCTGATTCAGCCAATCGGAGACCATAACACGGACGGAATCGAAGCGGAATACAACTTGATAAAAGAATTATCCGAAGTGGAGTTTCGCTTGCTTGCCGTTACGGTCGATTCCTGGAACGAGGACCTTTCCCCTTGGACGGCGCCGGCCGTGTTCGGGAAGGAAGGCTTCGGAGACGGCGCGGAGGCATTTCTTGACACAGTCCTGCAGCTTTGCACGGATCCCGGTAAGACCTATTGCATCGGCGGCTATTCGCTGGCCGGACTGTTCGCCCTTTGGGCATCCTGCCGGATTGATGTGTTCCGGGGCGTTGCGGCGGCATCCCCTTCCGTGTGGTTCCCGGGGTTTACACAGTACCTTAAGGAACAGGGGATGAAAAGCAGGGCAGTGTATCTAAGCCTCGGTGACCGTGAGGAACGAACCCGCAATCCGGTCATGGCAACGGTCGGAACGTGCATCCGCGAGACGCAGGAAATATTTAAGCAACAGGGCGCGGAATGCGAACTGGAGTGGAATCCGGGGAATCATTTTCAGGAACCCGACGTGCGGATGGCGAAGGCCTGGGCGTGGGTGCTGGGGAAGATGTTAAAAATGCTTGGGATACATTGAAGAGGCGGTATTATAGCAAGACAATTGTATGACAAACAATCAGAATAACGATTTGATTGAAAAAGGAAAAGACGGTTTCGTTTATAGAAGGTTAACTTGATTTTTTGCGACAATAACAGCCGCACCATAGGGCGGCTGTTATTGTCGATTTTTTATTATACACTAAACGTATCCAGACTTTATAAATATCTAGTCACATTGCAGTTCATAAATCAAATGGGACAGTGCTTCTTTCGTGACATCAGTTACGATTACGGAAACAAGGTTATGGTTTTGGTTTACTCCGAAAAGAACCTGGCCAACAGCATAGTATTCAAATACAGTATCGGAAGATAACGAGATTTCAACACAATTGTTGTAGGCGGAGAGAGCAAAAATGTCGCAATCAATGTGTGGAGAATAATTGAATGCAACAGTCCCGGTTTTTGAAGGAGCCGGGATGGATTTTTCCGAATCAATGACTTGATAATTCTCACATGTTACAATCTGGAACTTACGGAGGATTCCGCTCTGGCGGTCCACGGTAAATTCAAGAAAACTCTTTTCTCCGGAATAGAAGCCTATGAAACGATTGCTTCCTATTGCAGAATCAAAAACAACACGTAAAGGAAAATAGTCCTCAAGTTCAAGGTGTGAAGTTTGATTTTTATCATAAAATGTTATTTTGTTCATTTGAGTACCTCTTTTCTATAAACCTATGAATAATGCATGTTTAACGACAGGGTATTTATCGTCTGCTCGAGATTTGACAATGATAAATTCCCATTTTCCGGTGGTCACACGGCTTCCATATTTTACACCATTCTTTATGACTTTCCCTAAGGATTTGTAGTAATCGTATAGAATAAATTGAGAGTACAAGTTTGGATTACTGTTAACTATTCTGGGAGCCTGTGCTTTTATGGAGGAAGCAGCTTCATACATATGTTCCGTTGCATTTCCGTGTGTCCATAGTTTTCCGTCCGGAGTCATGGGTGTTTTTGGAACGTCAATCTCAAAGGAACGTGGAATCACAGTACCGCCATAGTTTTCTGCTGTTGATTTCAAGTGACTCCAAACGACTGCAGTTGGCTCGTCATGGTCGGCAAACAGCTTCTCAAGCTTTTGAGCAAAATGCATTTCTGCCCCTTTTGTTCCAATAAAGAGTCCGCTATTACTTTTGCTCATTTTACACGCCTCCTTTTGAAGGCCAAGTCCGTTGGACCGGGAAAGGAGACGATCTTGATTCCTTGACTGATTAGCCTCTGAAAACAAGGATAATTGGCAGAACCACAAACAATTATTGTGTGGGGGTGAAGCTCTTTGACCAAATAATCCAGACCGGTTTCAAAACGATTACGATCTATAATTTTTCGAGGGCTGCCGCCTACTGAACCGATTGCAACGACGGAGTTTTTCGGTATTCCGCAAAAGCTATAGGAGAAACTTTCGGTGGTACCCCATCTTACATTGTTTATTATGGGAATTCCGTTTTTCCCGAGCCAGTATCCTAATAACCGCATCCTGTAGGTTGCAAACAGTTTGATGGGTTCCGGAAAGTCCTGGTAAGTGGAAAAATCAGGTGTTATTGCGCCGGCAAAATGACGGAGAACTCTTAGGGTATGCTCAGCGTCATGCCAAACACCTCGTGGCCCGTCAAATTTATAATCATCAATATAAAAACTGACAAATGCATTATAGAAGAACTTTTCGTCATTTATGGTTTTATTTGTTTTTAGGATGTGCAATGCTTCTTCCCATGTAACAATTGCCGTGGGAATATCCGTCGCTGTTGTAGGGCAAAAAGGTATATCGTACGGACCAAAAGTTGCCCCTTTAGCCATAAAGGCATTCCAAACATCTTTACAACCGACTCTAGTTGCTATTATTTCAGAATTGTTTGATTTTTTCAAGTTCATATCCTCCTTTCGGATACTGTATAAATCAGTGTTGTTGGTTTCGTGTTGGCCATGGTTTAGCTGTTAAGTGTAGATCATTTCTTTGCACCTCCTTGAAATCTGGACAAGACGGATTACTTCGTGACACTTCCATCATGCATCAGACGGAGAAAGTAAAATACTTCCCACTTTATCAAAGGAGGCTATTGCTTTTGATGTTTAAATATGGTAAAACAAAAATGTAACGATAGTTAAAGAAGAATTTAACAATCGAGAAATACAATTACCGATTGTGAAACGAATGATTAACGAAAGGAGTTTGACAAAAGGAAATGGACATAAATGAAAGAGAAATCGGGAAAAATATACGCGATGCGCGGAAAGAAAAAGGTTTGTCTCAGGATAAATTGGCTAAAAAATGTGGAATTTCCACCTCGACGCTAAGTTTATATGAAAATTCGAAAAAGACTCCAAATTTAATAACGGCAGGAAAAATAGCTGGCGGGTTGAATGTTAGTATTGATCGTTTATGCTACGGTGACGAGAGCATTTCGTTTATTAATCAAGCCCCGGATGAAGGACGCAAGATTGTAAACAGTATCTATATGCTATGGAAATCGGGAGTTATTTATCAGGATGTAAACTTCACTGGGTATCATTCGGATTACACAGTCGAAACCACGAAAAAAAAGATGTATAATCTCCTGATAATAAAACATGCGAATCCAATACGAAGACTAGTTAATGGCTTGAATGAATACCGAGAAAAAGAGGCAACCTATGATGATCCGGAAGTGTGTTTGGAGATCCTTCTTGCTTCTGTAGCGAAAGAAATCAATATGGAGATTGAAGAGGAAAAACGACAGCAAAAAGCGAAAAAGAAATAATAAAACTTATACTTCAAGTTGAAAGCAGGGAAGAAAAGAAAACTGCAGGAGAATACGCGTTCGCGAACGTGACGGCGCCGGAAGCTTTATTGACGCGGGGCCGCGAGTCACTGCGAAAGAACTTAGAAAGTATAAATGGAGGAAGGAAGCATAATGTACGGAGCAATACTCGGGGACATGATCGGAGCCCCTTATGAATTTGACCAGGGTGACAAGACGAAGGATTTTGAGTTATTTGATAAGAGAAAATGGGTCCGCTATACCGACGATACGGCCATGACGATTGCCATTGCAAAGGCGATTATGACGGCTGGTCCCGGTGCGGACGAAGAGAAGATGAAGAGGGCATTTGTCGTTTGTATGCAGGATATCGGAAACCGGTACGCGGAAGGCGAGTACGGCGGTCACTTCTCCGACTGGCTTCGCGAAAGCAACCCGCAGCCGTACGGAAGCTGGGGCAACGGCTCTGCCATGCGTGTGTCCTCCATCGGATGGTTTTATGATTCCATCGAGCGGACCCGCGAGGTGGCCGGATGGTCTGCGGAGGTGACGCACAATCATCCGGAAGGCGTCAAAGGAGCCGAGTCGGTTGCTGCGGCAATCTTCCTGCTTCGGAACGGTCACTCGAAGGAAGATGTGAAGCAGTATATTATCGACGAATTCGGTTATGATCTGTCCCGCACCTGCGACGAGATCCGGCCGTCCTATCATCACGTGGAAAGCTGTCAGGAAACCGTTCCGGAGGCCATCACGGCATTCCTTGAGGGAACGGATTTTGAAAACTGCATCCGTACCGCCGTCTCCCTCGGCGGCGACTGTGACACCCTGACCTGCATCACCGGCGGTCTTGCGGAAGCATATTACGGCGTGCCCGAGGCCTTCCGAAAAGAGTGCATCGACCGCCTGCCGGATGAGTTCCTTGAAGTGCTTGAGGAGTTCGACCGGATGAGAGGATAAGGCAGTAAAACACAGGAAAAATGTATAAGGAATACCGATAAACGAAGTCGCCCTTTCGGGGGCGACTTTTTGTGCTATTTGACGCAGGTGAAGGCGGAAAATGTCCCCCTAAGGTCCCCCATCTGTCCTTCGCCGCATCTTCTTGACCTTTTTTCTCACAAATGCTACAATGAAAGGACACCTGTGTACCAAAAATGTCGCACTCGTTTTGTGATTATGGGTGTAAGAAGATATATGCATGCATAGCATGAGAAACGGAGGCCAACCATGGAAGGCTACGAACCCAAGAAGATGGCATTGCTCAGGATTCTGCAGATTCTGAAGGAGAACACCGACGCGAAGCATCCAATCACGCAGGAGAGGATTCAGCGCATCCTCGACCGCGATTACGGAATCGTGCTCGAGCGAAAGGCAATCAGCCGGAATCTGTCACTTTTAAAGGAATCCGGGTTTGAGATTGTTTCCGGCAGGGACGGAAGTTACCTGGTTGGAACCGACTTCGAGGATTCCGAACTGCACCTGCTGATTGACGGCGTACTCAGCAGCCGCTACATCACGGCCAGGCAGTCGAAGGATCTGATTGAGCGCATCTGCCGCCTTACGAGTAAGCATTTTCGGGCAAATGCGAAGTATATTCATTCGGTTAACGACTGGGGCAAGACCGATAACCAGGCGCTCTTTTATAACATCGAATTAGCCGACCAGGCTATTGCGGCCGGAAAGAGACTTGAGTATGATTATAACAAATACAGTACCGACCTGAAGCTCCACAAGAGCTCACACCAGATTGTGAGCCCGTATCGGATGATTCTTCACAACCAGCGTTACTACCTGATGGCGTACAGCGAGTACTGGGGCAATATGGTGTTCCACCGCCTGGAACGGATTACGAATATGACCGT
>CAMIWE010000040.1 GCA_946402335.1 uncultured Lachnoclostridium sp.
AGGTTGTAGCTCGGGAAATAATCCAGGCGGAATACGTCCGCGCCGGACTCGGAGGCAGCGCCGATCAGCTTCGGCGTATGTACTTCGATAAAGTCGCGGTCCAGGGCAAAATCACGCATGGAACGCACCAGTTCGGTCTGCGCCTTGAACATCAGCTGGTTGGCATCGGTACGAAGGTCAATCCAGCGGTAATCGATGCGCTGGTCAATCGAAGACTTCTCAACGGCAGCCTTCTTCTTGGTCGCGGGAATAAACTCTCTCGCGATCGGGAGCGGAGCCGCAACCGTATCTACCTTAACGGAAGTCGGGATGATCTCAACCCCGTTGAGCTTAACGAAATCGGAGAGCTGTACCGTACCGGTGACAAATACGACCGAATCAAGCGTGATCTTCGCTAACTCGTCCGCCCACTCGGAATGAAGCTCCTTTTCAATCGTTACCTGTACTTTGCCGGTAATGTCCTTCAATACAAGGAAGGCCATTGATTTGCCGTCACGCCAGTTCTCGGCGAAGCCCTTTACGAGGACTTCCTGTCCGGCATAATTCTTCACGTCCTTAATCTGAATTCTGTCCATTTTCCTATCTCCTTATGCTAACAGCCGCAAACAAAATGCTTTGCTGCTGCCTATTCACGATATACCGAAGGCTCTCGGCGGCCTTCTTTCGATGGTCTGTGCCTTCTAACGGATGCGGTCTGCAAGTTCACTGACCAAAACCGCTTCCTGCTCGCCGGTTGCCATATTCTTAAGCATGACGCTCGCGGAAGCCCGCTCGGACTCGCCGATGATGGCTGCGTACGGGATGCCTAACTTTGCAGCGTACTTCATCTTCTGCTTCATGCCCTTCTGCTGGTAATATACATCGGCAGGGATACCCGACGCACGTACCTTGGCCGCAACTGAAATGGCCTCATTCATGTCGTCCTCGCCCATCGGGATAACGATTACCTTTGCAAGGCTTCCGGCTCCTGTCTTCACAAGGCCGTTCTCCTTCAGCTGGTAGAACAGACGGGTCAGACCGATGCTGATGCCGATGCCCGGCAGCTTCTGGTCGGTGTAATAATCCGCCAGGTTGTCATAACGGCCGCCCGAGCAGATGCTTCCCATGCTCGGATAATCATTGAGCATCGTTTCAAATACCGTACCGGTATAGTAATCAAGTCCTCTTGCGATCGTTAAGTCAATGCGGAAGTTCTCCTCCGCCACGCCGAATCTTCGCAGATAACCGATCACGGCAGTCAGTTCGGAAACGCCCGCCTGATAACGCTCGTCGGCGATGCCCTGTTCGCTAAGTGCCTTAAGCACTTCGTCATTGCTTCCCTTGATCGCGATAAATGCAAGAATCCGCTCCACATCGCCTGCTGCCACGCCGTACTCCGTCAGTTCCTTCGTAACGGCTTCGCGGCCGACCTTTTCGAGCTTGTCGATGGTCCGAAGGATATCCCCGATCTTATCGGCATAACCGAGCTCGCTGAAGAACCCGTTCAAAACCTTCCGGTTGTTAAGGCGGATCGTGAAGGAACCGAAATCGAGTTCCTTAAATACCTCGCAAATAACCGCAGGCATCTCGGCATCGTAAACGATGTCCAGGGAATCCAGTCCGATTACGTCGATATCGCACTGGTAAAACTCACGGAAACGTCCCTTCTGCGGACGCTCGCCGCGGAATACCTTGCTCATCTGGTACCGCTTAAACGGAAAAGCCAGATCCTGCTGGTGCTGCGCCACATAGCGTGCAAGCGGCACCGTCAGGTCGAACCGGAGTGCCAGGTCGGTATCTCCTTTGTCGAAACGGTAAATCTGTTTCTCGGTCTCGCCGCCTGCCTTTGCAAGAAGAACCTCCGACAGTTCAATCGTCGGGGTATCAAGCGGCAGAAATCCGTAACGCTCATATACGCCGCGGATGGTATCATACATCCGGTTAAATGCGATCTGGTCCTCCGGCAGGAGTTCCATAAAGCCGGGCAGAATCCTCGGCTGCACTTTATTGCTCATTGGCCTTCCTCCTTAATTTTTCCTGGTTATAAAGTCCGAGCTGCTGCTCCATGTCAATCAAAGTCTTAACCTGTGCAAACTCGGGTTTATGGACAACGGAGAGAAACGCGAGGAATACCCGCATATCATACTCCCGTACATCTTCGATCATCATTTCAATCGCGGCATCTACGCCAAATGCGGCGCGGTACGACCGGTTGCTCGTAAGCGCGGCGAAAACGTCGCATACCCGAAGGATCCGCGCGCCGAACGGAATCTCGTCTCCCTCAAGGTGGTTCGGATATCCGGAACCGTCGAAGTTCTCGTGGTGGCACGCAATATAGGAAATGATCTTCTCGGAATAAATGCCTTCGTTCCGAAGCAGTTCATTGCCCATTGCCGGATGCATCCGGACATATTTCGTATGCTCGACACCGAGCATTTCCTCGTTATGGGTATACAGTTGTTCGGAAAGTGTCAGCTTGCCGATATCATGCAGCATGCCGGCAATCCGGATGTCGTCGCACTCCTCCTCGGGCAGTCCGAGTTCCTCCGCAACGAGTCCCGAGAGCATGCTGACCACGCGGGCATGCGAAAGGAACCCCTGCATATCGCTCTCGCGCGGGATGTCGTTCGCAACTCTGCGGATCAGTTCGATTTCTCTCGAAAATTCCATATTCTCTCTCCGGCTGACCGTTCGGATTCCGTGTCCCGCACCGAAAACTTATGTTCCGGCGGGCTCGTCGTCATCCGTGCGGCCTACAGTTTGTTATTTGCAAGAAATTCGCGTTTTCGCTCGATCATTTCGTCCACACGCGAGATGTAATCGGTGAGGCTTTTCACATTTTCCACACGCTCGATGCGGTCCTCGCCGTAGAAGACGAACTTGCTCATGGCTCCCGCGCCTGCTGCCAGGATGGTCTGCTTTTCCTCCATGATGAGGATATTATAGATGCCTTCCTTGCCGGGGCGGGCATAGCCGACGTTCTCGAGGTTCTCGGCCATGTTCTTCTGGCGGTACAGATAGTAAGGCTTGTACCCGTGCGCACCGGCATACGCGATGGTGCGCGCAAGCATTTCCGTAACGCCGGTTGCTTCCATTCCTTCGTAATTCTCCCGTTCGGTCGTCAGTCTTGCCGCACGCTTTAAGGCAAGAGTGTGCACCGTAAGGTTTTCGGGATCGAGCTTTTCGATTTCCGAAAGGGTATAACTTACATCGTCCGGATTCTCTCCGGTAAGTCCGATGATAATATCCATATTGATATTCGTATGTCCGCAGGCCCGCGCAAGCCTGAAGGCCTCGACGATCTGCTCCGCGGTATGACGGCGGCCGATCAGATCAAGCGTCCTCTGGCGCATTGACTGCGGGTTAATGCTGATGCGGCTCACGCCGTATTCCTTAAGAAGGCGCATCTTTCCTTCGGTCACGCTGTCAGGACGTCCTGCCTCAACCGTATATTCAAGCACTTCGTCCATCGGAAGGTATTTCTGTACCATCTGAAGCAACCGTTCCAACTGTGCTTCGTTAAGTGCCGTCGGCGTGCCTCCGCCGATATAAACGGTACTGAGTCTCTGCTTCGGTCTGCAGGTACCGAGGAATTGAATTTCTTTCTCCAAAGCGTCCAGATAGTCGTCGGCCAGCTTCCCGAATCTGGAAAGCGGATATGATGTAAACGAACAGTACGCACACGTCGTCGGACAGAACGGAATGCCGATATAAATGCTGTACCCGTTCTGATAATCCATTCCCGAAAGAATTTCGTGTTCGCGCTTTGCAATCGTAATGCTCGTCTCGATCTTTTGATCGGAACAGCAATACTCTTCCTGCATATGCGAACGGATCGCGTCCTCACTCCATCCGTCGGTAATGGCTTCGTATACAAGCTTGGTCGGGCGCACGCCGGTCAGGATTCCCCAGGGAAGCTGACGTCCGGTTTCCTTCGCAAGCACCTGATAAACCTCTCTCGCCACCCGGTTCCGGAAAGCTTTCCGGTCCGGATCCACCCGGTCCGCGTCTGCTCGTCCGATGAGTTCCCCGCGCTTATAGATGCGGATGCGGAACCGGTCCTCCAAAAGCAGCATGCAAAAGGAATAATCATTGGCCGGGTTCGGGGCAAGGAGCAGCAGCTCTCCGCCGTCCTTCTCCGCCTTAGAAACGATGTCGCGCATCGCCTCTTCCTCGGCCTCGTAGTGGTTCACCTCAAAATCGGCGCCGGGCAGAAACGCACGGATCAACGGGCGCATTTCCTGCTCATAGTCCCTGCCGAATAGATTGAGTTCCACCAATATGCTCATGCCGCGTTTCCTTTGCCGTACCCGCGCCGGTATCGTATTGCACCGTTGCGCTTCGCCGGTAATTTCTTCGTTATTTCTTCTTCCAGGTATACAGATTGTATTTCTTCTCGTATCCGATATTGGTCGCCGGACCGTGTCCGGGCAGAACCGTCGTATCCTCGGGAAGTTCATACAACACTTCCGTAATTGCCTTAATCAGCGTTTCATTGTCTCCGGTCGGAAAATCCGTCCGCCCCACGCTTTCCATAAACAGCGTATCGCCGGAAACAACCATATTCTCGGCCGGGAAGAAATAGCTGTAACTTCCCGCCGTATGTCCCGGTGTATGCAGGCAGGTAATATAAAGCCCTGCAAGTTCCAACAGTTCCTCATGGGTAACGAACCGGTCAGGCTCAATCAGCATGGAGCTGTAATTCGGGACGCTATCCCGAAACAGCGGCGGAAGGATATAATCAAGGTTGGAAAGAACCTCCTGCTCCTCCGTTCCGGCAATCACCGGGATGCCGTACTCCGTCTTCAGATTGAGAACGGCTCCGACATGGTCAAAATGCCCGTGTGTCAGGAAGATTGCAACCGGATTCATGCCTGTTGCGGTAATGGCTTCCTTGATGCCGTCGGCATCTGCGCCGGGGTCGAAAATCAGCAGTTCCTTTGTCTCGGGATTGCCGATCAGATAACAATTGGTCATAACCGGTCCCACAACGACTGTTTTGATAGTATGCATGTTCTCACCTGTGGCAGGCTATGCTCTTAGCGCCGCGCCTGCTGCGGCACGAATCGGCGTTTTCAGGGTGTCTCCCGCCGGGCACGGAACCGGTCCGGATCAGCCCGTTGTACGTTCGATGTCTACGACATTCGGCTGCGCTGAAATCCGTTTGATGATGGCATTCAGCTGTTCCTTTCCGTGGATGGCAAAGGACACGTTGATCGTGCTGATATCATTCTTTCCGGGTCTTGCCGAAACCGAATTGATATTGACTTTATCCTCGCTCAGAATCTTCATGACGCCGAGCAGTACGCCGGGATTATTGCGGGCAAATATCCGTATCTCGGCGTTGTAAATGCGGTCTTCCTTCTCACCTGCATCCGCGTTCCATTCCGCATCGATCAGGCGGACTTTGTCGGATTCCGGCAGATGAATCATATTCACACAGTCGGTCCGGTGAATCGTCACACCGCGGCCTCTTGTTACATACCCGATAATCTCGTCTCCGGGCACCGGTGCGCAGCACTTCGAAAAATGCACCGCCACATCGTCCATGCCCTGTACGATAATGCTTCCCTTATGATGCACGGTCCGCGGGCGCTCTCCGACATGGTCGGAAACATTGGCAAGCACCTGCTCGTCCGTAACAAGACGTCCCTGTGCCTTCTTCCACTCTTCCTGCAGCCGGTTTACGACCTGGCCTTCCTTCAGGCTGCCATGGCCGATGGCGGCAAGCAGCGAATCCCAGTCGCGGAAGCCGTATTTGCGAAGACAGACTTCCTGGTATTCCGGCTTTAACAGTTCGGAAAGTTTGTAGCCTTTGTTCTTCGCATATTCCGTAACCAGATTTCGTCCGTGCTGGATGTTGTCTTCCTTCAACTCGGCCTTAAACCACTGGCTGATCTTGTTCTTCGCCTGCGAACTCTTTACGGTCTTGAGCCAGTCAAGGCTCGGTCCGCGGGAATTGGCCGAAGTCAGGATTTCAATCTGGTCACCGTTCTGGATCTCATAATCAATCGTGACTAATTTGCCGTTGACCTTTGCGCCGATCATCTTGTTGCCGACGGCGCTGTGGATACTGTATGCAAAGTCTACCGGGTTACTGCCGACAGGAAGTGTCTTCACGTCACCGGTCGGGGTAAAGCAGTATACGTTGTCGTTGAAAAGGTCAAAGTCATTCTTTAAGGAATTGAGGAATTCCTTGTTGTCGGACATGTCGCGCTGCCACTCGAGAATCTCACGAAGCCATGTCATCTTCTCGGTTTCGGTTTCCTTGGCAGTACGGCCCTCCTGGGCTTCCTTGTACTTCCAGTGCGCGGCGATACCGTATTCCGCAATACGGTGCATTTCCTGCGTACGGATCTGAATCTCGAACGGGGTACCGTTGGGTGCGATCAGCGAAGTATGAAGCGACTGGTACATGTTCGGCTTCGGCATCGCGATGTAATCCTTGAAACGGCCGGGAATCGGCTTGTACATCTCGTGGATGACGCCGAGTGCCGCATAGCAGTCCTTAACGGAATCCACAATGATACGGATGGCGAACAGGTCATAAATCTGATCGAGCGTCTTGTTCTGGTTGACCATTTTCCGGTAAATGCTGAAGAAATGCTTTGCTCTGCCGTTGATCTCGGCTTCGATACCGGCTTCCTTCAACTGCACTTCCACCTCGGAAATGATGCCCTTGATAAAGGCCTCACGCTCTGCGCGCGTCGCCTTGATACCCTCGGACAGTTCCTTGTAAACGTTCGGCTCCAGATACTTCAGCGCCAGGTCGTCCAGTTCGGTTTTGATCTTGCTGATACCGAGACGCTGTGCAAGAGGCGAGTAAATATCAAGTGTCTCACGGGATTTCTCAATCTGTTTCTCGGGAGACTGGTACTGCATGGTCCTCTGGTTGTGCAGGCGGTCGGCAAGCTTAATAACGATGACGCGGATATCCTTTGCCATCGCAATGAACATCTTTCTGAGGTTTTCGGCCTGGACCTCGATCTTATCCTGTGAATAATTGAGCTGTGTCAGCTTCGTAACGCCGTCAACCAGAGAAGCCACTTCCTTGCCGAACTCTTCGACAATCTGCTCCTCGGTCACGTCGGTATCTTCTACGACATCGTGCAGGATTCCCGCGATGATCGTTTCCTTATCCATCTCAAGCTCGGCCAGAATGATCGCTACCGAAATCGGATGAATGATGTAAGGCTCGCCGCTTTTACGGCGCTGGTCTCCGTGCGCCTCCTTGGCAAGCTGATAAGCTTTTTCGATGGAAGAAAGGTCCGTATTGGGACGGTACTTCCGTATCGTATCAAGCAGTTTCTGATGTAACACTTCAGGGTCGGTGAAATCACTGGTCATACCGACACGTCCGGTGTCTTTCGTATCGTCACTCATAACGAACCTCCTTTCGGGATATTTCTTGCAGGCTGGCTTGGTAGTAGCCTCATGTATATTCTCTGTGCGGGCTGCCCGGGTGGCAAGCAGCCTCAGGTATTCTCTGTGCGGGCTGCCCGGGTGGCAAGCCCGCAGTGTAGTATTCTTCGCATGCCTGCCACCCGGCAAGCCTGTCTTTAAAACTCCATTTCAGGGAAAAGGGCATACCTGCGGGTATTATTTTGCTTTCCGGTATGCCTTTTCTTGCTTAGCAAGTGGCTCCGCCGGTCGGACAGATGGCGGTTTAGGGCTAGAGGGCATACCTACCATTCGAATATTGCTCTCAGGTATGCCTTTTCTTGCTTAGCAAGTAGCTCCGCCAGCCGGATACATGGTGGTTTCGGGCCAAAGGGGCATACCTACGTGCACTTTCTTGCTTTCCGGTATGCCTTTTTTGCTTAGCAAGTGGCTCCGCGGGCTCGGACAAGCACCCATTTCCGCGTAAAGGGGCATACCCGCAGGTCTAATTTAGCTTTCCGGTATGCCTTTTTTGCTTAGCAAGTGGCTCCGCCAGTCGGGCAAGTGGCTCCGCCAGCCGGGCAAGTAACTCCGCCAGCCGGGCAAGTAGCTCCGCCAGCCGGTGCCTGCCACCCGGCAGTTCCCCGCAACGGGGCCTTTCTTATTTCCCGGGGTATTTGATTACGCTTGCCACGTCGTACTTGGCAAGTTTCTTGCGGCCCTGAAGGCCTTCAAGTTCCATCAGGAAGGCAATCTTAACTACGGTGCCGCCGAGGCGCTCCACAAGCTTTGCGATGGCTTCGATGGTGCCTCCGGTTGCAATCAGGTCATCGATGATAACGACTTTGTCGCCGGGCTTGATTGCGTCCTTATGCATTTCAACGGTTGCGGTGCCGTACTCAAGCGCATAAGTTTCTTCGATGGTCTCGCACGGAAGCTTACCCTTCTTACGCGCAAGCACGAAGGACTTGTGCAAATTGTAGGCAACCGGCGCGCCGAAGATGAATCCTCTCGACTCGGCACCGACGATCGCGTCAAAATCCACACCCTTCAGAAGCTTTTCGATACTGTCGATAGCAAGCTTCAGTCCGTCGGGATCCTGGATGACGCTCGTTACATCACGAAACATGATTCCCGGCTCCGGAAAATCCGGAATGGTCCGTACATAATCTTCAATCTTCTTTTTCATGGCGTAAACCCTCTTTTTCCCAATTTCATGAGCTGTTTCGTGCGAAAAATGACATTTCACACAAGTACCCATTCTAAAAACATGATTATAGCACTAATTCCGTTTTTCTACAACATAAAATATCCCGGGCAGTCATCTATCCTGCCCGGGACATTCCCTCTTATCATCATGTTTTATCGAATCCGGATTTCCTCGCCGTTAATGCATATGCTCTGAATCCGTTCATAAGGCACAAACTGCCATTCTTTGCTGTCCTTCTCTGCGAATCCGGAAAGCAGCGTAAAGAATTTTCTTGCTTCCATTCTTTCGCCTACGCCACTGCCTTTAGCGGAGCCTCCCATTCTGCTCAGCATGCCGTTGTTTTCATCGTAATACAGAACCGTTCCATCGTCCAGCCTGATGTAATCAAAACTCAGTGTAAACTCCTGCTCCGCCTTCGCATAAATCACCATCTCCGTCAGCGAGAACCGGATGTCAGTCACGGTAATCCCATCCACCTCGTGGTTAACCGTAATCACTTCGCTCTTGGCCGTGTAATTGTTGACCCACTCAAATTTGACTTTGTGATTCTCGGCATCCTCGACGGTAAGCTGCATTTTTTCATGTCCCAGGTCGATTCCGTCCACATACTCGATTACATATAAATACCACAGTTTTCCATCTCTGCAGAACGGTGAAGCACCTCTGAAACATGCATATTTCTCATCAACGGCAAACACCGCCTCGCCGGTAATTTCCAGAGAATATTCACAGGCTTCCTGAAGCCATCCGTCAGGTTCGTCCAGCGCATAGTCTGTACTGATCTCCGCATAAATGATATGTTTGTCGACTACGATGTCTTCCACAGCAATCGTCACATTCCCGAGTTTTGCGGTAAGATCTTTCGTTATTACAGCCTCTTCCAGTTCCCGCGCGTGTTCTTTGGTCCCGAACAGTTCCAGGAATCGGCTTTCCTTCAGTGCCTTGGCTCCCGCCACAACCGTGCCTGCCAACAGCGCTGTGAGACACGCCGCAATCAGCGCAATGCGAATCGCTTTTCTGCGTGTTCTTCCGCCCCGGAATCCCTGCGTTGCACCGGTCTTCTCGCAATCGGGAGAACTCGAAAGAGCCCGGTCAGCCTCTTTAATGAAGCTCCCGTCAATTTCGTTTAAAGCATCGTGTAAATCCAAGCTGTTCATTCTATCCTTCCTTTCTTTCAAGATGTTTCCTGAATAACTTTTTCAGATAATACAACTGGTTGCTGATATACTTCTCATCTCTGCCCAAGCGTTGCGCAATCTCTGCCACAGAATACAGAAACCAGAACCTTCCAAGGAAAATAGTACGTTTTTCTTCCGACAGATTCCGAAGAAAATCCTCAATCTGTTCTTTTAGTCCGGAATCCTGTTCCGACTCTGCCCTTCGATGATCCGGAATGCACTCGGACAGTTCCTCGTATGACATCGTCTGAACATGTCCCCCGCGTTTTTGCGCCAGGTTGGTCCGCAAACGCTTAAAGGCACAATAGCGGGTCATTCGAAGCAGATATGCCTTCAGGTTTTCGGGATCGGCAGCAGGAATGTTCTTCCAAGCGCCCATGTAGGCATCATTCAGACACTCCTCCGCATCCCGCCTGTCCGCAAGAATGCTTTCGGCAATTCTTTTCATCTGTGCTCCGTATTTCTTCTGCAGTTCACTAAGCGCGCTGTCTGAACCGCTCCGAAACAGTTCCACGATTTGATTGTCGTTTAACGCCTCCTCCACGGACACGACCTCCTTTCGGCAGAAATACCGGCGCAATCCGGCAAGATATACGGCTTGGGACTTTCAAACAGTATTTCACTCGCTTTCACAAACATAGTACCGTTTTGAAAGGCGGATTTCTTAAAACCCGGAATTATTATACCCCGTATACCGGAAAATGACGACACAAAAGCCGCGGAGGACCATTGCCTCCGCGGCTTTTCATGTGCAATCACTGCTGTAAAAACTCTATACTGTTATGGGATGTCTGCTTTTACCGGTTTCAGCGGATTGTAATCTCAACGCCTTCTACGACGATGCTCTTAATCCGTTCAAAAGGAACTACTTTAACGACACCGCCGGTCGAGAATCCACCGATCAGGTTGAAATACCGCCCGCCGAAAGTCTTCGTATCGTCCTCGCTCGCGTAACCCAATGCCTGAACCATAAAGCCGTTTATTTCGTTGTATTGAAGAACTGTACCGTCATCCAGTTTAATCGAATCCAAAAGGAGTTTGTGCCGTACCACTGCATCCTGTCCGGATGTTCTTACCGATTCAATTTCATATTGGAGTTCCATTCTTGTTGTCGACAGGACCACATTTGTAATCAGGTAGTCACCTAATTGCTGATTCACAGCAATGGTTTCCTTCTTGGGCTCGTAATCGTTTTTCCACTCGATTACGCGGTCCACCTGAGTATCATTCCATTTTCCCTTAATTTCAACCATCATATCAGCATGACTGATATCCACATTGTTATAGGAGATTGTCAGCATGTACCAAAGCTTGCCGTCTCTGCAGAACTGAGCCAAACCGTTCATCACACCGTAGTCTGTTTCTTCCTCCGGAAACAGAGCTTTACCGGAAATATTAAAACCCAGCACGGGTTTGAGCACGTATCCCTCAGGTTCATCAATTTGATAATTCGTGCTGATTTCCGCAAAAACCACTTCAGCGTCTCCGATGATATTCTCAACTGTGAAGGTCAGATCATCGATTTCCACCGTTTGATCGATCGGAACGACTGCTTCCTCAATTACTCCTTCTTCATCCTGTGAACCGACCAGCGTAACCATGCCGTTCTGTTTTCTCACGTTTTCAATTACTTTCTGCACAAGTCCGGAAGCGGCCACCGTTCCGACCAGAAGAACAACAACACATGCCGCCGTAAGCACAACGCGGAGCGTACGTCTGCGGACATTTCCCTTAACGGCCACGTGTCTGATCCCCTGTTTCTTTTCGGAAGGACGGTTTCCAAGCACTTCCTCCGCCTCTTCGATCAGGCGCTCATCAATGTTATTAAGAGCCTTGTTCAAATCATATTCCGTCATATCATTCAGTCCTTTCTCTTAAGATACTTCTTAAGTTTCTTCTTCATATTGTACAATTGGTTGCTGATATACTTCTCGTCTTTCCCCATTTGCGCTGCGATTTCCGAAACGGAATACATAAACCAGAATCGTCCGAGAAAGATTGCCCGTCTTTCCTTCGTTAACTGACGGAGGAACTCCTCCATCTGTTCCCGAAGTCTCGTCTCATCCGCCGATTCCGCCCTGCGTCTGTCAGGGATGCACTCGGAGAGTTCCTCAAAAGAGGTAACCACCGCTTCCCCGCCGCGCTTCTTCGCGTGATCGTGTCGCAAACGTTCAAACGCAAAATTCCGGATCATACGGAACAGATATGCTCTGAGGTTCGCCGGCTTCGCGATCGGGATTTTCTTGCAAGCCGCCAGATATGTGTCATTCACACACTCCTCCGCGTCTCTCTCATCCATAAGAATGCTTACCGCAATCCTTCGCATTGGCTCGCCGTACCGCTTCACAACCTCCGAAAGCGCGCCGTCCGGATCGCGTGAGAACAGTTCCACGATTTGATTGTCGTTAAGCATTACTTCCACTAACAGTTTCCCCTCATCTTGAACTTGATTGACGATTTTCCAAACAGGCCAACGGTTTCGGTCCATTTTTCGGTACCGTTTACCGCTTTCAACTACATAGATGCATTTTACCGTCTTGATTTCTTAACCGGAATATGATTTCGCGTAAATTTTCGCGAAAATTTTTTTATTTTTTTTGAGCGCCATATCCTATCATAACATAAAACAGGCCGCGGCGGGACTTTCCCGTCACAGCCTGTCAACAATTTTCCTTAACCGTTTCGAACCGCAAAACGTTATCTGCCGCCGGTTCTTTGGCCGAGTCCTCTTTTGCTCCGAAGACCTTCGAGGGTGATCCGCTTTGCATTTGCGGGTAAATCACCGGGCGATTCGCTTTGTATCTACGGGTATATCAGGGTAAGGCGGTCAAGCGCTGTTGAAAGAACGCTTCTCGGACAGGCGGCGTTGATTCTCTCAAACCCTTCCCCGCTTCGTCCGAACATGCCGCCGCGGTCAAGCCACAGGCCTGCCCGGTTCACAATCCGGTCCTCCAGTTCCGCCGTACGTAGACCGAGGCCACGGAAATCAAGCCATGCGAGATAGGTCGCTTCGGTCTTTCGGATACGGACTCCCGGAAGATTCCTCCTTACGTACTCCTCCAGATAGTCAAGGTTTCCGCGGATGTATTTGGAAGCCGCGTCAAACCATTCTCCGCCATAGGTATAGGCTGCCTGGGACGCGGCCAGTCCGGCTGCATTCGGCTCATCGTATCCGGTTTGCGCGATTGCCTGCTTTACGCGTTCGCGGATGTCCCGGTTCGGAATGAAAATATTGGACTGCTGCAGACCGGCCAGATTAAAGGTTTTGCTCGGCGCCGTAGCCGTGATCGTAAACTCCGCAAACTCCTCGCTCACTTTCTGGAAAATCCGATGGTTTCCCTCCCAGACAAAATCGAAATGGATTTCATCGCTGAAGACAATCACACCGTATGCGGCGCAGAGTTTTCCGATGCGTAAGAGTTCCTCCCTGCTCCACGCCCTGCCGACCGGATTGTGCGGATTGCAAAGAATAAACAGCCGTACATTTTCCTCCTTCAGTTTCTTCTCGAAATCATCGAAATCCATTTCGTAACGGCCGTCCGGATTCTGTTTCAGTTCCGAAATGACCAGTTTTCGGCCGTTCACCCGGACGACGTCGGCGAACGGATAATACACGGGCTGCTGGATGATCACGCCGTCCCCGGGGTTCGTCAGCCCCCGGATTGCGGCTCCGATTGCAAAGCATACGCCCGGCGTCTTCACATGCCAATCCAGCTTCACTTCCCAGTCGTGGCGCGCCTGCATCCACCCGGCAACGGCTTCAAAGAAACCGTCCCCCTCCTGATTGGTCGTGTAACCGTAAATGTTATGGTGTGCGAGTTCCGTCAAGGCGTCCTCCACATAGGACGTGGTCCGGAAATCCATATCCGCCACCCACAAAGGCAGAACCGTCTCCGGATATCCCCTCTTTTTAGCAAAGTCATACTTCAGGCATTTCGTGTTCCGTCTGTCGATGACCGTATCAAAATCAAGATTTCTCTCTGCCATAACAACCTCCATCGCTCTGGCAGGCCTTAATCACACGCCTGCTCCTTTTTGAAACGCCTGTTCCAGATCACCGAGAATATCGGACGGGTTTTCGATTCCCACCGACATCCGAAGCAGCCGGTCCGTAATCCCGAGTTTCTGCCGCTGTTCATCAGGCACGTCGGGATGTGTCTGGATGATCGGATAGGTGATCAGACTCTCCGTTCCGCCCAGGCTTTCGGAAAATGTGATCAGCTTCACATTCTTAAGTACCGCCAGCGCAAATTCCGGCAATTTTACGGAAAAGGATATCATTCCGCTTCCCGCATAATAGATCCGTTCGACCTCCGCGCGGCCCCGAAGCCAGTCCCGAACCGCCTCCGCATTTTTCACATGCCTTTCCATCCGGAGTGCCAACGTCTTCATGCCCCGCAGACAGAGCCAGCATTCGAACGGTCCGAGGGTTGCGCCGGTCGTCTTGCTGATCAGCCGCACGCGTTCCGCTGCCGCCTCGTTTGCGATACACAAAAAGCCGCAAACCGTATCGTTATGTCCGCTCAGGTATTTCGTTCCCGAGTGGATCACATAGTCCGCTCCCTCTGCAATCGGATGCTGCAGAACGGGTGTCATGAACGTATTGTCAACCGCTAGAACCGCCCCGTTTTTATGGGCGATTTCGGCGATCGGCGCGATGGCACTGACCCGCATCATCGGATTGCTCGGCGTTTCGAGATATACGGCCTTCGTGTCCGGGCGAATCGCTGCCGCAACCTTCTCCGGGTCGGTTGTGTCGACATACTCGATCCGGTAATCGTTCTTAAGCGATATCTGCTGAATCAGCCGCACGACGCCGCCGTACAGATCCTCGCCGCACAAAATATGATCTCCCGGCCGGAACAGCTCAAAGAAAGCGGAAATTGCTGCCATGCCTGAGGCAAATGCGACCGTGTCGGCCGCTCCCTCAAGGGAACTGACGGTCTCCTCCAGAAATTTTCTGGTCGGATTGGATTCTCTTGAATAATCGAATCCCGTAGGATTATGGCCCGGCGTCAAATGACTGAAACAGGCCGTTTGATATATGGGGAAGCTGACCGCACAGTTGGCGTCCGAAAGGGAATGCGCTTCCCCGTGAATACATCGGGTATCTATTGCGTACATGACTGAATCCTCGTTAATCTTTCCTTCTGCGTCGTATGGCGCCGAAATACTACCTTTGTGTCCTGCAAAACACCGAAACCCTTCAGCTCCGCGTCGTAAGTATCGACGTCGCCAGTTCCGCCGCCCGCACAAGCTCCGAAACGGAAGTTTGCTCTTCCGTCGTATGGACGTCCTCCATCGCGCAGGCCACAACGATTGCCTCGATTCCGTTTGCATTCAGACGGTTCGCATCGCTGCCGCCGCAGGTTGTACGAAGTTTCGTCCCGGTAAGGCCTGCTGCCTCCGCCGCCTTTTGATAATGCCGCACGGTTTCGCTGTTCTCCTCCACACGGTATGCGTGTACATGCTCCGTTACCGTAAAGCTGACACTTCCGCCCTCTTCGGCCGCCGTCTGGGTGAAAATCGTGCGGATATCCTGCATCAGTTCTTCCGCGCGTTCCGGTTTTAGGCTTCTTACCTCGCCGGTAACGGTTACCAGGTCCGGCACGATATTTCGGGCCGTTCCGCCGTGGATCGTTCCGAAATTCACCGTGCTATCCGCATCCGCACGGCCGGCCGGAATCCGGTACAGCGAAGTTGCCGCAATGGAAAGGGCATTAATTCCGCTTTCCGGACGAAATCCTGCATGCGCCGCTTTTCCTTTGACTGTGGCCGTGAAAGAAAGAATGGTCGGTGCTGCGATGGCAGCTGTTCCGACCGCTCCGTCCAAATCCAGCACATATGCTTTTTTCGAGCGAATGAGCCCGAAATCAAAAGCCTTTGACCCTTCACAGAAGGCCTCTTCGGCCGTTGTTATCAACACCTCAATATCCGGATGCGTAAGCTGCTCCCCCCGTATGACGGAAAGAGCCTCCAAAATTGCCGTAAGTCCGGAAACATCGTCCGCACCGAGAACCGTTGTCCCGTCTGCCGTGACCGTTCCGTCCTCATGAAAGACGGCCTGCTTGCCGGTACCGGGACTCACGGTGTCCAGATGTGCCGAAAGAAGCACCGGGTCACCCTCTGCATTACCCGGAAGGAATCCGTAAATGTTCGGATGGCTTTCGGGATGCGCCGTAAGAAAAGCGGGGTCATCACCATCGGTTCGAACGGTAAGCCCGAGGGATTTAAGATCCCTGACGACCCGCTCGCCGAGTGCCTTCTCATGATAGGTCTCGCTGTCATATGAGACATAATCCGCGAACCGGCGAATGAGCCGTTCACGATTAACCGGGTACTTCATGCGCACCCCTCCTTTCCCGTTGCCGATACGTTTGTTCTTTCCGCTATCGGTCATAATTGATAATCTGCTGCTTCCTTCGAAACATACTCCATCCTCTTTCTACTCGTCCGGGAAGCGGTATCCGGCCGGCGTAAACATCCGGGAGCGGAACTCCGGATTGTCCGGGCGTTTCGGCTCCGTCCCGTCCGCGATATGTTTTTCAAAAACATACCGGTTGCGGCGGAATTCCTTCAGCTTATTGTAAAATCCGACCGCGCCGGGATGTGTATTCAGCACGACGGTCTCTTCGTGAATCCTCCCTGCCAGCTCTAAAAGGAGTGTCTTTCCGATGGATAAACCCTGGTATTCCGGATCGACGGCCACATTCAGAATCGTCGCAAAACGACTCCCGTCCGCAACGGCTCTTGCCACGCCGACGAGCTTTCCTCCGTCATACGCCGTTCCGATGTACTGACTCCCGGCAAATGCCTTCGCTGTCTTTGTTACATCATGCGGTCTTCCGAAGAATGCCTTTGTGAGCAGTTCATTAATTTCTGTGTCGGTTGCACTGCTGCGCCCTCCCGGATAGATGATCCGGGTCTTAAGTGCCTCCCGTAAAGCTGCGTTGGCAGCATTGTCCGGATTGCTGTTTCCGCCGTTTGTGACCGGACTTTCCGCCTTCGCTCCGCTGTTTGAAGTGGAGCCTTCCGCCTGCTTTCCGCCCCCCGTCGAAGGTCCGGGGCCCTTAACCGGAAAGAATTCACTCTCAAACCGATATCCGGCCGGCAGGAAATCCGTTTCCTTAAATCCTTCCCGCCACAACGTCCAGGCATTCTTGCACCTCCCGTAGCCTGCCGATTCAAGAACCGCCAGCTGCTCACGGTTTCCGTAAAGCATTACTCTGCGTCCGGTTAATCCGGCTTCCAGTTCCCGAAGAAGCCCGGTTATCACATTTTCCGTATAATCTTCTGCTTCCGCAGGGCTAACCGCCTTGTCCGCATAAGCGGTACTTTCCGCGTCTGCATACGGACCAACCGCCCTAAGGTCAACGATCAAAACGGTTTCGACGCCTTCGCTGATCGCGCGGACCGCGCCCGAAAGGACATCCCCGTCATACGCAAGAACATGGGCAAAGCTTTCGGCGAACAAATCATATGCCTCATCCCGCCCGTACAATGCGTTCAGGCAGTCGCGGTCGCACGGAAACAATTCGGTTGTATATCGAATTCCCATGTCTGCTCCTTCAGATGAAGAACTCCGGTTCTTTCAGTTTGTTCATCTTATCGAAAAATTCTTTTGCACGGTCGGTCTTCGGGTGACGGAATACCTCTGCCGGTGTTCCGTCTTCAATGATCTTTCCGCCATCTAAAAAGATCACCCGCGTGGAAATCTTGCTGACAAAATCCATCTCGTGGGAAACCAAAAGCATCGTATAGCCCTGTTCGGCGATTTCCTTGATCGTGCTCAGTACTTCCGTTACCAGTTCGGGGTCAAGCGCGGAAGTGG
Source organism: uncultured Lachnoclostridium sp. (assembly GCA_946402335.1). GTDB lineage: Bacteria > Bacillota > Clostridia > Lachnospirales > Lachnospiraceae > ISDg. The sequence goes on from CAMIWE010000040.1 coordinate 17,579, forward strand.
GTTCGTCTAACAGGATGATGTCCGGCCGCATCGCGAGGGTTCTTGCGATTGCCACACGCTGCTGCTGTCCGCCGGAAAGATGCTTCGGATAATGGTTTCTCCAGGCTTTCAGTCCGACATTTTCGAGAGCCTCCAGCGCAAGCTTCTCGGCTTCCTTTTTTGATTTCTTCTGGACGGTGATCAGACCTTCCATTACGTTTTGCAATGCGGTCTTGTGCTCGAACAGATAAAATCTCTGGAAAACCATGCCGATGCGCTTCCGAAGCTCGGTAACCTTCTTCCGGTTCTTCGCCTGAAGAGGCAGCGGCAGGTTAATGTCCTCAAATGTAATCTCGCCCTGCTCCGGTTTCTCCAAAAGATTGATGGATCGAAGCAGTGTGGATTTGCCGGTGCCGGAAGGTCCGACGATGCCGATGATGTCGCCCTTGTTAACGGAAAGGTCGATTCCGTTCAGAACGACATTGTCGCGAAAACTTTTATGAATATCTTTAAGCGTAAGAATCGCCATTCGTCACACCTCCTTAAGCATTTTGCGTTTCCACCACTGCCTTCGGCTGCTCCGGAATCCGGAACCGCTTTTCGATCAGTTTGAAAATCTTTTCCAAAACAATCGTGATCACCCAGTAAATAATGGCGAGGGCTACATATCCCTCAAGGTACCGGTAGTCACGGCCGGCCAGGATCTGGTTCTGGTACGTAATCTCAATGATGCCGCAGGTCGATGCAAGCGACGTTCCCTTCACCAGCCCGATGACCGAGTTGCATATGCCGGGAAGCGCATTCTCCAGTGCCTCCGGCACGATGATTCTTCGAAGAATCTGTCCATAGGTCATACCCATTGCAGTCGCGGCTTCAATCTCTCCTTTGTCGACCGACTCAAGCGCCGCACGGAACGTTTCGCTCGTGAACGCCGCCTGATACAATCCGAGTGCGAAGAACGCATATACCATCTTCGGGATCAGGTTTACGTCAATGTCGGCTCCCCAGGAATTGAAGATGCGGAGGATCGCCGGTATGCCGTAGTAAGCGACATACAACTGGATCAGCATCGGGGTGCCGCGCATCAGGGAGAGAAATGCCGTTGCAATCGGGCTCAGAATCTTCACTTTTTTATAACGGATCACTGCGATCAGAAGTCCCACAACAATGGAGACCAGAAACGCCAGCCCCGCGAGCTCTAAGGTGATCGGAATCTTTTTAATCAGATGCGGGATTCTCGACCACATGAGCTTGACGCTGAAATAGTCGGAAAATTTCGTGTCCATACGGCATTTCCTCCGTTATCCGTCTTAATTGAGATAGATCAGATCCGACGCAAGAGGCAATACGTTAACGGATTCGTCTCCGAGCTTGTCGGCAATCCATTTCTTGCCGAGTTCTGCAAGCGTACCGTTCTCATAGAGTGTCTTGATACCCTCGGAAATCAGTTTCTGATATTCCTTTGCGTGAGAACCGGTCTTGCCGAAAAGGATGTGGGACGTGTTGTTTGCGGTAATATTGGTTGCAGTTTCCTCGTCGGAAAGAACGGTGATGTTGAGGTTCTCAAACTGTGCCGGATAAGCCTGCTTGTACTTCAGAATAACCGGCTGATCATGGATCAGAGCTACCTTACCTTCAATTGCTTCCTGCAGCTGTACGGTAATATCTGCGCTCGTGTACTCAAGAACGATCTTCTTCTCTCCTGCCTTGCGGGCGTCGTTCCAACGCTCGATCGCATTGGTCGTGTTGCCGCCAGCGCCGCCGTAAATCTTAAGTCCAGACTCGGCAAGTTCCTCAAACGAGTTAATGGAAGTTCCCTTTGCGGAAGTGATCGTGTATCTGGACTTGGTGTAAGGGAAGGAGAACAGGAAGGACTCCGCGCGCTCCTTGTTGTAGCTCCAGTTGTTAACCGTTGCGTCGATTACTCCCTGCTGCGTGTCTACCAGGGAGTTGGAGCTTACTGCAAGATCCAGCTCATAGTCGGCGAACTCGGGCAATTTGAAAAGTTCAACAAGTACGGCAATGTCATATCCGGTAAGATATACGCCGTCTTTGGTTTTGTAGAGGGCATCGGCCTCATTTTCCACTGTCTCGATAAACGGCGCCGGACGGCCGTTCGTCTCAATCTTGATTACTTTCTTTCCGCTTCCGTCTGCCTTCTTTCCGCAGCCCACGAGAGCCGAAGCGATAAGGATCAAAAGTACTGTAAGAATCAATCTGGTATATTTCGTTTTCATTGGTTTAACTCCTTTATAATTGAATATCGTTTTATAATATCCGGCCGGTGTGAATCAATCACAATCCGGCCGTGTTTCCTGTTTTCTTTGTTTTGGAAACAATCTTGTTTTGAAACCGTTTTATTTGTTATGAAGCAGTCCCTTCAACGGGTTGATCGAAGGATCTACGGAAATGCTTACGTTTCTCGGCTGACGGTCTTCCCAGGAAGGATTGTTCCACTTCGAAACAGAGATTTCGCTCTGGTACTCTTCGGGGGAAATGTCGGTGTGAAGGTATACATTTTCCGGATCTTCGGAAAGCTTTGCTCTGCTGCCGTCTGCCTTCCAAAGCTCTTCCCACGGTACCTGCGAAGCGATTCTCTCGAGGAAGGAACCGTTCCAGCCGCGGTTTCCTTTGAAGCGGTTCTTCGGGAATTCGAAGAAGGTGTACTTCTTAAACTGCGGGATGGAGAAGAGATCCTTTACATAGCCCCAGATATTCGGGAATTCCGCGATTCTCTTCTTCAGCGGGCCGACATTGTGATAGTAGTAAGTCTCCCAGCGGACGAGCGTTACATAAAGGCGGACATCCGAATCGGTGATGTAATCGCCGAACAGAAAACGGTTGGTTTCGAGTCTCTTGTCAATCTTCTCGAGGGCTTCGTTGAAATCCTGATAAGCTTCATCGTAAGCGACCCAGGAGAGGCAGAAGTGCATCCGGTAGTGCCCGTTGTTGATGGTCGGGAAAAGCCAGTCGTTGAACTCGTCGATTTCCTTGCGGTAAGCCTTCGGATAAAGGTCGATATCCGTCTTCTGGAACTTTCTGAACTGTACTTCAATGTAGTTGGTAAGGCGGTGATAATCGTTGTTGACTGCCTTCTTTTCTTTTACGTCTACCAGAGTCGGCGTCGTTGCGCGGCCGTTGAAGCCCGGTCTTGCGTTCTCGTAGAACTCGGAAAGGAATACGGCTCCGGTGCTCGGATCTTCGTAATTCGGCTGATCGGTGAAGCCGTGGCCGTATTTGCCGATGCCCGAGGTTGCGAGATCGTCGATGACGTCCTCAAGTCCTAAGATGTCGCGAACGATAACCGGACGGTTTGACCAGTGGCATCCGTGCGCCCAGAAGATCTTGAAGCGGTTTGCTTCGGCCTTCAGCTCGCCTTCCTTCTCACCGAAGGGAGTGATGAATGCGTTGGGCTGGCGGACAAATACGCC
>CAMIWE010000041.1 GCA_946402335.1 uncultured Lachnoclostridium sp.
GGCAGTTGATCGTCGTCGTCTTGCCGGAGCCGTTCGGGCCGAGCAGTCCGAAGATCTCTCCCTCTTTGATCTCTAACGAAAAATGATCAAGCGCCACCAGTTCGCCGTAACGCTTTACCAGATTGTCAATCTTTACTACAGTAGGTTTCATGTGCATCCTCTCTTTCGTATATTCACGCGGCAGGCGCCGCCCGACTTTCTGACATAAGAATAGCGCGGGATTATTCCCGCGCCAAGTGTGTGATGTCATGATTTGATTGTGACAAATGTCACATTTTGACGGAACCGCCCTGCAGCCGGCCATACACCGCTGCCGGTCGCCTCGCAATATGCCCTACTGCCGGTCTTTCTCCGTCTTTTCGCGCCCTTCTTACTTTACAATCTCATCGACCGTCGAGATGGTGGTAAATGCGCCGCCGTTCTGCGCGATGATTTCCTTCATCTTCGGCAGTTCAAAGTAGTTCACGTAGCAGATCAGCGTCGTATTTTCCCCGGAGATCAGCCCGTACGAATCCATGAGCGTGCAGGTTTTGTTGAGCTCGTCGCGGATTGCCTGGGCCATCTTCTTCGCGTCCTTCGTGATGATCGTCACCTGCTTGATGGCTTCGAACCGGTCCGTAAAATGGTTGATGACCGACGTTGCGACAACGTACACAAGAAGGCTCATCAGCGCGGCGTTCCGGTTAATCAGAAGGAATACCGCAAGATATACGCAGGCGTTAAATCCGATCAATATATAGGTCATGCTGAAGCTCTGGCCGGTCTTGTCGGAAAGCTTTCGTACAACGATGTTTGCAAAGATTTCCGAACCGTCGATACAGCCGCCGCATCGAAGGATCATCGCAAGCCCCGCACCGAGGATCGCGCCGCCGAAGACCACCGCGAGGAAATGCTCCGTGTTGAGCTCGAACGGAATCCATTTGAACAGTTCAAGGCCGAGGGTGTACACCGCGGAGCCGAGTACCGCGGCAAGGCCGAACATCTTCCCTAAGATGACAAATGCGAGGATTAAAAACGGCAGGAACACGCCGGCCACGCAAAGCGAAAGGTTCCACCCGGTCAGCTTGCTCACAAGGATGGCAATGCCCGCCGTACCGTAGTCAATCGCGTCGTTCGGGATCAGAATGCACACGACCGAAAAACTCGCCATCAGCGCGCCGATGATTATACCGATTGAGGCAAATACGTACCCGATTCTTCTCTTTGAATCCATAGACCGTTCCTCCGTGATTCCAGGCATCCGCGGTTCATAGCCACGCTATGGAGCGGATGATACTGACCAGCATCTGATCATAAAATAAATATAGCACGGATGTGATGCGAATAGCAAGATTTCCTTGAGTTTCCCGCGTGCGTAAATTATAATCGAATGAGATGCATGCGTCCGACATGGCCCGGGACGCGTGATGCAGTATTATCCAATAAGGAGTCCGCATGAACCGGCTTTACGAAAAACTCGCGATTCTGCTATTATGCCTGCCCGGCTTTCTGCTGGCGGGCACTGTTGCCGTGCCGGTGCTTGCGTTTCTGTTCGCGGTCATCGTGTCTAGCACGGTGCAGCTCTTCTCCGGCCATAAAGCGGTCTGGGTTCTCCTCTTCGCTTCGTCCGCGCTTTGCGGAGTAGTGCCGGTCCTTGCCTGCGCGCTTCCGCTCTTTTTATATGATTCGATCCGTGAGAAGAAATGGTGGCTCGTCCTCCCCGGCATCTCCGTGGTGGCCAGCATGGGTGCTCTTTCCCTGCCCCAGATTCTCATCCTCCTGACCGGTCTGACCGTTACGTTGATGCTGGTGCTTCGTATGACAAGCCTCGAGGATTCGGTCGGCAGGCTTACCGAACTGCATGACAGCATCACCGAGAAGAACGTACAGCTCGCGGAACAGAACAAACGCCTCTTCGAGGCACAGGACAGTGAGGTCCGTGTTGCCACCCTGAAGGAACGGAACCGGATTGCCCGCGAGATTCACGACAACGTCGGGCACCTGCTGACACGCTCCATCTTACAGACCGGGGCGATTCAGATTCTCAATAAGGACGAATCCCTTCGGGAGCCTCTAAATGATCTGAAAACGACGCTTGACGGTGCCATGACGAGCATCCGCGAAAGCGTCCACGACCTGCACGACGATTCGATTGATCTAAAGCGCGTGCTGCAGGAAATGGCGGACGCCGTAACCGGCGAGAACGGTGCCGGAACGCAACATTCTTCGGACGGAACCGGGACGCAGTCCGAAACCGCAACTGCCGCTTCCCGCTTTGACATAAGCCTGCAATACGACGCCTCACCGAATATTCCCGGCGACATCAAGCTTTGCATCGCGGGAATCGTAAAGGAAGGCATCTCGAACGCCGTACGGCACTCTAACGGCGATAAGATTGATATCATATTCCGTGAGCACCCGGGCTTCTACCAGCTGCTCATCGAGGACAACGGAAAGAACAAGGAACAGACCGAATTTAGCGGCGGCATCGGTCTTAGAAACATGGAGGATCGTGCGAAAAATGTGGGCGGGCGCATCTCATTTACCGCCTCCGAACAGGGCTTCCGCGTATTCCTGACGATACCGAAACAAGCTTAGAACGCACGCCGGCGGCACAAGGCCGCGGCATGAAATAACCGAACGCCGGCGGCATAGAGCCGTCACAACTTGAAATAACCGAGTGCCGGCGGGACCAGCAGACCAAGCAAGGAGAACCATATGAACATCGTTGTGATTGATGACGACCGCCTCGTGGCGCTGTCGCTTAAGACAATTTTGGAGAATACCGGGATCATCCGCGTCATTGCAACCGGCCATAGCGGCGAGGACGCGATCCGCCTCTACGACGAGAACAGTCCGGAGGTTATTCTCATGGACATCCGCATGGAAGGCATGACCGGCCTCGAAGCCGGCGAGGTGATCTTAAAGGCGCATCCCGACGCGAAGATCCTCTATCTCACCACATTTTCCGATGACGAGTACATCATAAAGGCGATCAATATCGGTGCCAAAGGGTACATTCTCAAGCAGGATTTTGCCGCGATCGCACCGGCGCTCGAAGCCGTCATGCGCGGACAGACCGTCTTCGGCGATAAGATTATCGGCAAACTTCCCGAGCTGATGAAGGCCTCCGATTCGTTCGATTATGAGGCACACGGCATCACCGACAAGGAACGCGAGATTTTGGAACTCGTTGCCGAAGGTCTTTCGAACCGTGAGATTGCCTCGAAGCTCTTCCTGAGCGAAGGCACGGTGCGCAACTATCTAAGCTCTCTTCTTGATAAGCTGCAGCTCCGCGACCGTACCCAGCTGGCAGTTTACTATTATACAGAGATCAAGCGGTAACAGAGATTCCCAATGGCTCTCTCCTGCCCGTTGAAGGTATTCCCGGTGCGGTCTTTTCGGCCCGCACCGATTTAACATGGATTTAAGGTAAATGATATTGACATTTTATCATTGTTATGATATCTTGTCCCAAATGACAGACGGACCGAATATAGTCCCGGTCAGACCGTAAAGGAGTTGATTCCGTGAAGAAACGTACCACAATCGAAATGACGCTTGTGCAGTGCCCTGCCTGCGGTGCTTATACCGATAAGCTCAGCGGGTTATGCCAAAGATGCGGCGCTTCCACGACGGTCAGCGAAAGCTTCACCAAGGAAGAGGAAGACGGCATTATGCCCGAAGGCGCGCCGGTTCAGTATCCGACCGTAAAAGTAAACTCCAGGGAAAGACGAACGATTACGCTTGATAACAAATTGAAACTTTTTGCAATCACTTGTACCATGTTTAACTTCGGTCTTTTCTCTCTCGGCGCGTCAGGAGACGGAGACTATACAAAAACCTTGATTGCATGGTGTCTCGCAGGGTTTCTTTGGTTCCTTTTCGGCTTTGTTTATTGGTTGGATATATTCCTGTATAACCGAATCAAGAAACGCGGTCATTCCGTTAAAGGCATAATACTCGGCTACAATAACGTAAGTAAGATAAATGCTGACAAGGGAAGATATTCCCGCGAGGCAGTAACCATCCAAATGCAGGTATTTGCCAGGATCAAGAATCGAGACACGATTGTATTCATCACGGCTCCCGTCGGAGTCAGTGAACTGAGTCATCCGCGTGAAACCGAGGTTACCCTCTACGAATACAATGAGGAATACATTGTAGAAGTTTAGCCATAGAATTGATTTTTCCTATGACCCATTCCCTTATTGGAGTAATTACATGAGAATTCGTACGAAAACAGAATTGATTGAATCTATCTGCCCGAACTGTTGCGAAGCCAACTACGGCGGGGAAAGCTATTGCCGCAACTGCGGAACCATGCTCATCTCCGGATGTACCGTTACGGACGGTGCTACGGAGGCGGACATGAAGGAGCTGGCAACGGCTCACCGGGCGGCAATCGTTTCCAAAACACTTCCCGCTCACAATCTCAACTTCAACGACATTTTTGCCATTCTGTTCGCTCCTTTGATTTTATTACTTGCCGGTCTGGTACCGGCAGTTGAGGAGGGGGAAAATGTAGAAGGCGTTCTTATCTGCGGCATTTGTCTGCTTCCCATATACTGTATATGTCTGTATGTAATTATAGCCGGTCCGAAATTAGAACAAACGATACTCCTGCGTGACGGCATAAGCTATCCTGCAGTCGTGATCGGACACGGAAACGCCCTGCTGCACGATAAGACGAGTTCCAAAATTGACGACAGGTCCATCTTCTCCTGCATAAAGGTACTCACAAAGATTGCCGGCGTCGATACAAGCATCGTGGTTTATGTACCGGACGAAATCACAGATCATACCTGTCCTCTCGGCACCGAGGTTACAATCATCGGACGCGGCGAACGGTTCATCCTCGACCCGGATTGCCGGAAACGTCTCATCAAGGCTTATCGAATGAACAAAGCCGGAAAGACTGACTGAGACCGTCCATTGAATAAAAAACGGTGGTAACCGACGATATTCGCCGGCTGCCACCGTATTTTTCTGATTAAAACAACCTTCTCAAAGAATCGGTTTATTCATGCTTCCCATCCGATACCCGCCGAGATCCCCGGCTTTCCGTCGGAGAAATACTACCTCCATTGTAAAGGCCGCGGGCAGGACTGTCAATGTTAATCCGCTATGGTTGAATGTGTTATTTTATATTTTTTAATCTTCCGACAATTCGACGATCTGTTTCATGATCTTATCGTACAGTTCGGCCTTTCTCGCGCTCTCGGCTGCAAAATTCGTAGCGCATGCTTCGTAGGATTTCACCAGCGTAATGTTTGCGTAAGTATCCGCCATGCTGCAGAAGATGTCCCAGTACTCTAAGACGTCATCACACAGCGCTTTCTCGCCCTTCGGATAATCTTCAATCTTCTTAAGAAGGTTCTTCCGGTCATCCGAGCGGACCTTCAGCTGCTTTAAGAGCGTCTCGCGGCGGTTCTTCTGCTCCGTCTGGTTCAGCACATCCTCAAGGGCGCCTTTGCCGATTTCGGAGCTGCCGTAAGCCCTTGCCGTCACTTCCCACTCGGTAAGCAGTTCTTTGATGGCTTTCTCCACGTCGTCCGTGTCCTTTGAGAGGGTACTCATGACGCCCTTCAGCGTCTTTTTGTACTCTTTGACCTCGTCCTTATGCTTCAGGTTGCGGTTCACGAGCCAGATTCCGCCTCCGATCCCGCCGATAACAAGAATAATGAGTAACGGTCCGATGATTTTTTTCATATCCTTCCTCCCAAAAACATTGTATGACTTTTATTTGCGACAGCTGCGTCAAGGGGCATTTTCGGTCCCCGGAAACAGGCCGCACCGGGTCTGCACCCCGCTCTGTCCGGCGTCAAGTGCCGACACTCATCCGCATCATGCTGCAGGCCGCATCGAAATTGGCTTTGGCCAGATGACAGGAGCTCGAATAATAGGTCAGGCTCCCGGTCGTGTTCATAACGGTATTGGCATATTCCGTAAAAGTGTTTGCGCAGTTCTTAAGCTGCGCCTCCGTAACGTTTGAAAATTTCGGCGCCTTTAAGCTCTCCACCTGGGCGGAAAGCTCATCGCAGAGTTCCCGCATTTCCTTCTGTGCGGCAAGAAATTCACTATCCTTCGCCAGCTGCTCGAGAGCGGTTTTCGCATCCGGATAGAACTCGCCTTTGGCGTCCTTTGTGTACCGGTCGGTTTCCGGATTGCTCTTCTTGGAAACGGTATTCGACCATACGTTATAAATCTTTGCGCTCAGGGCATCGAGTTTAACTTCGGCTGCAACGTAGTCATCTAAAACTTTTTTTGCGGATGCTTCATAAGCCTTCCGCTCGTCCGAGGCATTGTCCGTGCCCTCGAACAGTTTCTCCTTGGTCGATTCCATCTTCTGATTGATTCTGTAAAACATGAACGCGCCCATGCCCAGAACCAGAATCATCAAAAAAACTGAGATTACCTTTCTCATCTTCATCCCTCCGTAATCACACTAAACCAGTAATTCCCCCTCCCGCTTTTAACGAGATTGGAATCATTGTAAATGATTTTTACGGAAAATGCAAGGATTTTTTGTAAATATTATTTACCCAATGTGAGGGCGCCGCATCATCCTGCTGCCGAGCACTCCGCCCGTGCTCGTCCGGATTCTATTTTCCCTCCGTCGGACGCTCCACAACGCCGACGAAAAGCGGAACATTGATATCCCGTGCGCTGACCGCGAACAGGAACGGACGGTCTAAGGTAAATACCAGCTCTTCGTCCGGCGCCGGCGAACCGCTCCTTGAGAGATACATCACCGAATACCCTGCCGCCGAAACCTTTTCCTCGTCGGTTGCAAACCGGACCGCATGCTTTGCCCCGGTGCAGTAGAGGCTTGTCTTCGTAAGCGGCGAAAAGTCGGCCGTTCCCGCTGCGAAGATATCGGTAACGCCCATATCCTTAAGAATCGGAATCAGATCGAATTCACTCTTAAAATCGAATTTCGGAACCGAGAAATAAACCCGCGCATAGTGCATATCCGGCATTTCCATATTCCGCTCAAGAATCTTAAGCACCTGCGGGTCATCAAGCAGTTCGTCAACCGCTACACCCTCGTTGGGCAGGATGAACCATACCTCTCCCCTTGTTAACGGAAGCGGCGCGGCAAGGAACTTCTCGCCCCGGTAATATCCGTAATTCTCTTCAAGAAACTCCTTTTTCATATACGTAACGGTCATGTCCCCGCCCTCTGCATGGAACACGCCCGGTTCGTTCACCTCTTCGTCAAAGGGCTTCTCCCAGGCCGCCTCGAAAAGAATCGTCGTCACATAGGCAAACTCATCGCCGTTCTTAAAACCCTCGCCCTGCACGGAATCCTTTAAGAGATTGCCCGTCATGCTGTTAAGCCAGCTCTGCAGAGCCTTGTTATAGCTGCTGCTTCCCATCTTGCCGGCAAATGCGGACGCATGATGGTCCGTCTTCAGAATTTCCAGCGTATCCTTGTTAAAGTTCTGCTTACTGTCGTTATTCAGCCATGCAGCCCCGCCGAGCAGGAGCTGATAATCGTTCGAGATGTCATTTTCCGCATAGAGGCGGGTCCACAACGCCTTGGAGCGCTCGCGCAGGTCCTTCACGTCGGTTGCGTCGGCAAGGGAAAGAATCTGCTGTCTCGAGTTGCCGCCGGTCATCTCCGCAAGAGGCCCGAGCATCAGGTAAACATTGATCGGGGAGTATACCTTGTTCTCGCCGTTTCGATTCACCAGGAAGCGCTGCATGCTCCTTCCGGTAAACTGCTGCACCGCCCCGAGCGCCTTATCCTTACCGTACTTTTGAATCAGATTGGCAAGATCCGTACGGCTGTCCAAAAATTCGTTGTAATCGGCGTCGAAAGCCTCCTCCATGAACATGTCGTCTTTATCATAATACTTATCGTACTCCATTTCCGGGCACTTCACCAGCTCCGGATAGGTCGCCAGCGCAAGGGCATACTTCTGCACATCCTTCTCGTAGGCAATCTTGCCGTACAGTTGCTTTGCCTTCTTTCGGTCATAGCGGTTTTTGATCGCGATTCCGCCAAATACGATCGCCACTGCCAGCACCAGCATTAACGGCGCATACCACGCCTTGATCGTCGGCTTTTCAAGCGGCTTTCCGTCCTTACCGACGGCCTTAGAGCCCTTCGATTCCGGCTGCTCCACTGTCATATCTTCCGTCATATCCTTCTTCTCATCGTCTGCCATGGTAATCCCTCCCCTCGTATCCGATCGTTATATCCTTTCTTTTGCGAAGCGCGGATGTCTGCGTTTATCCTCTTCTTGCTTCGCGAAGAGGATTGTCCCAGAACACCTTCGCGTCATGCTCGGCCGCAATCTCATCGATCACGTCCTGAAACTTCTCTAAGAAAGCCTGCTCCTTCTTCCTGGAGCGGCGCCCCTTGGCCTCATATATCGTCTTTTCAAAGCAGGCGTCATACGACACCGCATAATCCTCCTCGTCCCGGTGCGGAAAGAACGTCACCGCCGCGTCGTAGCGGATCCGACCGTCACAGGAATCCGCGATCAGCATAACAAGCGCGCCCCTGCGGGGCACGTCGCTGAAGGTCCCCTCCGCCGCAAAATACTGCTCATAAACATTAATGGTTGCCATATAAACCTCCGGTCCTATGCTCCTTAGAGCATGCGCTCATATGATGAAATCCTCGTCGTCTTCCAATGCCTTCTTTCGAAGTTCCTCCTGCAGGTACTGTAAGCCGCTTCCCCCGATGTACAGCGAAACCTCTCCGCAATCCGGACAGACTGCCGCCCTGATTGGAATAACCCCCTTGGTAAACAGGCTCGATCTCTCCACCAGGCAAAGTCCCGTTGACCCATTGCCAAACCCCGTGAGCCCGTACTTATCAATCATCTTCGTCTTGCACCGCGGACAAATCCTCATAGTACTCTGCCTCTCCCTCCAAGTTTCTGTTCCTTGCCGCTAATCGTTCCGGCCGATGGGAAGGAATATATCTGATTTATTATAGCATATCGGAGAGGGAAAAGGAAGATGGGAAGCGAGGAAACAATTTAGGAATCAGATATGTTTCTTTGTAGCTCTACTTGCCCCATGCGCCAGCCCCTTAGAAATCCAACATTTTAAAGAGTTCAATCATTAAAATCAGTTAACAGATTCAAAGTCGATTTCATATTTTAAAATTTCCATTATAACAAGAACAATTCCGAAATAATGCACAAAGAAAAAGAAAATGTTTGTGCACACATACAATATGTTGTGTTATGCCAATATTTCTATTGCATATTTGGTGTTACCGTGTTATCGTTTGAACTGTCATTCGAACCGACACAACCCGGGAATGTCGGATTTGGAAATTTCAAATTTTGTTGAGGAAAGAATATGAGGGGGACTATGTTCAAGACGATTACAGCGATCATTCCCCGTAAAAAATTTAAAAAGGAGATCAGCTATGAATAAGATCAAACGATCACATATCATCTGTTTATTATGTGCGCTTCTTCTGACCATTACCGTAATGAGCCAGAACCTTGCTCAGGCAGCAAGCTTAACCATAACTCCAGGCGTAAGAAAGTATTACACCGCTGCTGCAGGCGGAGAAACCATTACTGTCACTCTCTCCGGTGCATACACAAGTGTTGAGCTTAAGGGGAAACCCAGCTGGGTTACTTCTAAGAAGAGCGGGAATAAATACACTCTTACAGTACTGGCCATCCCTAAAGGAACACAAACTCGTCAAGGTGATGTCGTATGGGTGTATGGAAGCAAAACATATACGCTTCGTATTACTCAGAACTGTGCTCACACTTACGCATGGGAAACCACAACCGCTGCTACCTGCTGTAAATCCGGTGTACAGCGCTATCGTTGTACGAAATGTAAAAAACTTGGTTCCGGAACTAACTCCAGAACCATTCCTCCAACCGGCAAACACAGTTGGGGTGCTTGGCAGGTTCAAAAGGCCGCCACTTGCACTACCGACGGCGTAAAAATCCGCTACTGCAAGAATGGTCCGGCCAGCCAGACCGAAAAGATTCCTGCAAGCCATAAATACACAACCGGAAGTAACAATGAACGGCGCTGTAGCGTTTGCAATCTTCCGGATTATGATTATTACATGAATTCCAGTACTCACTGGGTTTCAAACAGTTGTCATGATGAAAGAGGAAAAGGGTATTCTTCCGGCGGAAAAGTCGGTGACAACAACGGAGACGAATGGAAAATGGACACCAGTTTCGGCACCATTAACGTTAATACCTCCACAAATACGAACATAACCATCAGCGTCTACAGATATACATCCAACTCCAATGTTGGTAACAAACTGGCTCGGCTTTCTATTGAAGCGGCCTTGAACAACAATATCGGATACGATCAAAGCCAGAATTATACCTATAAAGATGAACTGAGTAAGGTTGAGGTTGGTTGGGATCCCAAGGCGGTTAAAACAAAATGTTCGCAGGATTGTGCTGCCGGTGTAAGCGCCAATGTCATTGCCGTAGGTCATCAACTCAATATAAAAGGATTGTATGATATGCCTTTATCATGTACCGCAGATTTAGGTGCTGCTTTAGAAAATGCAGGCTTTAAAAAACTAAAGCTATCGAGTACAACCCACTTAAGCGATAATGACATTAAATCTCTTCGTGCCGGAGATATTCTTGTTGTGCGATACAAAAATTCCGATGGAAAATGGAAAGGTCACGCCCTCGTTAATGTTACCAATTAGTAACACACTCTCTCACTACTATAACATTACATAACTTGAAAAAGGGGCTGTTTCCAGTCCCTTTTTCTTTTGCGTTCTTCACGAAAAATTGAGTCGTTTCAACCGGCAATTCTTTCAAAACTCCTTTCGCTTTCATTTTCTTCTCCCTATAATAGACATGATGGTTAATTCATCGCATTTGCCCGGAATCATTTTGCGAACAACTTAGCCATTTATTGAGAAAGGGGTTTATAAACTATGAAACAAAGGATTACAAAGACAGTATTGTCTGTACTCACTGCTCTCTGTCTGCTCGTCTCATCCTTGGGATTGGCGCAGGCGCAGACATTGACCGGCAACGCAATTGTAAAACAAGGCGTTACCGTTTCAAACAACACGTATACGTTCGATCCTGTGGGAGGAACGGCCACGTATACGACGCCTTCGAAGGCATGGGAAATCAAATCGGTTTCCGCAAACGCAACCTGGATTACGGCAATGAAAAAGAGTTCAAGATCCGTCACCATTACCGTTCCGAAGAACGAAAACGCATCCGGCCGGTCCGGAAAAGTAACCGTCGTATGCAACAAAGGAGCGCAGACGCTCACCGTAAAGCAGACCGGGAATACGCTTACATTAAGCGACACGACTATAGATGCTTCAAGTTTTGCCGGGAGTAAACCATTTACCGCAACTCCAATTGTTGGTAAAGTTACTGTTTCGACCAGTACTGATTGGTTAACTGTCACGAAAACAAGCGGCAACAATTACGAAGTAACATTTCCCGATAACCTTACTGAGAAGGATCGCACGGCGCTGATATCTTTATCAGTTGGAAGCATAAAGAAAACAATTAAAGTAACACAAAAGAAACCCACTACCCAGGAACAAAAAGACCATGATCTCTGGCCTTCCACCCGTGAGACCAAACTCAAAGCCTTCTACGATAATTTGATTAAAGGAGCAAACAATCGTGGGGACAAAGTCGCTTCCAATGCACTGTCAAAGGCCAAAACGCTTTCCACATTTAGTTGGACTTGCTTGAAAGATATAAAATGTTATCTGCATAATGACTCTTTCACCGCCGGACACAAATATGTTGGAGCCCCGTATCAGCAGTACAATACATATTTGGGATTTGACGCTACACCGCAAGACCTTATAAACAATGCCAAAAACATAAACAGTTCGTTTTATAATCCAGAAAGTAAGACGGGCCCCGGCTACGGAACAGATTGCAGCGGATTTGCTGCTTATTGTATCGGATTCGGGCATATTGATTCCGGAACATTCTATGAAAAATATAAAGATGAGGAAAAACATGTACTAATATCTGAAAATAACAAGGCCGACGTGCTCAAAAAAATCAGTTCAGGTGATGTCATTTGGCGTAGCAAACACGTTTATCTTGTTGCTTCCGTATTGAGGGATGGTAACACAGTAAAAGCCATTGTAATTCTTGAATCAAGAAATTTGACAACCGCATCAGCGCGGAATATTCATGTTTATTACGATGACGATGCTTCGTTAAGGAAATTATTCGGAAATATAAGTCTGTCAGACTGTAAAACCATCCTTGATTATGTAGTCGGCAATACCGGAACGATTGACCGCTTTATAAAGAGTTTTGACAAGACAGGGGATGACAATACTCCCAATCGCAATCTTCTGGATGTAAACAAATAGTATTGCATGATGATTCCGGGTAAACAAAAGGGATTAATGGAAACACCCCCTGTTTAGAAAAAGTCAGACGGTCTCCTAACCGTCCGAGTCCATCAACACCAAAGCCCTCCTTCACGGAGGGCTTTGCTCTTCTATCTCTTCTTTTCTCTTCTAACTTATCCACACGAATCGTTCGTATTTTACACCAGCCTCCTCGAACAGCTCGGTCGGGCCTTTCTTCAGGTAGTTGCTGCCACACTCTTCAAGTAGCATGGATTCGATGCTTCCGGAGTATTTCTGTGCAAGGTATGCGTGCAATTTCGCCACATCGGGCGGATCAAGTATGTAGACGACTTCTATGTCTTCCCCGCCGTAGATTTCAACGTTGTAATCAGAATAAGAAATGATCAGACTGCCGTCCGGCTGCAAGCCGTCAGCTATATAGGGCGGATCAGCCTCGATGTCCTGCTTGGGCGCCTTGCCAGACTGCTTTTTAGCTTTCTTAGCTTTCGGTTTATGAGGCTTAGCGAATTGTTCCTGCTCCTTCTCATTTGCAAGCCGAAGGATTGTCTTCAGATTGGCCGTAGGAACCGACAAATCCGCCTCCTCAAACGGTCTCTTGGCCGCAATTCGCACGGTTGCCTCATGATTGTCCCTGCCGGCGCACACAACAACCAGATCGCCAACCGAATAGCATCCGGCTTCCGCGAGATAGCTGTATGTCCTGCCGCCGGGCAGGAATTCCACATCACAGAGTTCGTAACGACCGTTAGAGATGTTTTGCATGGGGTCACCTCCACATTTTCAGGCACTATGCCGCACATATGACAGTAACATTTTCTTCTCCTACACCCTTCCCTTTTCAATCCACTCATTCAACCAATACCACTCCTCGATTATCGTGTCATCGTAGAGGGTGTCCTGAATGAATTCAACGTCTTCGTCGCGCAGGGGGAGGATCTTCCGGGGAGTGTCCGGATCATACAGATAGAATCTGGGCCACGAAACTTCCTTTGCGCCCCCGATAAATCTGCCTATGCTGAAGACGCAATACATCGGCCTGCTGCCAAGCGACGTGCTAAGCGCTTTCTCAAGGTGATTTCGAATCGCTTCATAGTCCGAAAGGTCGCCGCACCAAGCAACCTGCTCGGAGGGCTCCCAGAAGTGACTGCACGACGCCAGGCTTTGGTTGTTCTCATCCCCGAGGTGATATAAAGACGCGACGTATTGGTCCGCCGACAGTCCGCCGAGGAGGTATCGGGCGCCATCCTCGGGGAGCAAGCTTACGTATGCGGCCCCGTCCTGTCCAATCAGCGCCTCATCCAAAGCGATTATGGTACGCGTAACATCCTTCACGACGTTCATGGCCGAAGCATTGGACACCAGGATGGGTCTGGATGGCTTTGCGCGACACAAGAAGGCCCATATAACATCATCGAGGATCTTCATTCGGTCCTGAACATAGATTGCCGTTTCGGCGTTCCACCACGTAAACGCGGAAAGACCAATAGACTCCATCGTCCCCGGAAAATAAAACTTCCCAAACCTGCTATCCTCGAAGGCCGATTCTCCCATCGACCGAAAGCCTTCCGGCAGAATCAGCTCGCCTTTGATTCTGTCACAGCGCCGGAAAGCGTTCTTTCCGATTGCCTCAAGCGCGTCCGGCAAATGCACCCCTTTGACGGCGGATTCCGCATCTCCGTGAACCATAACGGTGGTAAGCTTGGAACATCCAAAAAACGCCCCTTCGCCGATTTGCTTAAGCGATGAAGGCAGAACAATTGTCTTCAAATCCGTGCATTCCATGAATGCATACGGAGCGATGAACTCGAAGCCTTCCTCCAGGAGAATGTCTTGGAGTAATTCGGCGGAGATCAATTCCGCAATCTGCTCTTTTTCGATAGTTGTGTTGCCTGTAAAGGGAATCTTCACTGTGATCACGCTTTCTTAGTTAACTCTTCCTCCAACATTTTTACTCTTCCTCCCTTTCACCCCTCAAACTCCAACAAAAACCCGCCCTTCTTCTTGGCTGCTGCCATCGTGGCCTTGAGCTTGCCGTTGTCGAGGAGCTCGCGGTAGCAGCTGCCCCAGCACTTATCTGCAATCTCCTTAGGCGTCATGGTCAGGTAGAAATCCTTCGGCAGGTCGAAGCTGGTCTCCCCGCCGCCGACACTGCCGGCCGAGATCCCCTGGCAGCGGCAGTCCTGATGGATATAGGGGCTGCCGTCCTCGTAGAAACGAAGGGTGATGATGTCAATGCCGCGCTCGTAATAGTCTCCGACGCTCGCGAGCTGCACGTCCAGCAAAAGGAAACGCAGGTGGTACTGCCTTGCGTACTCCTCGGCGGTCGAGTTATAAAAGCCCCGCAGCAGCACGCGGTTCGCGCGGAGCAGTTTTACCACCTCGTCGGTCATCTGTAGCTTGCACTTTGGATTTTCCATCCAGATTGCGCTGATGGTCGGCACGGTCTCAAAGAAGCTGCTCTCCACAAGCTCCACAACGTCGCCGAGGCCGATCGCCACGCCCATCGGGTCCGTGCGCTTCGGGCTGTTCTCCCAGTACGACATGTCTTCTTTTCTGAGGATTGTCCCGCCGAACGCGTCAAATCCTCTCTTCCGGTATCCGCTGCTGACGATCATCTTGCCCATCTTACTTCTCCTTCTGCCATTTGCTTCCTAACAAACGAAACAAAAATATCTTGTTCTTTGGGGAGCAAAATGGGGTAATTATATCGCAAAATGTTCCCCAAAGAACTTCTATTTCGTAATCCTTCCCTGCACCGCCCGCAAGGCGCACGCGATGCCCCAGACTGCCAGCATGATGCCGGCAAATATGACGATGCCCACCGGCAGTCCCCAGTTCACAAAGCCGTAGAAATCGTTCGTGTCCGGCCACACCCCGGTCCCGTTGATCAGGATGTTCGTAAGGTACCCGGAGCCGTACAGAAAGACCGGAATCATCGTGAGGAGTGTCCACTTAAACGGCACGCCGCCCTTCGGCACCGGCAGCAGAATATACTCTGCCATCGCCGTAAGCGGCAGAATCAGGTGGAAGAACAGGTTGGCATTTTTATACATGAACCGGTGCCCGTACAGCGGTCCTAAGAATGCCGCGACGGTCAGAAACGTAAGCCCCACCGCAGCTGCCGCCATCAGCTTCATAAGCATCGGCGGCGCCTTGCGGCGCACTGCCCGGATCAGCGCCCAAACGGCCACAATCCCGCAAAATTCGTTCGAAAGAACCGTAAAATACTTCAGATTCTCCACGCCGGAGGACGCAAGCAGCGCATCCCCGTCCCGGAAGAAAAGCATCAAGACCGTCCCGACGGCGGCCTCTATAATGATCAGAATGTTTAGGATTGCCGCGACTTTGGCGCGGGTGGATTGGGTGTCAGTCATATGAGTCTCCTGTGTGGTGCAGCTACTTCGTTGCTGCCTTGATCGCGCCCAGGCTGTGGATCCTTACGACGCGGTTCTCGTCAGTCTCTGCCATCTCCTTCAGCTGTCCGAGATACGGTGCGACCAGCTCCGGTCTGCGCTTTCCGAGAACGCGGAATATCTCCGGTGCCTCCATCCGGACCTTGTCAACCTTATCGTGCAGAAGCTTCTCGAACACCGGCATATGGCCCGCATAGATGTCCGGCGTGTTCGTTGCCACATTCTCCGATGCCCAGATAAAACTAAGGCGCACCTGCGGTTCTTCATCGTCGGCCAATCGGAACAGATTCTCGAAGTACGGTTCGATCGCCGCAAAATTGCTCCTGCCGATTCGCCCGAGAGCATTGATCGCCCGTTCCCGAAGAAGCGGCTCCTCGTTGCCGCCAAATGCTACAATCGCCGGCACTTTGTCCTGCACCTCCTGCGGATATTCGAGCCCCATCTCGCCAAGCAGCCAGAGCGCCTTCGCCTGGATCTTCACCGATTCATGTTGAAGGAGGGACGCGATGTAAGGAATGCTCTCCTTCCAGCGGCTCTTGTCCTTCGTTAAAGTGCCAAGGGATTTGTAAAGTGTGGATTCGTTCAATTACAATCTCCTTAGGGAATATTTCAATTCCAATACAGTTTTATCAATATCAAAAGGACTATGATGATCAGAATCACCGTCGCAGTTGTCATCCGCTTCAAGACTTTATCTTCACGTTCTAATTTCTTTCTCATATCGAGATTGGTGTTTTCGGAATCATATTCGAAATCCGGATAATCCGTTTTTAAAGTGAAAGTATTCTGAACAACATCGGCCGGGACAAGTGAAGTCTTCTGATTTACCTTCGCTGCATTCTGTTCCAGCTGTCTCCGTAACGTCAGCGGATCCTGCTGCGTGAGGATTCTTTGATGGAACTGCTTTATAAATGCCAGATCTTCCGGCTCATAAGCGTCATCATAATCCTCCGCATCATGAACCATCTTGTTTCGTATATGTCTAACCCGTTTCAGATTGGCAAGGTCACTGCTCCACCCGGGTATTCCCCTTACGGCATGCATAGATGTCTTATCCATATCAGAGATGTACAGAGAGATGCCATGCTGCTGGCCATACATCTCACTGCACAACTTTTCCAGACGCTTGTATTCATCTATGAATTCTTTCAAGAGAACAACTCCTTCACAATAAACTCAAACAATTAATTGATGCCAGAATCAACTTCAGTATTATTGTCGGAATCAGCCTTTTTATCATTCACATAGTGAATTTTGCCTTCTTTAACAAGATCAAAGAATTCGGGGATACGGCTACTCAAATCGACATTAGTTGTTAGCCTATCGAAAGTTGCATTATCGAATTGCGTTCCATCATCTATTATGACATCTGTAAATGTTGCATCCGTAAAATTCCCTCGTTTAAAGTTTGCCCCCCGCATATCTACTCTGTTAAAGATTGCCTTCGTAAAGCTGCCGTCTTCAAATCTTCCGTATGACATGTTAGTTGACACAAAAAGGGAGGAATCAAACATGGTTCTAAACATATCGCTGTTTTGCATGCTCGCATTGGTAAAATCTGCTTTTCGCAAATCAGTTCTGTCGATGTGAGCGCCCATCATCTTACTTCCGGAAAAATCTACCTGTGTGCATTTGAATTGTCGCAACAATTGACAAAGCTTTGTGTCTTTATACGACGAATAATTCGGTGCTATATCTTCATGAATAGACAACCCATTCGCAAAGAGATTCATAAGGTTTAACGCATTCACGAAAATACGATTGCATCGAGTAAGCGGGTTTTCACCATCCCTTATAATCAAAGCATCTGTATTCTCAATTCTTTTTCGAACCTCGTCATTGTATGTACATCCCCCATTGTCTCCAATGATCTGCCTTATATACCTTATTACTTCAGAACTCGGATAACCCTTTTCGAGCTCACAAAGGAATTCATCTACATTCTCCTCTGTTGCTTCGTTGAACCTGTTATAAAGAGAATATGCCAAAAAATACTCGTAAAACGTACGATGATAAAACTCTATAAATCTGTTTATCTCGTCAGAATTACAATCAGCATATCCCGAATAGGCCTTCATATAATACGAATATGTATATAAAGAATAATCTTGCTTATTTCTGCCGGGAATCACGGCGTACTTCCCATAGTTCGCCATCATTTTCAGTGCAATATCCTCATACTTTTTTCTTTCGGCAATTATCTCTTCCTCTCTTATATTGGGCTTGCGTCTTTTTAATGTGGCTTCTAACAACTTATCATATAGCTGAACAAGATTATCTGCCTTATCATCAAACTCTGCTGCAACAGTCATCAGGAAGATAAAAGGTATTCCAAAGATATCTACTTCTTCAGTATTTTGCGATTCTTTAATCTTTGAATAAGTTTCCCTTAAGTTACTAAATTTCTCTATATAATTCGGATTATGCGCGTTTATCCAGTCATTTTGATCTTCTGGAGACAAGCACTTCATTGAAATCAAATCGCCGATTTTTCTAAGCTCTTTTTTTCGATTCTTTGTAAGGCCATCCACAGTAATTGTTCTTGTTGTTATAAGAATATAAGCCTTTTTCTCTATTGCAAATGTGTTTATAAAACTAAAAAACACAACAGGATCAGCAAACTGACTATCTTGGGGCAAAGTGGCTTGTAATTCGTCATAGCCGTCCAGAATAATCAGACTGTTCTCAATAAGTTTATCATCAAGTTTGCTCTCGTCATTATATTTATCCAGACGTAATACATCATATATGTTTATACGCTCACCTGTAATCATCTGATAACAAGGTGAAACAAGAGGAAAACTAAAGACTTTGAAATCAACATTTCCGACAATATAATCGTGCACCAATTTCAATCCTAGCGTTGTTTTTCCATGTCCCGGCTGTCCATATATTAAATGAGCGCCACATTCATATTCTCTGCACCATTTGATTATATATTCAGACGCACGGGCATAAGTGTTCTTCTGAGTTTTTTTATCCACCTCAACATCAATATAAGCCTTATCAATAGACCAGTTACCAACAACGGTCGGTCCGCTCGGGGCATCTTCGAATTCATGTTGTTTCTGATCATAATACGCCTTCAGAAAGGCACTTTTATCGCCCCTCTTATAGAGTTCTTCAATTTTCTCGACCGCTATTTTACTTTCTTTTTGAATAACGTCCAACGCTTTCTTCTGGAATGTCAATTGACTGTTGATATCAGAACCCAAATCATCAATCTGCTTCTTAATGACGCATTCTCCAAGAGACATCCGTTTTTCCAGCAGGATTTCCAACTGATTGAGATAAGAATCGATAAGCCTGCTAACATCTTCTTTCATAAATATGAGGTTCTTATTTTCACTAAAAAAACGATCTTTGACATCGTCTCTTTCTTTATTAGAAATAACAGGTTTATCATATTTTGTGGCCAAGTAATTATCTACTGCATCAGCAATTCCTTCTAAATCTGATGCCATTTTGGAAGCATCAATTGACGGAAGCTCATCCTTTTTTTCTTTAGCCACACTTTCTGCCAGAGAAACTATAGAGGCTATAGACCCCATAAATGATAACAACCCAAAAGCATCAATCCCCATATTCATATTCCCTTCTCCTCAAATCTATTCTGTAAATGAAATCTAATTCCACCTCATCGTCATCGAATTCGCCCGATCAACAACATTCGCGAAATCGGTCAGTTCCTGGATGGCTTCGAAGCAGCGGTTCAGCTCGTCCTGGTCAACGTATTCGAAGCCCTTGAGCATGTCCAGTTTCGGGACATGGATGCGGATGGCAACCGATTTTGCGGATTTCTGAACCATCGGGTTCTGGAACTTGTGGCGTCTCATCCATTCCGCGATGACCTTCGCCTTGTCCTCCATCTCCTGCGCTCTCGGGAAAGTCAAGTCAACATATCCTTCTTTGATCTTATGATAAATATACACATACCCGAGCTCGGTCCGAAAATCAGTCCAGTAGCCGTTCACGGTCTCCTTCGTGGCAAGCATTAACGCCGGAAAATGCTCCTTCTGATACGCGATATACTGCCGCAGGAAAGCATTGGCCTTCTCATTCACATTGGTGGTTGCAGGCTTCTTAGCTTTGACCAGCGCCTGCTTCAACTGAGAGGCTCGGAATACACTTAATGGATCGGACTTGACTTCGAAATAGTCTTTGCACTCCTCATAAGTTATAACGTGCTCGTACAACTTTGCTTCGGTATCATTTTTGTAATACTTCTCCGGGCAGAACAGGAAGATTCTGAAATCACTGTACTCTCCCGCCTCAACACCTTTGTGTCCGCGCTTGACATATCTGTCGTGCTGCTTTGGCATAGCGATTGCGTCAATCTTGTCCTCGATCAGGAATCCAAACCGGGTTCCTTCCACATCAATGACGGCCTGGATATCCGACTCTCCCAAATCACTGTCTGCCTTCGATAATTCGGCCTCCAGAACCTGATACGGCTTCCCCTTCAGATCCGTCTTGTCAATCAGTAGACCGGCAAACCCCGAATCGGTCAACAGGGCCTGGGCAAACAACAGATCCATGTCTCTTTCGCAGATTGTGTTGTTAAAATGGAGTGAAAACATAGGTAGCCCTCTTCTCAGTACTTTTATTCTGTCACTATACACGGAGAATATACTGCAATCACTGACACAGTATAGCAATTAATCAAACCGAGAAAGTAACACCCTACTCCTTGGCTTTCAATCCCTCAATCTTTACTCGCTCAGCTAAAAGATCTTGAAATGCTACGGAATTAAAGTGATGCACTTTATCCATCTCTACTGCTTCATCGATACATGCTAAAGCTTTGTCATATTCCTTCAGTTGTTTGTACACCCTAACATAACCACGATATAAAGCCGGAACCGCATACCCCACTTTTCGCGCTTCATCATACTGTTCTATAGCCTTTTCATATTCCTTGTTTTTCCGGAATTCTTCTCCTTTTTCATAAAGCGGATAACCCTTTTCGAATACAACTTTTTCTTCTGTCAATTTTTTATTTCTTTCTGCGTTCTCAGCATTAAAAACCGGATTGGTATTCTTTACCGTTTGCTCTTTTGTTTTTCTAAACATATCAAAAAGACTCATATTTTTCCTTGTATGATGTTTACGAAGCAGTAAATCATACATTCCTTTCATTTTTGTA
>CAMIWE010000042.1 GCA_946402335.1 uncultured Lachnoclostridium sp.
GGTTTATTCCGGGCGGCTTTTCTTCTATGTACCGGCTATCCCCGGCATCAAAAAAGCGAGACTGCAAAACAGTCTCGCTTTCGTTATCTGATTGAATATACCGGCTTACTGCTGTCCGCCGTTGTTTCCGCCACCGTTCTGTGCGCCGAGGAAGGTAACTACCGAAAGAATAATACCGATCAACGCCCAAAGACCTGCAACAGTACATACAAACCAGGAAAGGAACGGAATGGAAAGAATTCCGAATACAGCGCATACAACAGCGGCAACTACAACATACACGATCAGGCTGGTGATCAGGCCGTTCGTATCGGTTGCCTTATCCGTAAAGGGGAAAAACTTTTTAATCTTGTCAAAATTAAAATTGTCCATAACATATCCTCCATGTGAGATAAGATGATAAATCTGATACCAAAAGTATAGCATACCAAAACGAAAAATCAAGCGGTTTCAAGGCATTTTCCGCGGGTTTCCCCGCATTTTCCGAAGGATATCCCGCGGTTTTTTGAATCGGACCCCGAAACGGAAAAGGAGCCGCCCGAAGGCTGCTCCTTTCCAAAAGCTTTTCTTTGATTGTTAAGGTTCAATAACCAGCTTGATCTTGACCGTCTCCCAATCTTCTTTACTGTAATTAAAGGAATAAACAATTGTGACCGCCTTATCCAGTTCACTCATCATCGTTTCCTCGGTTACTCCGTCCGGAAGTGTAACTTCAGGTCTACCGGTACCCAAAGCATTCATACCATTGTAGGTCAGTTCCTGATATTTCTTATCCTCACTGATACTTCCGTCTTCTGAATAATAAACCTCTAATACATTAGACAGTGTTACGTCATCAATAACTGCATTTGAGGAAGTATAAAACTTCAGATTGCCTTCATTATGATTGGCGGATCTCCACATATACATCGCATCTGCAAGATAAGAAGCTTTAACATGAATTTCATAAGTGTTATCACTTCTGCGTTCAAACATGGTATTAGTTTCCGGTATTCTCACATATGGCTGCATCTTAATCAATGTCTCTGACGTCTTCATATCGCATTGTTCGCAGGACGTATACGTTCTTCCGTGTACCCAGTGATATTTCTGGTGGTAATAAGAACATGAAGGTTCTTCCGTTTTCGTTTTCCACTCATGCTTATGACCGCAAATGAGTTTCAAAGTAACCTGATTCTCTGCAAGATACGAAATCTGCCCGTAAATCGGTTTTCCGTCATCCGTATCACTTAAAATCATTTCCTCGTATATGTCAGCATCCAGCGGAACATCTGACATGAAAGGAACCAAGGTATACGGAATTTCATACTTATCAATTGCACCACTCTGGAACTGCGCATCCAAATCGGAAAGTTTTACGGCATCAAGATCAATCCCGGGTTCATCCAGAATAGAGATGTCAAAGCTAAAGCTTCCGGATCCGTCAGGTGCAGTCGGAAGAGTAATCATGGTACCGAAGCCGTAACAGTTCCTAAGCGTATATCCAGCCAGATTAGACTGCAGTGCCGTATACGGAATCATTTCATAAAAATCAACGGTATCTTCTTTCAGTACAGGTTTAATCTTTACTTCTTCGGAGAAACCATCCCGCTTTACACTACACTTCGAACATTTCTGCGTCTTTTCACCGAGATGAAGAACAACCTTATCACTCTGTACTTCAGCCCAAGGTTTGCTAATCACATCCGTCCATACATGTTCACACACTTCTATGGGAAGTTCCACTTCCTGTTCCCAAGGAGCAAATGCAGGATTCTCGAAAGTAGCATAATACTTAGCTTTACCGGTTGAAGTCGTCGTTGCAGGCTGAATTACCGTATAGCTAACCTGTGCCGACTCTTCCTCCTGATGAACACCTTCCAGCGTATATGCACAGACTCGTATCGCCTTAACGGATCTCTTATCAGTGCTGAGGGTATAACTTACATTGCCCCATGTATGTGCCTTCGTTGCAATCGTCTGTTCGATGGTCTTCTTTCCGAATGCCGTATTCGTAAACTGAGCATCATATGCCATCGTTCCTTCACTCATACAACTTGCTGCTTTCACAACACGTGCAGTTACCGCAACGGTCTGGGTATCCACATGCGTGCTTTCCCGTGAACAGGTACGTTTCGCTGTCATCTTCGTATTGCCTTCAACAAGCTCATAAGAGACATCGCCCCACTGGTGTCCGAGTTTCGGAATCGCTCTGGTCGTTTCACCCTGACATACGGAACAGATTCCTTTCTCTTCACCGTCTGCTTCACAGGTCGCATCCTGAATCGTCGAATACACATAGTCATGCTGACCGGTTGCCGGGATTTCTTCATTTCCGCCTAAAAGGGCACCACACTCCCAGCAATAGTAAGCTTCTTCATGTCCGGGCTTCGCACAGGTCGGTTCCACACGGTCTACGGTTGTCTTACTGTAATGTCCGGTTGCTTCGTACATGTAGTGATAGGTCGGATCCTTCTCTCCTACTTCCTTCTTTTCGACATAGCCGCACGAGCAATGGTATTCTTCAATCTTCGGACTCTTGCAGTTTGCCCGCGTAGTGTTATATACGTACAACCAGTAATGATTGTTCGGATCCACCGGAATATTCTTCACATATTTGGTCGTATTACATTCCGTACAGGTATACTTCGTAGTTCCCTCGTACAGGCAGTTTGCTCCGGATGTTACAACTCCGGCGTCCCATGTGTGTGTATGCCGAACCGTATAGATTACCATATCCCTATCGGGCATCGTGATTACCATCGAATCCTTGTTACCGTAGCTATCCGTACGCCAGTCAACGACTTCGTCCTCGCCGACAGACACCTCCGGATGCAGCGTCCACATACTCGTGCCATAAGGGTAGATTTCTTCCTTTACAACGGTATCGCCATCCATCCAGGTAGCCTTATGTTCATTCACGGTAAACCAGATCTTAATGGTAATACCGCCGTAAGGCATCTTATCCTGCCCGTAAACATACGTTTTCTCCTCATCCGGGATATTCAACTTGGCGTTTCCGGGGAAGATAACATTGATGTGTTCGGTATTTCCCCTCCTGCGGACATATCCGTCCTCATTCTTAAACTTATTCGGATCCGAGCCCTGATATTTCAGGTTATAGGTGGAAATATTCAAGGGTTCTCCCGTACCCGGTCCGTTCGTTACCCATGTTTCTCCTTCAACGTTCCAGGTAATCGGCTGTGAAACCGGTTTGTAGGTAACACGTGCGGTAAATGTGACATCTTCCGCAGGCATAACATAACCGTCATAGTACTTCACACCACGCTGGTTAACCCATTCTATCGAAGAAGTATAACCGTCACGTTTTCTGGTTCCGATATCCGGCGCCTTTGAAACTTTCTTGTCGTAAACAACCGTATCCTCACGAACCTTCTCACCGTAATCATTTACCCAGGATACCTTATACTCCTTCTCGGATTTCTTCTCATACGCTATGAGAACAAGATCCTCATCCGGCATCTTTACATCCGCCGTCAGCGGCATCCATTCCGAATAGTGTTCGCGAATCAGTGCGCCATCACTCTTGAAATGATTAACATTATGGTTATAGATGAAAATCTTGGCGATTCCGTTCTGCGCTCCACAGCGTGCGTAAGGATCTGCCATTTTAGGAAGATAATAGTACCATTCAAGATCTTTGGTCTTATCATATCCTTCCATAAGGGCCAGTGCTTTCTCCAATACAGAATCATCCTTGCGGATATAGAGATCTGCATTCTTCTTATAATCGTCATAGTAACCCTGATAGAAGAATTCACGACCGCTCGCCGGTTTCGTAGGCGGAAGCTCCGTTACACGAAGCATGGTAACTTTATACTTTACCTCATCATAATAGAGTCTTACAACTGTCCCGTTTTTCACCATACGGAAATACATGGTGCCTTGTTTATTGGCAACCGCATCTCCGATATTAGTGTAGTAGGATTGATAATACTTCGAGTTGGCATGAACGGCAGATAAGGTCTTATCCACTTTCTCGGACTGCTTCTTATAATCCGAGAAAGAGTATTGACCGTCGGGCGCAGCGTTCATTTCCTTATACTTGGCTTTTTCCTTTTCATACTCTTCGTATGCCTTTCTGTATTGCTCATCGGCCACCATAATGCCTGGATAATCAACACCCATCAGACGGTATCCGGGGAACTGATATACGAAATTCTCGTCCACGATAATATCGTAATCGATTCCGTCAAATCCGTGGAATTCGCCTTCTTTGACAAAATCATAATACTTATCGCGGTCACCGTTCATACCATCAAAGTTATTCGTCTCTCCGCCGGGTTTATGGACGTAGTATTCCACAACCGCCGTACAAGGTTCGCCCTTCCAGTGAACCTTCAAAACCCTCTGAAACTCAATTGTACTGAAACCGAAACTGTCATTCCGATATGTAAAGATTACAACGCCCCAGTATTCATCCTTGTCGTTGTCCACGGGTTTGATATAAATCTCGTTGGTCGCAGGCAGGTACTGGAAGGAGTGATTCTCCGTAGCCTTTCCGTTTTCCCCATCGAGATCATAGCAGACAACATCAAAGTGCTCTTCGTTATACTGTGTATAGGTCCGGCCGTTAATCGTGAAACTGTAATTCTCCGCTCCGACCTTGTCGCTATCCTGGCTTTCGCGGCTGACTTCTCCGGAATCCAGTGCCATCATGTCGATATTGAATACGGCATCCGGTACCTTAACCGTATTCTGTCCACTCTCAATCTCCAACATCTTCGAGAGCGCTTCGTCGTCCTCTTCATTGTTCTGATACGGCACGGGGACTTCGGTATCTCCGAGCTGCAGCAGTGGCCACTTCTTGTTGTATATATCAATCTCTTTTGACAACTTGTCGTCGCCGAGCTGGGCCTTGAATTTTACTTCCAGGTATGCCCCTATTTCAAACAAAAGCGAACCCATGATGCCGCTCTGAGGTTCTTTTCCGGATGTCCATGCATAATACATATACAGGAACCCGTAGAATTCACCATACAGTCCGACCTCAGCCACAACGCCGATGGAGTCGAAATCCGTGCTCAAAAGGCCGATTCTTGCATCCAGTCTGACACCGATTCGAAGACCTGTCATACCGAATACGAAGAAGTCCACACGGAAGTTCGGGGTCTCGAGATCCGTGGTCGTGGTCTTTGAAATATCTTTGGCAGGCTCCAGATGATAACACAGCTGTTTCGCGTTACCATAGGAAATACTGAAGCCCATCATTGCATTCAGTTTAAATGAGATAACCAGATCGCCCTGAATACTGAAATCGATGATTGCGAACGGCCCCGGGGGACGGAAATCGAACTTGAACAGTTTCTGGTCCAAAAGATCGATATAACTTGCATCATCATTCTCAAGCATTGCGGCGTACTTCGTGGGAAGGTCTCCGCCGGCACTGGCTGCCTGTGCGCTTTCACTGTCCTTCTTTGCGCCGAACTGGCCTGCCGAACCTTTGCTCTTCGTGTAAGTTCCGCCCTGCTGAACCTTTTCCAGATCCTCAGAAAGGTTGCCGAGCTTCTCTGCCATATTCAGAAGCTTCTCGCTGTTTCCTCCCGGTGCTGCGGTCCCTGCGCCGGTCGAGCGAAGGAGACGACCCCACTCCGTGTCTTCATTCGGATTCTCGGATGTCGTCATAACTGTCGCCTGTGCACCGAAACCGGTAAACGTACCGGCACGAAGCGAAGCATCAAATGTCGTCTCATCAAGTGCCAGAAGATCGATGTGTGCGTCAATATCCGCGCCGAGCACGATTTCCTGCTCAATCGCCGCAACACACTGAATCTTCAGATTGTTGTTTCCGTTCAGTTGGACCGTGATGGTAAATCCGACACTGATCACGATACGGGCGCCTTTTCCGTGGAAGTGCTCGCAGGTACCGCTGATATCAAAATCAACCGTCTTGTCGGAAACGGTGATTTTGCTTGCCGCGCCGAGAAGACGAATCTCCTCCAGGGACATTTCGCCGCCGGCATCGGTTTTGAAGGTCATATTTTTAAGTGCTTCCGCCATATCCGGGTCATCCGGAAGCAGGATATCACCATTGATCAGTCCGACAATGTAATCGCCGGTCTTAACCGCGAACTGCGTTCTGTCCATCTGCTCGGTCATGCTCCGCATAATCGCGTCTTTATCAATGCTTTCAATCGGAATCTCAATCTGCTCGGTACGCTCAAACATACCGTAATTGTTAACTTTATCCTGCGTGGTCGGCTCATAGTTTACAAGCAGTCCGTTGCCGTCCTTTTTCACTTCGGTGACCAGGCCGACACCGGTAATCTTCAGGTCTTTCACTGCCTTAGCCTGGCCGGTGTAGAAATACAGGAAATCACCTGCTTCGATCGTGGTGTTCTTTCCGTTTTTCAGATGCTCAAACTGCTTACCGGAAAAGCTCAGCGTTCCTGCGCCGAGTTTCACGGTTCCGTCGGCAAATGTGCCGTCGTCTGCTACCGGGATAACATCCGGGATAAAGAGCACGTCCGTGAAGTCCGCGGTGCCGTAAGTGTAGCGGCCGTCACCGTTTTTCGCGGTGATCTTATAGTATCCCACTTCGCCGTCTACGCGGCCGTTCTGTCCGAGAACGCCGTCATAGATTGCAACCGTCGTTCCGGGCTCCAACTCACCCTTATAGGTGAACTCACCGGACTTGTGATTGGTCGTGATCTGCTCCGTGTCGTCCATAGAAACCTTATACAAAGCTTCCAGCTTGTCAATTCCGCCGACTTCCTTAAGAGGAATAAATACAACACCGGAATTAATGGCAAGATCGTTGTAAGGCTCCTGATATATGGTAAAGTTGAACTTGGTAATCGGCTGCTCCGTCTCCTCGCCGTCAACCTTGAAACGGATGCTGCCGGTATCGGCAAGTTCTATCTGTACCAACTGACCCTCGGGCCATAAGCCACCTGCGGGAACAACCTTGTATTCCGTTGCGTTGTTCCAAGCCATCTTTTCCAGAATCCTAACAACTCCCGTCAGGGCAATTACCTGATCAGGATTCAGTCCAAGAACTTCTCTCCAATAACGCTCGGGACTGTCGTTCTCATCAAGGTCATACAGTTCATAGAAATCCGGAACTCCGTCAATCTCGTCAAGATCGATATCAAGCTCATGAAGGAGTGCCTTCATCTCCTCCGTGAGTTCTTCCTCATCCTCTTTCGCGTCGCTTTCCCCTGCTTTTTCAATCTTCTCGAGCGTGAATTCGATTTCTTCTCCGCCAAGGCTCATGTTATAAACCTTGGTCTGTTCCTTAACCGTCTCGGGTTTTACGTTATGACCTGTCACGATTACTTCGTAATCCGCTTCCACATTTTCCTTTGAAATGTAATCATAGGAAAATTGCGTCTGCAGGTCCTCTCGATCGCCGAATCGCGGATAGAGCGTCAGATTGTTTTCAATCGTCTCATCCGGCAACGTCGTTAAGGTTAACGCTTCGTCATAATACCATCCCAAAAATACTTTTCCCATCTGTCTCGGACGGGAAAGTTCCGACACTTTCGTTCCCTTCGGAACAAGGAGTGTCTCCGGAAGCCGCGTATTCTTTACGTCGGTTTCCGATGTTCCTTCCGGAAGCGCAAACCGGACTTCCTTGTAGTCGGTCATGTCCGGTGTCGGCGTAGCCGTAACTGCTCCGGTCGGGGTTGTCTTCGGCGTTTTGTCCTTCAGACTGAGCGCTGCCGCAACAATAACGCCCGCCAGAACGACCAAAGCCGCAATCCCTGCTAACAGCTTTTTGTTCTTCAACAGTTTACCCATGCTTTTGTTCCCCTTCGCTTTTTACTAATGGTTCAGAACATATATCACATCCGCATAAGCGGCGAGATTCAGATTTTGACCTTTTTCGTAGGTTCCGGTAATGATGCCGATCACATTGCCTGCGTCGTCTAAAAGCGGCCCTCCGCTGCTTCCGCCCGATACCGGTGCGGTAAATACGACACGCTTCACTTTGTCCGATTCCCAGGTCCCGGAGACGATGCCCTCCGACACGAGATTGATCAGACCGAACTGGCTTCCGATGGCGATTACCTTTGTTCCCCTTGCGGGAACGTCTCGTTTTACGGGAAGCGGCTTCAATCCGGCATCCCCCGGAAGAGCACACAGCGCCACGTCAGAATCTTCATCGGCCGCGAGGATCCGGTCGACTCGGAAGGTTGTTCCGTCGTCCCTTGTGGCGATCATGTATTCCATGTTGACAACAACGTGGCGGGCGGTAACCAGAACCGGTCCCTCCATTGCGGCAAATCCGCTACCCGTCGCGATTTTCGTACCGTCACGGTCATAGACCTCAAGGCGTACAACCGACGCTGTCTGCTCTTCAACCCATGTACGGGATGCCTCTCTTCGGGCTTCCGTCTGAATCGTCGGAGGATCGGCGGCTCCGGTATCCTTAGCATTCCGGTACAAGGTCATTCCGGCCAGGATCCCGATAGTCAGTATGACTGCCGCCGAAAGGACGATCCAAAGATATCGTCGCATATCCCCTTTCCCCCTTTCGTCACCGGTCTTTCCGGTTCTTATTTGCAAAGTGGATGCATACGAGTGTGATCACTACGGCAGCCACAAAAGAGACAACTCCGACTACAATATAGCCTCCCGCTTCGTCCGAGAGCATTAATGCTCCGTAACCGGAAGTCGTATTCACGACCGGCTCAAACCCGGTCAACCGGTAGATCGTAACGAGCGAAACCGTAATAAGCAGTACGATCGCGGTGGCCAGGGAAGCAATCTGTCTCTTCTTCCGCCTGATCAGATACGCCTTTTTCTTCGATTCTATCCTTGCAATGGATTCATCCAATCCGTACTTCACAGAGCATTCCCCCTTTCGCGCTTTTGTGTTTTATACCTATGAGTACCGGCTTTTTCGGATTTTACTCACAGGAAAATAATAAAATCCGGCTGTGAGGGTTTTAAGCCTCACAGCCGGTGGTCAAACTAGATGTTATTTGATTATCCTTTCTATGAATAATCTCTTGCCGCTTTATAGTAGTAATAAAACGCTGTCATAGCTAGCATTTGCTCATCACTGTAGTTTCCGGTATTCAAGATGGTATCAACATAAGACATGGCAGAAACATGAACAGTAGCGGTCCCTCTTTCTGTAGACACAATGAAATCGTATGTTTTCCCAAGATTAATCGGGCCTATTTTTGCAGAATTAAACTGATAATATGTTTCTCCGCCAACATTCAATACAGTTCCTCCAGGAGTTGTTATAGTCTCACCCTCTTCTGGTTTGAGGAACACACTAATCATAGTCTTTGAATTCAGGACAAGTGAAAACTTAACATCACCGATTCCGGAATTCTCTAAATCTTTCAAAAAGCGATAAACCGAAACCGCATTTGCCGCATTCATTACATCCCGCATTCCTAAGGATTTGGCTTGAACTATAGGAGTATGTTGCTTTCCATCAGACCATCCGGACTGTTGCATATAATAACCATAGTCAACGAGAGAATCTACCAGTTCCATTAGACTCGTATTATCGGCATAAGACTCCTTTACCTGATTAACGTATTCAACTGCTGAATACGTTTTTTCTATAGTCCGATTGTTTCCAAAATGATACGTCGCGGTGATAGTATCTGCTAGTTCCAGAACATTAATATAACAACTGAACAAATAGTAGTTATTTCCAAGGTTTGTTGCCTCATCAATTTGGGCCGTGCTCTTTCTTCCGTCAGAAAGGACAAATGACATATAACTACCTGTCACATCATAATCCTCAGGTATTTGAATCCGAAATTGCACACCAATTTCACTGGAAAGAATCATTTGTGAACCGGAAAAAGCCGGTTTCTCTGCATTTATATCGGTACCTGGAGAGATGAGCAATGCCGGGGGATCAAGATAATCGCCATAATAAACAAATGGCCCAAATTCTTGTAGATGCCACGGTATTATGCCTGCAAGCAACGGATCCCCTTCATAAGTCTGGACATAACAACCTCCTAGGCGGTATAAATCGATAAGATAATCATTGTCCGAAATATCCAGGCAAGATATATCACTACCACCGCAACTTAAGTAGTTTATCTCCGGAGTGACATAAAGATATGTGATGGGCGTTTTATTATTCACAATTCTCAAATAGAATATTTTACGACATTGGGTAAGATCCAATTCGGAAAATTTGTTATATGAACAATCTAAGAAGAAGTACTCATCGCCCGAATTGCTCAAATCCAGTTCACTTAATTCATTATTATTGCACCACAGATTGTCTAACGATGTACAATTTTTCACTACAAGTTCCCTGAGCTGATTATTCTCACAATTCACTTGATATAACTGTGGATAGTCATTCAGCGACAGACTCATTATCCCATTGTCAGAACAATTCAGGTATTTCAATTCTTTACATCCGCTTAAGTTAAGAAAAGTCAGTTCATTCTGACTACAATTCAAATCCTGAAGATTCGTAAATATCTCTATTCCCGATAAATCGCCAATCCCTTTTTCTGAGCAATCAAGCCACTTTGCTGAATCAATCTCTGCTTGATTAAGAAACCCATTATTATCCGAATCAAATTTTGAAACAATAATCTGTCGAAAAACCTCGTCTGGAAAGTTCTCTTCATCAATAGGAATCTCCATTTCCTCCGGAGCACTATCAGATGCATTTACTGGCATTTTCCTACAGAAGACGAAAATAACCATTAAAAAAATCAAAAATGCAACATGTCTCTTTCTATTACGCCTCATTCTGCCCTTCTCCTTTCTTTTGTATTACGAACCACTTCTTATCATTACTGTTCCAGCAAAAAATTATCTCAAATTCATCAACGCCTAATACTCATTTGCTGCTTTGAAATAATAATAGAATGCTGTCATAGCTAATTTCTGTTCATCATTAGCATTGCCTAAATTTAATGCATTATCAACATACGACATCGCGGAAACCCGAACTGTTCCGGTACCCTTCGAAGTAGAAGCACTGATTTCATAAGTTTTTCCAAGATTAGCAGGTCCAATTTTTGCAGTATTAAACTGGTAGTAGGTTTCACCACTAATGTTCAAAACTGTGCCTCCTTCTGTAGTGATAACCTCGCCTATCTCAGGTTTGAAATATACCCCTATCATGGTCTTAGAATTAAGGACAAGAGAATACTTCACATCAGCTATTCCGGAATTAGATAAGTCTTTCGAAAACCGGTAAACCACTGTTGCTTCAGATGCAGCTAATACATCGTCAGCCACTAACATCTTTACAGGTGTAATTGCGACATGAGTCTTTCCGTCCGACCAACCGGATTGTTGCAAATAATATCCATAATCCAACAAAGCATTTACAAGTGTTATTAAATTCTCATTATCACTATATAATTCTTTTACACTTTCAATATATTCTGTCGCAGAATAGTTTCTTTCTATTGATCGGCCATTACCAAAATGATATGTTGCCTTTATTGTATCTGCCAATTCGAGCACATTAATATAACAACTAAAAAGATAGTAGCCGTTCCCCAAATCTGAAGCCTCAGCAATCGGAACTGTGCTTTTTCGACCATCAGAAATCGCGAATGTCATATAACTCCCGGATATGTCAATATTCTCCGGAACCTGAATTCGGAACTGAACCCCAATCTCACTGGACAATAACATCTGAGCTCCGGACCACTGAGGTTTCTTCTCAGTATCAATTTGTGTAGTCAAAGATATGCTTAATTCATAATTGTCACCATACAAATCATCTATAATAGCGTAACACAAATAGTCCGTCTCTATCGGAACTGCTTCACTATATACTTTCAATAATTTTTCGTTGCATGATATATCAAGCACCGGGATTTCATTACCCCAACAGGAGCATATTTGAACTTTTTTGCAATGACTGAGATCTAATTCCGTAATTAGATTATTCGAACAATAAAGTGAAATGAGATTTTGACAATTACTCAAATCTATTACAGAAAGAGCATTGTCTTCGCAAAACAATCCAATCAACTTTTGATTATTGGGCAAAGACAGATTCTTCAATTGATTATTTCCACACGCCAAAGATATTAGTTCGATATTCTCTGTTAAATCTAAACTCTCCAACCGATTATTCATACAGTTTAGTATTTCGAGTCCAGGAGCATCTCCTATTTCAATAGCTGTGAGTCTATTATTTGAGCAATTTAAATGCGTCAAATTCGAATTAATCTTAAGCGTCGAAATAGCGTTTCCTTCACAATTTAGATAATCCAGATTTGTATTACTACTTACATCTAATGCCGTAAGTTGATTATGCCCGCAATATAATTCTACTAAGTTTATGCTTGAACTTGTATCCAAACTCTTAAATCTGTTTTCTCCACACCCCAGATAAAGCAAGTTGGGGTTATTCATACCAGGTACTCCGGATAGATTGTTTTTGTTAAACTCAAGGCGAGTCAAATTTGGAAAACCAGAGACATCTAATACCCATAATCCATTCTGCGAGCAATCCAGACTCTGTAATTTGTCTCCGACAAATCCTCCAATCCAAGATAACTGATTATCAGAACAATCCAAATCCACAATCGGAGCATAATAATAATAGTTTATATTATTTTTTATCTTATTTGATTTGCAGTGCAAATAACATAGTTTTTTATTACTTTGAAGGTCTAGCGATGTCAATTCATTATTATTACACTCCAGCCTCTCAAGAGAAGTAAAATACTCTATACCATCAAGACTTTTTATACCCATATATCCACATGAAATCTCTGTAACAGCATCAATTTCCCCAAAGGGCATTGCTCCGTCACCATCAGGATCAAACGCGGATAAGATATACTCGCGGAACGCCTCATCAGGAAACGTGTATTCGTTGATAACCAACTTTGAATACAATGCTAAATCATCCTGAATTACGTCATCAAAATTATACCTTTCCGTGCATTCAGGATCGGTGTACCAGCCTTCTATATTATCTATTATCTCGTTCGGGAGATCAGGTGGAGTGGCCTTTTCTCCGATATCGACAGTTTGAATTAGTTTTGTCCCATTATAATTAAATATCACCGAACGTCGCAAATCTATCCATCTGCCATAAAGTCTAATAGAACCACATATAATTGAATTATAGTCAAATTGAACCGTACAATCCGAATCCAAGTACCATCCATCAAATGAATGGTGCGGACGATCGGGTTCACCCAGTTGCGAAAGCTTACTTGCAAAATCAATATATATTTCACTCAACTGAGATGAGCCAACTGGATACTCTCCCATATTGTCCCATTCCCAAAATATAGCCCCTAACTGTCCTCCTCCAGACCAGAAAGATACTGCCGACTTCTCTGGCATAGCTGATGTTACAACATAGGTATCTTCATCCCAACTCAGATTACAATAGGTGCTTGAAATAATACAACGACCATCAATGGTACTTTGCGGCCTCAATTTGTACTGAATTAAGTCATTTCTTTCTCCTACTCTATTCGTATATTGATTTAAGAATCCACGGAATTGTATTTGTCGGAGATTCAGGATTTCTAATTGATTATCTTCACAGAATAATTCTTGTAGATAGTCCTGCCTTCCCAGATTCAACGTCGTTAGATTGTTCTTAGAACAATTAACAGAGACAAGGGAGGTGTTCGCAGACAAATCTAACGACACCAGACTATTGTTACTACAATCCAATGTCTGTATCTGTGAAAACAATTGTATTCCCGTGAGATTCGCAATTCCCCTTCCACTACAATCCATAACAGTGACTCTTAGGATTTCGGTTCTTAGCAACACACCGTCACCATCATCTATTTCTTCAAGTAAAAAATTACGAAATGCCTCATCCGGAAAATTCTCTTCATCAATCAATACTCCCGTTCCTTCAGCTGCACTAGCAATTGAATTCATTGATAACAGGTTGAAGGAATAACAAAAACCTGTTACTATCAAAAAAATGTACATCCATTTTCTTATACTACGACGCATCTTTTTTCTCCTTTCAAATAGTTTTATTTGATTCCAATCAACGTACTTTTTTATGTTATACAAAAAGGCGCCTGTCAGTAAAAACACGCGCCTTCTTTCAAACATCCTCCTTCTTAGTAATTGGAAAACTATTAGCCAACCCACGGAAGCGGAATATCTCCGCTTTCAGTTATTACATCTTTCTGCTCCAACAATTCAACTTCCATCTCAACATTTTCAAAGATTTCCATATTTTTCCTTTCTTGAGAGAAAACTCGTCTTCTTTGTTTTAATATCTACTACAATTAGTAGTTTCGACGGAGTCTTTAATCCGTTATGTCTACTATTTATAGTATATCTTATAAAAAAAGCACGTGTCAACCATAATATATCTATTTTGCGTAGTATATGCGTGCTCAATCAATCTTTCTTTGTTTTGACGTATCTGCTTGCACTATGCACGCGATTCTATCTGACAAAATCAACAGTCAAAATGCACTCCTTTCGGCCTCTTTTTCCCGCCATCACTTCCTAATAATCCTTGATTTCCAAAATCAGAAGCACTTTTTTAATAAGAGTATTATCTGAATAACCCCTCATTCTTTTTCAGACAAAAAAAGAGCAGCCTCAATGGCTGCTCCAGAAATCTTAATTTCACAAAAAGTTTATTGATAAAGTTATACGTTCGCTCTCGGATTTCTCCCCCGCAGAAACGGAATGTAAATTACCGCAACCGTAATCATCGGAAGAATATACCCAAGCATGGTGGAAAGCCCCGGCTCCGAGACAAGCAGATTATATAATCCGTGAAAGACCGTCGACAGCGACAGCGCCCCGACCACGCCGGAGGGCGTTAATCCCTTAAAGCGTTTCGCGAGCCCCAGCCCGAGCGCCAGAATAAGCGCGCATACCAGATGCATGACACCGACAGCCAGACCGCGGATCATAACATACCCAAGCCGCGATGCGCCGGATGTCAGAATATAGCAGCAGTTCTCAAAGGTCGCGAACCCGAGTCCGATCCCGAGCGCCGTCGAGAACACCCCGTTGTTGTCCGGCAGAAACACAAACAGGTAGAACAACAGCGGGAGAAGCTTCATAATCTCCTCGATAATCGGCGAATAATAAACCGCCATCTCCTCCGAATCGATCTGCAGAACAAACTTCATAAAGCCGCTGATATATGCGGAAACCAGACAGGTAACCATTCCCAGAATGAACGCCGCGGTGAAGTTACGCGTCCTTTTCTCCGTAAACAGCAGGGAAATCAGCAGCGGAATCGCAATGCACAACAGGATATTTTCCGAATAAACCATCTTAACTCTCCTGTTCCGCCGCTTCGAAACGGCTGCACTCATCCGTCAGGATCACGGCTCTTGTCGCAATTACGGCCATGATTGTATAGGTCAGATCCTCCGCGGTATATAATGGTTCATAGCTTCCGTACATGCAGTTCAGAATCCATATAAAACTGAAACACGCGGTTGCAAGCGCCGCGCGCGCGGCTTCCGGTGTCTGTTCCGCGAGGCCTTTTCGCAGCATCCGTGCGTTTTTAATCAGGAGGCATACGATTCCCACAATCATAATACCGTAAGCGATATCGTCCACAATCACGGAGTACGGCTTGGGAAGGAAGAACACGAGACTTTGACAGGTTAAAACCGTGAACGCGGAAAATCCGATCGCGCATTGTTCCCATGAGCGAAAGGCCCCGCTTTTCTTCGCGGAAAGGATTACGATACACATATAAAACCCGTAGGGAATTCCGCCGACGATATCCTTGATCCATTCGCCCGACCAGGCAATCCACAATACGATCATGGAAAGGGAGAATATCACCGTCAGGAACAGTTCAAACGCCGCTTTCACCTTTTGCGGGCGGAACGCCTCATATAACATCGTTGCCATAAGCGAGAACACTCCCATATCGGCAATTTCGCCGACACCGAAAGGAATCCGCACATCCGGTTTCAAAACCGACATTGCCGTGTAATAGATATCTCCGAGAAGCCAGCATATCAAAGCATACAGAAAGAAGCCCAGCACAACTGAGCTTCCTCTTCGATTCAACTGATGGATCACCGCAACAATCGCAGCCGACAGCACAACCATCTGAATGATGCAGTCGACCAGTGAAAAGACTTCCATCCAGGTCATGATTTTCTCTCCGAAAGATTAAGTTCCCGAATCTGTTTGCATAAAAGCGCCACAAGAATGCCGAGGACAAATGCGATGATTCCCACAATCACATATCCCATATAGGGGGCCGAAAGGATCAGGCTTCCGTAATGGGATGTTTCCGCCGCGGAATCAACCGAAGTAAGTTTCGGGATACTGATTGCCACTGCAATCAAGGCGGCAACACATACCGCAATCGCAATGGCATATCCGGTAATAAAACCAATCGCGCTGCGGCGGTTGTTATATGCTTCTTTCCGCTTGACAATCTCGATTAACTGTTCCTCAATCGGTCTCATAGTTCCCTCACAATCCTGCTTCAAAGCCCATGGAAACCAGTGTTTCCTTCAGCGCTTTCTTACCTCTTGCCATCAGGTTGTAAACCTGTTTCTTGCTCTTCTTTAAGACAACGGCGATATCGTCCTCGCTCATGTTTTCGAAATAACACAGATGCAGGGCCTGCCGGTAATCCGGGTTAATCCTGTCTAACGCCTCATATAACATCCTGTTCCGCTCGTCCTTAAGAATCGTAAGCTCCGGCATTCCCTCGCCGGATGTCATCTCCTCATTCAGGGAGAACAGGAAGAAATGCTGCTTTCTCAGATGCTTAAGCGCCAGGTTCCGTCCGATTCCGAACAGCCACGTTTTAAAACCGGAACGGCCCTCAAAGGTGTTTCTGCCCGAGGAGGCAACCGCGTAGGCATCCAACATCAGTTCCTCCGCGTCCTCCATATTCCGGACCATCCGGAACAGGAAGAAACACAGCTCCTCGCGGTATCTTGCGAGCAACTCCTTAAGGTCATCGTTGTTACCGGTTTTCAGGTAACGCTCAAAAATGATTTCGTCCGTCTCCCGTTCCATCCCGTTTCATCCGCTTCTTTGCATGATCGGCAGTGCCGTTTACTTCGTTCCGAAAATACGGTCTCCGGCATCTCCGAGTCCCGGTACGATATAACCGTTCTCATTGAGATGGTCATCCATGGCTCCGATGTACACATCCACTTCCGGATGTGCCTTCTGAAGTGCTTCCAGTCCTTCCGGTGCCGCGATCAGGCACAGGAAGCGGATTCTCTTGATACCGCGCTTGTTTAACATATCAATGGCGGCAATTGCGGAACCGCCGGTTGCCAGCATCGGATCTACGACGAAGATGTCGCGTTCCGCCGCGTCCTGCGGCACTTTACAGAAATATTCATGCGGTTCGAGCGTGTTCTCGTCCCGGTACATTCCGATATGACCGACCTTGGCGTTCGGATTCATGCGAAGGATTCCATCGCAAAGCCCGATGCCCGCACGCAGGATCGGAACGACGCAAAGCTTCTTTCCGGCGATTTCCTTTACCGTCGTCTTGCAGATCGGCGTCTCAATCTCCTTATCGGCAAGCGGCAGATCCCGGCTCGCTTCGTAATAAATCAACATTGCCACTTCGTTAACAAGATCACGGAAATCCTTGGTCGATGTTTCCTTCATCCGCATGATGCCGATTTTGTGCTGCAAAAGCGGATGATCCATAATGACTACTTTACCCATATACCTATCCTCCAATCAAGTGATTGTTATCACTCCTATCAGTATACTCGCTACAGCGGAAAATGTCAAAGAAAACGCCTATACTTTTACTCTTCCCGCGAGAATTTCGTTGTAGTCCGCAAGATTCTTCCGAAGCAGGTTCGGAATGTCCAGTTCATACGGGCAGCGCGTCTTGCAGATACCGCAGTCAACACACTCGTCAATACGTGCCATTTCCGCTTTCCAGTAATCGGAAAGCCAGGCTTTGCTCGGTGCCCGGCGGATCATCTGCGACATTCTCGCGCACTGGTTGATCACGATTCCCACCGTACACGGCGAGCAGTATCCGCAGCCGCGGCAGAACTCGCCGAGCAGCTCAGTCCTGTCTTTTTCGATGATCGCGCGGAGTTCGTCCGTCATCGTCGCATCTTCCGTAAAGAACCGAAGCCATTCCGTAAGTTCGCTCTCCCGCTGGATGCCCCAGATCGGAAGCGCGGGGTACTGCGTCATAAATGC
The DNA here is from genome assembly GCA_946402335.1 of uncultured Lachnoclostridium sp. Classification (GTDB taxonomy): domain Bacteria; phylum Bacillota; class Clostridia; order Lachnospirales; family Lachnospiraceae; genus ISDg. The sequence continues at coordinate 18,082 of CAMIWE010000042.1, forward strand.
CATACAGGCCTTCGAGTTATTCAATAATCCGCCCGAAAGTCCTTTCATTGCGATAAATCCCATGCCTGCCTCCGCGGTCGCCTTCACCAGTTCTATGTCGCGGTCCGAAGCCAGATAAGAAAACGGAAACTGTAACGTCTCGTACAGCCCGCTTCCGACAATCTCCTCCGCCACGCCGATCTTGTGGGCCGTGATGCCGATATGGCGGATCATCCCCTGCCGTTTCGCCTCCGTCAATGCTTCATACAGGCCGGTTCCGTCGCCGGGCTTATAGCATTTCGCCGCGCAGTGCAACTGGTAGATATCGATATAGTCCGTCTTAAGCATCGTAAGACTGGTTTCGAGGTCCTTCCAGAACCGGTCCGCATCGGTTGCCTGCGTCTTTGTGGAAATAAATACCCTCTCACGCATTCCGGCAAATGCGATGCCCACCTTTTCCTCACTGTCCGTATAGGCTCTCGCCGTATCAAAAAAGCGCATACCGCCCTCATAGGCACGCTGCAACAGCTTCACGGCGCTTTTTGTATCGATCCGCTGGATCGGGAGCGCGCCAAATGCGTTCTGCGGCACCGTAATGCCGGTTTTGCCGAGTGTATAGGAGCCTATCATAACTTTCCTCCTCGTATTCGCGAAATCCGGGCAGGCCGTTGCCCGGTGTGATAACTTATTATAGCATAGGCAAAGTTTGTTTGGGAATAAAAAAAGAACCGGCAGTCAGGTAGATGAGCTGTCCGGTTCTACGATCAGCGGTTTATTTCCGAAAGTTTATCCCCCCGGAAACGCCCCTAGAAAGAGGAGTAGCCCGAGCGTATTGCGCCGGGCTAATATTATATGAAAAAATCATTTGGAAATGTCTTATTGAGGAATGTGTTTTGTTTCTTTCTGAGCCTTATTATAGCGGACATATTTTATGATAGTATTTCGCCTTTGTTAATAAATTGTAAATAATTGAGGCCGAAAACCATGAAAAAATATGAACAAATGCCGTTTTTCGAACATTTTCGGCGGTTTTGCGGCCGAAGCCGCAAAACCGGCCGTTCACATTTTCCTCAAAGATAATCGTCTTCTTTGCCGTCGGGTTCCTCCTTGGATGCTTCTTTTGAAGCCTCAGCGGGAACCTGTCCGGTTGCCTCTTTCTCTGCCGCTTTCGTGGCCTTCTTTTTTGACATCCGAAAAGCGGCTGCGGCCACGATGATCAAAACGGCGCAAACCGGAATCAGGATATAGAGCAGATTGAAGCCGCCGTCTTCCGGCTTCTTCGGATCCTTTTTCGACGTATCTGCTTCCTCCTTTCCGTCTGTTTCCGAAACGGTGGGGACCGGCGTCAGGTTTTCTGCGGAATCCTTCCCGTCCGGCGTAACCGACGGAATCGGCGTGGTCACGTCCGGGGTAGGCGTAACATCGTCCGGACCGGGTGTAGGAGTAATTTCGTCCGGACCGGGCGTTGGAGTAATGATTACGTCTCCGTCTTTTTGGTAGGGTGTGATGACGATATCATGGGCAGGCATAATAAAATATGCTCGTTCTCCAAAATCGACATAGGTGTCCTCGTCCCAATATTCTTTCAGATCCGACTTGTACCGAATCCATTCGTCCTCCCGGCCAAAGTCGGTTTCAATAAAAAGGCGTGTTCCGGGAGCAGCGTGCGAAACGACGTTCCCGTCTTCGTCAATAGCTCTTCCGCTCTTAACGGTTACAGCGTATCTCCCGTAAACCTGTTCCGGAAACTTAATCACAAGCGGCCAGTTCGGTCCGTCATTCAAGCCGGACAAGGTATAATTTCCTTTTATGATCGCCGTCGGCAACGGAAGGATAACCATATGCTGGGGATCGTAATCTACCGGATCATCTCCCCATTCGTAAACACCGATGTCATTCGTTCCGTCTCCGTCCACATCATATACATTCGTCTCCAAACCATGCAAACGGGAACCATTCGATATCATTTTCCGAATATCGGCAGCCGCATCGTCATAATAATAACTGGTGCGGAAGAATCCCTGTGAGAGATCAAGATAATACGGGGTCTGCGGACTCTTAACAGCGGTAAAGGACACATCGGCTCCGGGCATATAAACCCAGTTACAGGTCTGCGCTTCCCGTTCCACCACATTAATGCTGTCATAGGACCAGTAATTGCTCTTCCAGGCGGAAACGTATTTTCCCTCAAAAGAGCTCCTGCTGATTCTCAATTCGTCTCCGGGCGCAGCCGAAGTAACTTTTTCCCAACTGCCGGTAGAAGGATTGTATTTCTCCGCATATCCTCCATCCACGGAAACGGAATGCTTCTCCTTCGTCGGTTCCTCTCCGAACCGGAATATAACCGGAATCTGTAATCCATATTGTTCAAACAGACGATCCCATCCGTCGCCAATGTAGTTAATTTCATTTTTCTCCGGGTCCAATTCCAAAGTCACGCTATAATCCCCGGACACGTTTCGCGTCGGAAGCGAAAGGATAACCCCGGTGTGATCATCCCACCAGGAACCGTCATATG
>CAMIWE010000043.1 GCA_946402335.1 uncultured Lachnoclostridium sp.
CGGCGCCTGCATCCGCGAGATCGGATGTCCTGCGTTGATCCGCGTGGACGGACAGACGACGATCGATCCGAATCTGTGCACGGGTTGCGGATTATGTTCGCAGATCTGCCCGGTGGGAGCGATTGAGGAGGTGGGCCGATGAAAAAGGATATTTTAATCTGCGGCGTCGGCGGTCAGGGAACCGTTCTTGCCTCGAAAATCATTGCTGCTTCGGCATCGGAAGCAGGGAATCCGGTACATTCCGCCGAAACCATCGGCATGGCGCAGCGCGGCGGCCCGGTAACGAGCCATGTGCGCATCGGCGAAGAAGCTTACTCCCCGCTGATTCCGTTCGGAAGCGCCGATATGATCCTTGCATTTGAGCCCGCGGAAGCGGTTCGGAATCTCCGCTACCTGAAAAAGGACGGAATCGTCATCGTAAACAGCGTTCCGGTCAAGCCGGTCACGGAGTCGTTGATGCCGACGGGATATGACGGAACGGAGATGACGGAATACCTGAAAAAGAAGTGCGACTGCATCGTGATTGACGGGGAAGCGCTTTGCCGGCCGTTTGGTTCCAGCCGGTATTTCAACATCGCAATCCTCGGCGTGGCGGCAGCGTCCGGCAGGCTCGGAATTGCGAAGGAGATCGTTCTTAGTGAAATCGAACGGAGAGTTCCGGCGAAATACATCGAAGCAAATAAAGCCGCGTTCCAGGCAGGCGCGGAGATAGGAGCACAATATGCAGTTAACTGAGAAACAGCTTGCCCAGGTCGACGCGCAGATCAAGCGCCTCATCAAGTCGGGAAGCTACTACGGCAAAGTCTTTGAAGAGGCCGGGATTACCGGCTGTGCCAGCCAGGAAGAGTTCGAGAAGCTTCCGTTCTCGAGCAAGGCAGACCTTCGGAACGCCTACCCTCTCGGAATCCAGGCCGTTCCGGACGAGGAAGTCGTAAGAATCCATTCGTCCTCGGGTACGACCGGAAAGCCGGTTATTATCCCTTATACCGCAAAGGACGTAGACGACTGGGCAATCATGTTCGCGCGCTGTTACGAGATGGCAGGCATTACGAACAAGGACCGTATCCAGATCACGCCCGGTTACGGACTCTGGACCGCAGGTATCGGATTCCAGGCCGGCTGTGAGAAACTCGGCGCCATGGCAATTCCGACCGGCCCCGGCAACACCGATAAGCAGATTCAGATGATGATCGATCTGAAGTCGACAGTATTGACCGCCACTTCGTCCTACGCGCTTCTTCTTGCCGAGGAGATTAACCGCCGCGGCATCCGCGACCGGATACATCTGAAAAAGGGCGTGTTCGGTTCCGAGCGCTGGAGCGACAAGATGCGTGCGTATATCCACAAGGAACTCGGCGTGGAACTGTATGATATTTACGGTCTGACCGAGATTTACGGACCGGGTATCGGCATCAACTGCTCTTATGACACCGGAATGCATTACTGGGATGACTATGTATATATCGAGATCATCGATCCGAAGACCGGCGAAACGCTTCCGGACGGCGAAGAAGGCGAAGTCGTTATCACGACGCTCGTAAAGGAAGGTGCCCCGCTTATCCGTTTCCGTACGCACGACATGTCCCGCATCATCCCCGGCGAGTGCCCTTGCGGCAGCAAATTCCCGCGTCTCGATGTCATCAAAGGACGAAGCGACGATATGTTCAAGGTGCACGGCGTTAACATGTTCCCGAGCCAGGTAGAGGAAATCCTCGGGCTGGTAGACGGCGTATCGAGTGAGTACAAGATTGACATCGCACACGATGAAGAAATAAACAAGGATGTCATTCTCGTTACCGTGGAGGCTGAAGGACGCGTGAACTTTGAGCGTACGGCGGCCACGATCCGGGAACTCTTCAAGTCCCGCATGAGCGTAACTCCGAAGGTTACGGTCGTACCGGTCGGCACGCTTCCGCGAACCGAGAAGAAGGCGAAGAGAGTCTTCGATCACAGAGAGAACTGAAAACTTCAAAATGACAGAAAATATTGCGATATTGTGGAATGAAACCCACAATATCGCTTTTTTTGCGAAAAGCAGAGGGAGGCATCGTTGAAAATGCTGCGGGGAAATCGTAAACTGATATTATAAGACATTACAGTGTTGCACCCGAAGGAGGTGTTTTTTATGAAACAGGTATCAGGAAAGATAAAATGGGTTTTCGCCGTCGGTCAGCTTGGGTGGTCAATCCTCGCCGGCATTATTGCCAATCTGCTGGTAAACTTTTATCTGCCGGATTCGACGGAGAACGGGGTTATCACATTTGTCACAAGCGCAACGTTTATCGGGTTGACGGTTATCGGCCTGATTACGGCGTTCGGCCGGATTGTCGATGCGGTAACCGATCCCTGGATCGCGGGCATGTCGGACAAGTGCGGAAGCAAACTCGGAAAGCGCATTCCGTTCATGCGGTATGCGGCGTTTCCGTTCGCTCTGCTTACGGTGCTTATCTTCTGCTGCCCGGTGCGCGGGGAGTCTACGGTCAATATCGTGTGGCTTGCCGTAACGATGGTACTTTTCTATATCTTCATGACGGCATACTGCACGCCGTATAACGCGCTGATTCCGGTGCTCGGCCGCAGCCAGAAAGACCGCATGGATATTTCGACTTACATTTCGCTTACGTATATCGTCGGTACCGGCATCGCATTTTCCGGGAAAATGATATGGGAAGCCGTGGCAAATGCGACGGGGTGGGACTATTATTTCTGCGCGCGCCTCGTCCTCGGGATTCTTGCCATGATCGCCCTTGTGTGCATGCTCCTTCCGGCGTTTCTCATAAACGAGAAGGATTACGACAACACTCCGCCGGTTAAGGAAAATGCGTTCCGGTCTCTCGCGAAGACCTTTAAGAATAAGCATTTTCAGGTGTTCGTGCTTTCGGACATCATCTACTGGATCGGCATTACGATCTTCAACACCGGTTTCATCTTCTACGTGGAGAACCTGCTCCGGCTCAACAACTATATGGTACTGTTCATATTCATGACGTTCGTGACATTTGTCTGCTATCCGGTAGTCAATATCCTGTCACGGAAATTCGGTAAGAAGAAACTTCTGACCGTCGGGTTTGCGCTGTTCGGGTTTGCGTTTCTCGTATCGAGCTTCGCCGGAAAGGTAAGTTTCATCCCGAATCTTGCATACGGATTTATCATCTGCGTCCTTGTGGGCGTGCCGCTTTCCGTCCTCGGTGTCATTCCTCAGGCGATTGTGGCTGATATTGCGGAAAGCGACTGCGTCCTGACCGGAGAGAACCGCGACGCCATGTTTTATGCGGCCAGAACATTTGCCTTTAAACTCGGCCAGTCCATCGCAATGATCATCTTCACTTCGCTCGCGGTTGTCGGTCAGTACAAAGAGACGGTTGACGGCGCGGAAGTGCTTAAGAACAACGGCACGGGCTATCGCATCAGTCTGGTCATAGCCATGGTGCTTTGTATCATTGCCATGATCATCATTCTGTTCTACGATGAAAAGCGTGTGATGGATGTCATCGATAAATCCCATGAAGAGGAGGCGGAACATGCTGAAACTTAGTTATTTTGCGGATGGGCAGGTATTTGAAACATCCGGAGACGATGCGCATATCAAGGTGGAAAATGCGAAGACCGCCGGGCATCGGATCGTTACCGTTACGGCACTTACCGACCTGACTTTAAAAAAGGCGGAAATCCCTTTAAGGTATGAATATGCCGAAGACAACCGGATCCTCGCGAACGGGTACCAGTCGTGGACCGAGACGAGAGAATGCGATCCCGCGGAAACACACAATGACCTTTCCAAACTTCCGCAGGCGCTCGAAGAAAAATACCATTTTAAAGCATACGGGTCACAGGCATTCTTTGAAAACCGCAGGCATACTCCGGTCGGATTTGACTTCGGGTATGTGACGGGAAGTAACCCGCTGTTCTTCGGCAATCTGAATTACAGGAACGCATATCTTTTGATCCGGTTTGATAAAGACGGGAACAGGATCCTTTTAGAGAGTGATGTGGACGGCAGGGAACTGAAAGCCGGCGAAAGTTTTACCGTTTTCGACTATATGGTGTCGAGGAACGGAAAGGATTATTACAGCCGGTTCACGCCGCGGACCGGCCGGAAACTGTTCGGATATACTTCCTGGTATAACCATTATCAGAATATCAGCGAGGAACTGATCCTGAACGAACTTTCGGGAGCCGATGACAGGTTCGAACTGTTCCAGATTGATGACGGATTTGAAACCCATATCGGCGACTGGCCGGATATTGATCCGGTAAAGTTCCCGAACGGTCTTCGCGGGATTGCGGAACAGATTCATAAAAAGGGCATGCTTGCCGGAATCTGGCTTGCGCCTTTCGTAGCGGAGACCGACTCGAAGCTGGCAGCAGAGCATCCGGACTGGATCGCAAAGGACGCAGACGGAAATCCGGTATATGCGGGAGGAAACTGGAGCGGGTTCATGCCGCTTGATCTGAACAAAGAAGAAGCCGTTGCCTATATCCGTGAGATTCTGCGGTTCTATAAGGACCTTGGATTTGACTTCTTTAAACTGGATTTCCTGTATGCCGTAAACCTTTGCCCGCTTAAAGGAAAGACCCGTAGCGAGACGGCGGAGTATGCTTACGGACTTCTTCGCGAAGAACTGTCGGACCGGCTGATCCTCGGCTGCGGCGCAACGCTTTCGAACGGGTTCGAGAGGTTCGATTATTGCCGTATCGGGCCGGATGTTTCGCTTAAGTTTGATGATGCCGCCTATATGCGGGCGTTCCATCCCGAACGGATTTCCACGAAGGTGACGATTCAGAATACGATATTCCGGAGCGGGCTTGACGGACATGCGTTTTTAAACGATCCCGACGTATTTCTGCTTCGGGACGACAATATGCATATGTCCTTTGAACGAAGAACGGCGCTTACCAAGATGAATGCGCTGTTCGGATCGCTTCTGATGACGTCCGACCGGGTCAGCGAGTATGATGACAGGAAGAAGGAAGTGCTTGAAGATGCACTTGCGATATTCCGAAGGGCGCGACGAATCGGTTTCAGGAACAAAGAAAGGTATGCGGTTGCGGAATTCGAACTGGACGGAAGGAAGAGGTTCTTTGCGTATGACTATCGGCGCGGCATTCTTGCGGAAAAGGTGAAGCCGACCGCAGAGGAGATCAAGGCCGACAAGTCCGGCGTGATATTCGGTAACCGGATTGATTCCGCCACACTGAAAAAGGCGGAGCGCAAGAAACAGAAGTACATTGAGAAGTACGGAGATGATTCCGAAAAGGAGTATTTCTATGCCGCGGAGGATGTCCCGGCGCTTTCGAATATCGGGATTAAGAAGCTGGTGCTCTCAGACGTACCGACGGAACTCGGCGGAAACCCTCTGATCGTAGGAAACATCCGGATGGGCTTCGGCCACTACCGGATCAGCATTGCGATGGCGTCGTGTGCGAAGGCACTCGGGTATACGCCGTACTGGCTGGATCTTGCCGGTATGGAGGCAACCGGAAGCAAGATGATCCGCGAGCAGAATGACATGTATTCCCTGGCTTCAAGAATCTCGCAGAAATCCAAACTGTTCAACCGCTTTGTCTGGGAGCCTCTGAACAAAGAGGGTTTCCGGAAGATTACCTATAATGCCGCGGACCAGAAAAATGCGGAACTGCTCACGCCTCTTCTTAAGGCGCTTCCGAAGGATGTCCCTTATATCGCCACGCATGTGTGGCCGAGCCAGGCCGCGATTCACGCGGGGATGACGCATGTCATCAACGCCATACCCGACAACTGGCCGATGGCGCTTCACCTCTCGGAGGGAGCCATTCATACGGTACAGACGCCGTTTGCGTATCTCGGATATAAGATGCTTCACGGGTTCTCGAAGGATAATCTGAAGGGCATTCCGGAAAAGGACATTCGGATGGTCGGACGGTATGTGGACCATGAACTTCTGGTAAATCTCGAAGAGGACAACGATCTGCGGATCCAAAGAGCCGAGAAGGGCGCACCGATGCGGTTTTTGATGACGGTCGGAGGTGCCGGCGCAGGATTTGCGCAGTTTAAGGCGATGCTTAAGCATCTGATTCCTTATGTAAAAGAAGGAAAAGCAGCGGTCTTCCTGAATTTCGGGGATCATAAGAATGTTTACGAAAAGATTGAGGCACTCCTTTCGGATGTGCCGGTTCACGAATTCCTGGATGATTATGACGGCCTGACGGAATACGTGAAGGAACTCAGGAGCCGAGAGGCAGAGGGTGTAACGATCATCTGCGATTCGGACATCTTTAAGGCGGTTTACGCAACCAACCTGCTGATGCCGGAATCCGACGTTCTGATCACCAAGCCGAGTGAACTTGCGTATTATCCGATCCCGAAGATGTTCATGAAACACATCGGCGGGCATGAGGTTTACGGAGCAATCTGTTCTCAGGAGGCCGGTGACGGGACCTTCGAGTGTGAAACCGATGCCGCGGCAAATGACATGATTGACCGGTTCCTCGCCGATAAGGAATTATTCATTCACATTTGCCGGCGCATTAATGAGATGAAACAGAACGGCGACTATAACGGAGCCTACGAATGCGTAAGGCTCGCGACCGAATCGGTAATGTAAGAAGAGAACAAGCCCCGGAGGAGAATCCTTCGGGGCTTCTTTGCGGTCTTCGGACCGGCTTACGCATAAAAGTAAAAAATATTTACATTCACCACTTGACATTTGCCGACAAATATGATATTACTATCTCAACGATATCAAATCGATATCAAACCGAAATGCCGGCGTGTGCATTTCAAGTTTCGTACAACCATTGAAAGGGGTATTGTTATGAAAGAAAAAGTGTTAACCAACAAGAAGAACGGTATGCTTCGTCTGCTGTGGGTGTGCGTTCTGTACATTGCGGCGATCTGCGGATGTCTGACCGGGGAGCCGGTAGCAATCGCAATCGGAGCCGTATGGATGTCAATCGGATGGTTCTTCCTTCTCGGGCTGAAGGTTCTGAAACCGCAGGAGGCTCTGGTACTGACCCTCTTCGGTAAATACTACGGCACCCTGAAGGGGGAAGGTTTCTACGCGGTTAACCCGTTCTGCTCTTCGGTAAACCCGGCTGCTAAGACCGAGCTGAACCAGAGCGGTGACGTAAAGAGCGCGATAAGCCCTCTCACCGGCCAGCCCGGAACCTATGCTTCGATGCCGAGCAATAAGCTCTCCCTGAAGCTTTTAACTCTCAACAACAACCGTCAGAAGATCAACGATCGTCTCGGTACTCCCGTAGAGATCGGAATGGCGGTTACCTGGTGTATTGATGATACCGCTATGGCAGTATTCAATGTACACAACTATAAAGAGTATCTTTCCCTGCAGTGCGATACCGCGCTTCGTAACATCGTCCGCATCTATCCTTACGATGTGGCGGAAGGCGTTGATACGACCGGTGACGGCGTAGCCGATGAAGGAAGCCTTCGCGGATCCAGCGAAGTAGTTGCGGAGCGGATCCGTCAGGAAATCCAGAAGCGTGTTCAGATTGCCGGACTGCGGATCATTGAGGCAAGAATCACCTACCTTGCATATGCACCTGAAATTGCAGCCGCAATGCTGCAGCGTCAGCAGGCATCCGCGATCATCGATGCCAGAAAGATGATCGTAGACGGCGCCGTAGGTATGGTTGAGATGGCGCTTGAGCGCCTGAATGAGACCAAGATGGTAAATCTCGATGAAGAGCGGAAGGCCGCTATGGTTTCCAACCTTCTCGTAGTGCTCTGCGGTAACCATGACGCACAGCCGGTAGTAAATTCCGGCAGCCTGTACTAAAGGATTGTTAACGGCCGGGGGCGGAAACGTCCCCGGCATGATACCGAACCCATGGAAGGCACGGAGCCTTCGGAAAGGAGAAGACAATGGCAGAGAAGAAACAGGTTCCGCTCAGACTGTCGGAGAAATTGTACGATGCCATTGCGGCATGGGCGGAGGATGATTTCCGGTCGGTAAACGGACAGATAGAATATCTCCTTTCGGAATGTGTGAGACAGAGAAAGAAGAACGGGGCTTATGTCGGGACGGAGATTGATGTACCGCCGGACCTTAATGTTTAGCCCCGTGAAACACATGTTATTATGGATTTAGAAAAGGAGACATGATAATGTCAGCAGCTGATCTGGAGAAGATTAAAGATTTCCTGCCGCTTCTGATCCCGCTTGTTATCATTGAGCTGGGTCTGTTGGCATATACGCTTTGGCACATTAATACCCACGAGAACTATAAGCGCGGGTCACGCGCACTTTGGAACGTGGTCGCAATCGTCGGTATGCAGTTTATCGGACCGATTTTGTATTTCGTGATCGGAAAAGAGGACGAGTAACATGAAGATTAAGAATAATGCTTTCGACTGGGCAGCGCTGTTCGCTCCCTTCGTCATGTGTTTTGTTTCCGCGGTACTGGTTTTAGCCCGCTGGAGCGAGATCCCGGACCAGATCGGAATTCATTATACCTTAGACGGGACACAGGACGGAACCGGAAGCAAAAAGCTCCTGTTTGTTATTCTGGGGCTTGCAGTGGCAATGATACTCCTGATGTGTGTTATTTCACATCATCCGAGCATGTGGAATATTCCGGTTAAGATTACCGATAACAACAGTTTTATCGTGTACCGTCTTGCGAAGTACATGCTTGAATTTGATCAGCTGCTCATCTCGGCGATGCTCTGCGCATTTGTCCTGATGTCGGCTTTCGAAACAAAGCTTCCGATGTGGTTCTGGATTGGCGCGATTGGAGCGCTTGTCGTCGGAAACCTGGTATTCATTATCACGATTATAGTCAAAGGAAAACAATATGAGTAACGCATTACAGGTGGAAGGCTTGAAGAAGCGTTTCGGGACAAAGGAGGTTCTGAAAGGAGTCTCCTTTTCCGTGCCCGAGAACAGCGTCTTCGGGTTTATCGGACAGAATGGTGCCGGCAAGACGACAACGATGAAGACAATCCTCGGACTGCTTCAGCAGGATGAAGGCGTAATCACGGTGTTCGGAGAAAAGGTTACTTACGGAAATACGAAGACGAACCGTATGGTCGGGTACCTTCCGGATGTGCCGGAGTTTTATGATTACATGACGACACGAGAGTATCTGCGGCTTTGCGCGGAAATTGCCGGAGTTCCCGCCGGCGAGCGCAAGGAGCGGATTGAAGAAATGCTTAAAATGGTCGGGCTTGCCGACGAGAAGCACCGCATCAAAGGATTCTCCCGCGGAATGAAGCAGCGTCTCGGAATCGCGCAGGCCTTGCTTCATAAACCGAAGCTTCTGATCTGCGACGAGCCGACCTCCGCTCTGGATCCAACCGGGCGGAAAGAGATCCTCGATGCTTTGCAGGCGGCAAAGGTGCAGACGACCGTGCTGTTCTCCACCCATATTCTTTCGGATGTGGAGCGGATCTGCGACCGCGCGGCTATTCTGCATAACGGAGAGATTGTCCTTACAGGAACGATGGAGGAGCTCCACGCGCGTAAAAACGGTAACGATTTTCTCGTAAGTGCTTCCGGCCGCGGGGAGATGGAAGCGCTGCAGGCACATTTTCCGAAATTCGAGGAAGCGGAAATCGTCGGACAGGAGAACGTGCTACGGTGGAGGAAAGGAAGCCGCGAAGACTTCCGGCAGGTGCTTTCCTACATTGCGGACCGGGATATCGCGATCCGAGGAGCCGAGTGGGCGGAAGCCACGCTTGAAGACCTGTTCCTTTCGGTAACAAAGGAAACACCTTCGGGTACGGAAACGGAGGTGAGCGGCGTATGAGTGCATTCTTTCGAAAAGAAATGACCGAGCATATGCGGCGCAAGAGGATATTTGTGATGGGAATTCTGTTCCTGCTCTTTGCGGTGCTCGGTGTTGTAACTGCCAAGCTGACCCCGTTGCTCCTTGAAATGGTTGCCGACCAGATGCCCGGTTTCGCAATCGACAAGACGGAATCCGACATTTGGGATGCATGGGGGCAGTATTTTAAGAACATTGACATTCCGCTGATTGTGTTCCTGATCCTCTGGTCTGGGTCCTTTACGACCGAGTACCAGAAACATACGCTGATCCCGCTTGTGACCAAGGGTTTATCCCGTACGAGTATCTTCGTATCGAAGATGCTTTCCGCGGCGCTTGTGTGGACCGCCGGATACATCCTTTATTTCGGCGTATTCTATTTCTACAGTGACTTTTACTGGGGGAACGGAGACCTCAAGCATGTTGCAATAAGTGTCGGCATGTACTGGCTTTACGGGCTCTGGCTGCTTGCGATACTCGGGCTGTTCTCGTCATTTGCCGAAACGACCATGCAGGTGCTTTTGGGCGTCGGCGGCGTGTTCTTCCTATGCTCCTTCGTGGAGTTCGTACCGAAGCTCGCGCCGAAACTTCCGACCGCATTAACGGGCGGTCTCGGATTGATGCAGGGCGGCTCGGTGCCGTCCGATTTCACGGTACCGTTCGTGATCGTAATTGTAAGCATCGTTTTATGCACGGCAGGCGGAATCGCCCTCATTCAGAAGAAGCAATTATAGCAACAAAAAAACGCTCTCCCCGCTTTGACGGTTCCCGGGATTCCGGGAACCGTCGGGCGGAGGGAGCGTTTCGTTTCATTTTATCAATCCGGCAAGTCCTTCAGATTTTTCTTATAAATCCTTGTAAGGAAGAAGACGCACATGGAAGCAGAGGCAATTTCCGCAATCGGATAGCTGAGCCATACGAGGTCCACATTTTTCATCACAAGGCCCATAAAGAGCGCTACCGGCAGCAGGATAACGAGCTGGCGGCATAACGATACGATCATGCTGTAGAAGCCGTTTCCGAGCGCCTGGAACACCGAGATGGTGATGATGGAAAATGCGGCGACGACGAAATGCCAGCTGATGATCCTTAGGCACGGAACACCGTAACGGGCCAGCTCGTCAAGTGCTTCGGGCTTACAGAAGAGCGACAGCAGCGGCTTCGGGATGATCATGAAGACGATCGTTCCGACCGCCATGATGCTTCCCGCGATCAGGTAACTAAGCTTCATCGTATCAAAGATACGCTTCTTGTGGCGGGCGCCGTAGTTGTAGGCGATGATCGGAACCATTCCGTTGTTTACGCCGAATACCGGCATGAAGATGAAACTCTGCAGTTTGAAGTAAATGCCGAACGCATTGACCGCGACCTGCGAGAAACCGTTTAGAAGCTTATTGAGGACAAATGTCACAACCGACGAGATCGCCTGCATGATAATACTCGGAAGACCGACACGGTAGATGGTGCGTACAACGGCCCAGTCAATACGGAATCCCCGGAAGGAAAGACTGATTTCCTTGTTCTTACGGATATTTAAGACAAATGCCAGGCACATGGCCGTCCACTGTCCGATAACGGTTGCGATTGCGGCACCTTTGGCGCCAAGCGGGGCAAAGCCGAGCTTGCCGAACACGAGGATGTAATCAAGAAAGATGTTTAAAATCGCGCCGGATGTCTGCGTGATCATCGCATAAAAGGTCTTTCCGGTGGACTGCAGCAGACGCTCTAAGGCAACCTGCTGGAAGATTCCGAGGCTGAAGATCGTAACGACGCTCAGGTAATCCCGGCCGTAACGGATGATCTGCGCGCAGGTTTCCGGATTCTCGCGGAATTCTTTCGCGGATATCTGCCAGCGGTAGAACGACTCCGAAAGCGTCAGGCCGAGAATGCAGAACAGGACCGCACAGCATGCGGCAAGGAAGATTCCGTGGGTAGCTGCCTTGTTGGCTGCGGTAAAGTCTTTCTTACCGAGACTGTAGGACAGCAGGGCATTTACGCCGACGCCGGTACCTGCGGCCAGCGCGATCATCAAAGTCTGTGCGGGAAATGCCATCGTTACCGCCGACAGCGCATTCTGGTCAAACCGGCCGACGAAGATGCTGTCGACAACATTGTAAAGGGCCTGCATCAGCATCGAGAGAACCATCGGTACGGCCATGGTTACAAGCAGTTTGTTGACGGGCATGACGCCCATTTTGTTTTCTTTTAACGTATCACTCATTTTTCTTCTTTCTGTGCGCGGCGCGCATCCCGGATGCTCCGCGCGGTGGCGGAACAGCTGCCGTTTCCAGTCAATCTTTGCTCATCAAACGGACTTATAATAATAGTAGAAAAAATCTTTGTCAAGTGATATAATGGGGCAGTATCCTGAAATTTTTGCGGGAGGAAGACATGAAAGTCGGCATATTCGGAGGGACATTCGATCCGTTCCATCTGGGACATCTGGCGATTGCCCGGGCGGCAAAGCAACAGTTCGGGCTCGATATGGTCCGGATCATGCCGGCACGCATTCCGCCGCACAAGCAGACGAAAGCGGTTACCGAGGACGTGCACCGGCTGATGATGATCAGCCTGGCGCTGCCGGTCGGGGAAGGAATCGAACTGGACCTGACGGAGTTCGAGCGCGAGGGCGTATCGTATACGTCCGACACGCTGACGCTTTTACACGAGAGACACCCCGACGATACGCTTTATTACATCATCGGCGAGGATTCTCTTAGGGATTTCGTAACCTGGCATGAGCCGAAGACGATTGCATCCCTGGCAACGATCCTGGTTGCGGTAAGAAGCACGGACGAGGCGCATTTTCAGGAACTGCTTGCAAAAAGAAACGAAGAGTTCGGAGGAGCCTTCCGGGCGCTTTCGGTACCGTTTACGGATGTGTCTTCGACGCAGATTCGTGAGACGATACAAAAAAGAAAGGATCCCCATCCGGGACTTGCCGCGGGAACCGATGCTTACATTCACCGGTTCGGATTGTATGGCTGCGAGCCGACGGCAATCCGAAAAGAAGGACTTAAGCGTTACCGGGAGCTGAGCGAAAAGCTTGCGGGAACCATTTCCGCGCACCGGCTTAATCATTCGAAGGGCGTTGCGTTCCACGCCGCCAATATGATGGCGGAATGGCTTTCTAAAGAGGGACGCCTGCAGGAGCCGGAATCAAAGACGCTTGTCAGAAAGACGCTGCTTGCGGGACTGTTGCATGACTGCGCGAAGAATATGAGCGAGGAAGAGACGGAAGCCTATCTCAGAAAACACCGGGTGAAGCTTCGGGATGCGGTATGGGCCATCAAGGGCATTTTGCACGGACCGGCAGGCCGCATACTTGCAAGGGAACGGTACGGCATCCGCGATGCGGAAATGCTTCGGGCAATCGGCAACCATTGCAACGGTTCGATGGAAATGTGTGAGCATCCGATGGAACTGGCCGTTTTCATTGCAGATTTTTCGGAACCGTTCCGGGATCATATTCCGACCCCTCCGCTTCCGGTGATTCGTGAAACGGCACTCAGGGACGGTATTGCCGGGGCGGAGATGGTAACCGGCGCTACGCTGTTCTTTCTCGAATCCATCGGGATCAGCACGGACGAAGAAGTTTATCGGATTTACGATAGATTGAAAAAAGAGATGAAAAAGAAAGGAAAGGGATGACATCATCCCGGAGGAACCATGAAGAAAAGAATTCTTATGATTTTGGCTGTCTGCGTTATGCTTGTCTGCCTTACCGGCTGCGGCGACCGCGAGTCCAGATTCAAACTCGGAGAGTACAAGGGGCTTTCGTACAAGAACGAAGAGATTACCGTATCGGAAGAGGACCTGACCGCGCTTCTGAACAGCCTTCAGAACAGTTATGTGAAGTACGAGGTTGACGAGAGCCGCGCGGAGAAGGCAATCCGCAAGGGCGATATCGTGAATATCGATTATACCGGTGTCCTTGAGGGACAGACGGAACCCTTTGAGGGCGGTACTACGAAGGGCGCACACCTGGAAATCGGCTCCGGCAACTATATCCCGGGTTTTGAGGACGGACTGGTCGGAAAGAAAGTCGGCGATACCGTGGAACTGAAGCTGACGTTCCCGGAGCAGTACTACACGGACTTTGCCGGAAAGAATGTTACCTTTACCGTAAAGATCAATGCGATTGAGAACAAGATCGTTCCCGAACTGAACGACGCGCTGATCGAGGATTACACCGAAGGAAAGATCAAGACCATCCGGGAATATAAGGATTACGCAAGGGAATATCTGCTTGCCCAGAAGCAGGCGAACTTCAACACGCAGGTCAAGAACGAACTGCTCTCGAAGATTGTTTCCACAACGACCTTTGACAAGATGGACCAGCAGAGAATCGATTCCGCTTACGAGGATCTTTTGAAGTATTATACGTCGATGGCCAGCCAGAGCGGCTTGTCCCTTGAGGACTTCGTCGTAAAGAGCGGATACAGCAAGTCGTTACAGGAGTTTTACGCGGAGATGAAGGCTTCCGCAGAGGAAACCGTAAAAGAGGAAATCGTTCTGAACGAGATCGTTGCCAAAGAGAAGATCACGCTTACGGACGAGACGTACAACTCCCTGATCGATGCTTACATGTCCCGGTACGGCTATACGGAACGTGACAAATTCGAACAGGATTACACGAAGGACCGCATCCGTCGCAGCATGCTGTTTGATATGGCATTGAAGTTTATTCTTGATAACGCGAAAGCGGAATAATCCGCGAAGTTCCGTCATCGGACGGACAGAATATTGAGACGAAAGAAAGAGCAGCTTTGTTCTACTGCATTATGCAGAAGAACAGGCTGCTCTTATTGTTTTTATATACGGCGGAGAATCTTATTCCGAATACGGATAAAGCTCTTCAAACCGGTTGGTGAAGAGGTTTCTCTTAAAGACAAATCCGCTGTGGGAATTCGGTACCGTGACGGAATCGGTTTCTTTGCCGGAAGCATCTTTCAACAGGATGGTTTCGCCTTCGGCAAGCTTGAAAGCGGCTTTGCGGGAGTCTTGGGGAACGGACTTCGCATTTTCCCCGTAAACGGTAATGCTTTCTCCTGCGGCAATCGAGTCGCCGCCCTCAAACGCATATTCATAGGTTCCGTCCGAAAGAATATAACCGCTTAAGGAAACCGTGTCAGCCGTGAGGTTCTGAATCGTAACGAAGTCGGAATCACGCGAACTGAAACCGGAAATGATCAAGTGGTCCATCGGGGCGTCCTTGATATGAAGGACAACCTCTACTTTGCCGTCAACGACGTCTTTTGCGGTGATGCTCAGGGTTTTGCTTTCGACACGCTTGCCGTTCACTTCCCAGTAATAGAAATCTTTGCCGAGTCTGCATTCCGGGGAAATCACGGTGGCGTAATCGGTAAAGTATACGCCCGCAAGCTTTGCTCCGTCCTTGGTCAGATAACTGTTCACGCGGATGCATGCGCCCTCGGTTCCGGTAACAACCAGATTGTAACGGGTGCCCTTCAGACCGAAGTTGTATTTCAGGTAATCGGCGGAACGTTCCGCACGGCGGGAAGCAAACTGCGTAATCTCCTCGAGGTGGCCGGCCAGCTGGTTCTTATTGATCCAGGAAACGTCTTCGCCTCTTAAGGAGGTCAGATAATCATAATAGTAATCCATCTCGCGGGTGCGGCTGTTTGTGATCGTCGCAAGCTTCGAGGCAATGGAGGAGTAGGAAAGCGCTCCGGCGCCGTAATCAAGCGATTTTTTGATGAAGTACTCCCTGCAGTCCGAACGCTCCATCAGGGCTTCGAACAGGTCGGAGTGGCGTTTGCCGTCCAGTGTCAGGACATGCTTTAACGTATCATAGGAGTTCAGAACCTCATCCTGGCCGTACAGGCCGAGGGTATAGTCGAGGTCGTGCAGCAGGTGGCGCCAGCGTCCGTCGTATACGCCTTCGCCGTAGGCTTCTCCCTCGGCGGGAACGTAGCGGTAGCACATGACGTTGTTGTCCGGCCAGTCTTTGTTGCACAGATAAATGCTGTAAGCCATATAGTCAAGGTAGTTTTCGACATCCATGAACCGGCACAGCTTCTGGTATTCCGCATCGTTTTTCAGATTCTTTGAGGCAAATTCGGCATAGGCCTTGTTGTATTCCTCAACCATCTGTTCCTCAAGGGCGTCGGCATCTTCGTCCGGCTTTTTGTTCGTATCGCTTCCCTTGATGATGATGAACTCACCCTCTTCAAACTTTCCGTCTGCGGAAGCCTGCTCGGCGGGAGAAGGACCGTAGCGGCGTTTGAAGAACTCATCACAATAGGAACCGTGAACCCAGAAGTATCCGAAATAGGAGCCGTTCATATAGGCAACGGCGGGGAAGACGGGCTCATAATCGGAGAAGCCCGCATCCTTTGCAAGCATCTGGTTCAGCTCGTCACGGCAGAAGGCGAAACGGAAGTCGTTGCCGCCTGCACGGAGGACGAATTTGTCATACCGCACGATCTGCGTACCGTCTTCGGCCAGAAGGTCGAAGCAGTTCAGGTAGGAAGTTCCGGACTCCGGCGAATAACTCTTCCGGGCGAAGAACTTCATGGACTTTTGGGAATTCTGGCGGTTGTATCCGCCGTTTACGCGGACACCGAGCTTCTGGGCGTTGATCAGGGAGCCCGAACGGTTGATCACTTCAACATATACGGGACGCTCGCTTGCGCGTCCGCGCTGCTCGTAATTCAATCCGAAAAAGATTCCGTCCGGCGCGGCGGTAAGGTCGTTCGGGTCGCCGCTGATACAGAAGATCAGCAGGTTCTCGTAACGCTTGTCGACCGATTTGCCGAGCAGATAACTGTGGATGATCTCGTCCGATTTGGAGCCGTCGTCATAGGTTACAAGCGCATGGACGGTATAAACCTTGGGATCGGTTCCGCGGCCTGCGGTAAGCGAGATACCTTTCTCCGCAGAATAAACGGAAGATTTGTCACCCGGGCGGGAGCCGTCCAGCGTATAGCGGATCGTTCCGCCTTTGCGGGAATAAATCTTAAGGGTAATGTCCTGATTATAGAAATAACTGTTATGGGAGAGTACCACGTCGCCCATCTCATCAGTAAAGGTGAAGGAATCGTCCGTATAGTCCTTCTCCGGCGTATGCGGGGAAGGCGGAACGGGAGCCGTCGGCTCCGGCGTGGCGTCGATGGTCGGAACGGGTTCGGGCTCCTTACGGCTCAGTTTGCCGGAAAGAATCACTAAAACGATTACGATCGCAAACATGGAGAGCCCGATGATCAGCGGTGTTTTGTTGGATTTATGTTCCATAAGTCCTCCTCCTAAGTAAATGGAATGGCATTTCCCCCCCGGAATGCTTTGATCACTCGCCGGTAAATTCCACCAGAACCGCGCTGCTTACGCCCTTTAAGGAAAGAAGTTCCTTAAGAAACGGAGTATCGGTGCCGCGGAATCGGATCTGAACGGTGAGTTCGGTTTCTTCTTTGTATTGGGTTTTGTTCTTAAGACGTCCCTTGAGGCCGGAAACGATACGTTTTACTTCGTCCGAAGCCTCGTCCGTGTAGCGTACGACAAGAAGATAGGTTCCCTTTCGTGTACGAAGAAAGATCATCAGAATGTAAACGACGGCAATGAAAACGGTGCCGATCACGGCGAAAGGAACCATTCCCGCGCCGGTTGTAAGACCGACCACGACGGCCCAGAACAGAAAGCCGACATCAAGCGGATCCTTGATTGCGGAACGGAAACGGATGATGCTCAATGCACCGATCGTTCCGAGGGCCAGGCCGACGTTCGAACTGATCGTTAAGATGATCATTGCCGTGACAATCGTTACAAGCACAAGCAGCACGGCAAAGTTTTCACTGTAGCATGCGCCGCGGTAGAAGAAGCGGTATACGCAGTAGATGATTGCCGCGCAGAGTACGGTAAATGTGAGGCAGGCCACGATCTGGGCAGGAGTTGTGCTGCTCAGGGAATCGGCCTGGCCCATCAGTTTTTTGATTTCGTTTACATAGTCGGACATGGGGATGCTCCTTATCGTAAGATAATATAGTTGCTCTTTAAATGGTCACTGCACAGGACGAATTTGGAAACGGCCAGTTTCGTGCCCCGGTTGGTTAAAAGCTGTTTCAGATACATCGGAAACGCGTCGTCGTATTTGACTTCGAGAATGACCTCCCGTTTTTGGAAGACGGGAGAGGTATACAGCTTCCCGTCAAACATATCAAGGGTATTCGTGCCGGCAGCGATACAGCGGTCAAAGGTCACGCGCACCATCGAAAGCGGATGCGTAAACGCCTCGCGGTAGTATTCGACGATTACCTTCGGCGTAAGCCCCTGCGCGGAATGCAGGCTGTAAACTTCCTTACAAAGCGGATTGTCGTAAGCCGAAAGTACCGAAAAGTCGCCTTGCAGAACGGCGTCATAATCCGCCCTTGTAATCCAGGCGCCGGTCTTTAAGATCCGGTCGTCAATCTTCTCCTTATTCTCAAGCATGATAAAGGAGTCGTCGCCGTTATAGGCACGGATCCGGTACTTGTTCCGGTGCTGCACGCCGCTGTCTTTCTCGTAATAGGCATCGTTCTTCGCCGTATCCAGATAGACGCTGCGGATCAGATACCCCTCCGGGCCGGGCATATGCGGGTCGGGCGTCATGATCCCGCTGATCCTTGCGCGCAGTTCCACATATTGCGGATACGTCAGAAGGATTTTGATCTCGTGCCGGCTTTTTCTGCCGGCGAACGGGTTTTGATAACGCGCAAACACCATTTCTATGCCTCTGCTTACGGAAAATACCAGGAATAAAGCGGTTTCACCGCTTACCTTGCATTATATCGGTTTTTCAAAAGAGTGTAAAGGCGCTTCCCGTTATTTGCAAAAAAGATTCACACTTTTTCACAGAAGGCGCGGCTTTCGGATTTTCCGGAAAGAATCGTTGTCTTGCCTTGCCCCGGAAAATGTGCTATGATGTAAGATGTCTTTTTATTTGCTATTGTAGAAAGCCGGTTCACGGTCCGGCTTTTCCGATGCCGCAGCAGGCACGTCATCGGACGCTTTCGGGCCTGCGATTTAGTGACATGAAACATTTCCGCGTAACCCTGCAGTATGACGGAAGCCGCTATGACGGCTGGCAGAAGCAGGGAAATACCGACAATACAATACAGGGCAGGGTGGAAGTGATGCTTTCGAAACTGTTCGAGCAGGAAGTGGAGATCCAGGGCTCCGGGCGGACCGATGCAGGCGTTCATGCCGTCGGACAGGTGGCAAGTTTCGGGGTACAGACGGACCTCGGTCCCGCAAAGGTCATGGAGAAGATGAACGCCTTCCTTCCGAAGGATATCGTCGTGACCGACTGCAGGATTACGGACGCCCGGTTCCATGCGCGGCTCAACGCGAAACGGAAGACGTACTGCTACCGCATCGTTACCGGAGAAGTCCGACCGGTGTTCGGCAGACAGTATGTGCTCTGGCATCCGCAGCCGTTAGACCTTGCGGCCATGCGAAAGGCCGCGGAGTATTTGATCGGCGAGCATGATTTTAAGAGTTTTCTCGGAAACCGGCATTACAAGAAGTCAACCGTCCGATCGGTTTACGGGATTACCGTAACGGAAGGAAAGCGAACCGAAGGGGACGCGGTGTTCCCGGAGATAACGTTCGCATTTTCCGGAAACGGATTTCTGCCGAACATGGTAAGGATCCTGACGGGAACGCTGATCGAGGTCGGCGAAGGGACAAGAAAGCCCGAAGAAATGAAAGAAATCCTTGCGGGAGCGAACCGCGAGCTGGCAGGCCCGACGGCCCCGGCACACGGGTTGACGCTTCTGAAGGTGGAATATTAAAGCAGGAGGAACGACAGTATGAACATCAAAGGAAGATCGTTTTTAACACTGAAAGATTATACGCCGGAGGAGATTATCGAGTTTCTCGATCTGGCTGAGGAATTACGCAGAAGAAAGAAGAACCGTATCCGCGTAACCGGCTGCGAGGGCAAGAATATCGCGCTTATTTTCGAGAAGACCAGCACGAGAACGCGCTGCTCCTTTGAAGTTGCCGCGCATGACCTCGGCATGGGAACGACGTATCTGGATCCGTCCGCATCCCAGATCGGCAAGAAGGAAAGCATTGCCGATACCGCACGCGTGCTCGGCAGAATGTTCGACGGCATCGAGTACCGTGGCTACGGCCAGGAAATCGTTGAGACGCTTGCGAAGTATTCGGGCGTTCCGGTATGGAACGGACTGACGAACGAGTATCATCCGACACAGATGCTTGCCGACATGCTGACCGTACGGGATCATTTCGGCCGTCTTAAGGGCATTAAGTTTGCCTACCTCGGAGATGCGCGCTACAATACCGGCAATTCCCTGATGATCGTCTGCAGCAAGCTCGGACTTCATTTTGTATGCTGCGCGCCGAAGAAATACTGGCCGAACGAAGAGCTCCGCAAGGTTTGCGAAGGCTATGCGAAGCAGTTCGGCGCGATCCTCACATTTACCGAGGACGTGATGGAAGGCACAAAGGACGCCGATGTTATTTCCACCGATGTATGGGTATCCATGGGCGAGCCCGACGAGGTTTGGAACGAGCGTATCCATGACCTGCTTCCTTACCAGGTAAACATGAAGTGCATGGAGAATGCAGCGGACGACGCTATCTTTTTGCACTGCCTGCCGAGTTTCCACGATCTCAACACCGGCATCGGCCAGAAAATCAGCGAGAAGTTCGGTCTGAACGAAATGGAAGTTACCGACGAAGTATTCGAATCCAAATACAGCAAGGTTTTCGACGAGGCCGAGAACCGTATGCATACGAT
>CAMIWE010000044.1 GCA_946402335.1 uncultured Lachnoclostridium sp.
CCCGCACCGCAGGCATGAAGGGTGTTATCGCAATCCCGCATCTCGGCGCTTCCACTGAAGAGTCCGAGGATAACTGCGCAAAGATGGCAGTCAAGGAACTCCGCGAATTCGTGGAGAACGGAAACATTATCAATTCCGTGAACTTCCCGACCCTCGATGCAGGCGTATGCCGTGTGGAGAGCCGTATCTGCATCCTGCACAGAAACATCCCGAATGTTCTGAGCCAGTTTACGGGCGCGGTTGCAGGTCTCAATATTGAGAACATGTACAACAAGAGCCGCGGCGATTTTGCATACAGCGTACTTGATGTTTGCGGAACGATTACCGATTCGATGATCAGCCGCATCAAGGCTGTTGAAGGCGTTCTGAAAGTCAGAGTGCTGAACTAACCTGATTACCGGAGGAAACCCCTTTGAGCGATACAAGCGAAAAGAGTGTAAAAGAACTGATAGCCCTGTGCGATGAAATCTGCGCGACCATCAGCAGATACAACGTCGGCGCCGTGCTGTGTCTCGGGACAACCCTGAAGACACTGCTTCACCAGGAACTTGCGCAGTTTGCCATTTTCCTTGAGGATGCGGACGGCGTCATCACACAGGAAGAGCAGAGCCTGATTCATGACTATCTGAATCTGACGTTTACGGTCAGCGAGATGCGTACCATCCGTGCGCAGCTGAACGATCCGAACAGCACATTTGGCTCAACAAGACCGAAGGCACTGAAGTATTTCATTCTGGCCGATGCGGGTAAGAAGATTCCGCATGACCCGAACAAATCCCAGAACGCCCAGATTCTTGTTGATACCTATAAGGCGTTCGGCCAGGTGATCCTGTCCGTTCAGGAGACGATGGACGAGAAGCAGGTTGCGCGTATGAGCCAGTATACGCAGATGCTCGATACCTTCTTAAAAGAATACGGTGTGTTCTACACGAACCAGTTTAAGATTTACCGGCCCAAGCAGACGAAATCGAAAGCGAAGGCGGTGGATATCAAGAACGACGAAAGCGTCGACAAGATTTTGGAGGAGCTGAACTCCCTGGTGGGTCTTGAAAGCGTTAAGTCGGATATTGCTTCACTGGTTGACCTGATCCGCGTGCAGAAGATGCGTGAGGAAAAGGGCATGAAGTCGGCGGATATCAGTAAGCATATGGTTTTCTTCGGCAACCCCGGTACCGGTAAGACAACGGTTGCGAGAATGCTTTCGAAGATCTACCGCGGGCTCGGGGTTCTCTCGGGCGGACAGCTGGTGGAAGTTGACCGTGGCGGACTGGTTTGCGGATATGTCGGACAGACCGCGATCAAGACGCAGGAAGTAATCGACAAGGCGATGGACGGCGTGCTCTTCATCGATGAGGCATACACCTTAAATGTCGGCAAGGGCGAGAATGACTTCGGACAGGAAGCGGTTGATACTCTTCTTAAATCGATGGAAGACAATCGTGACCGTCTCGTTGTTATCGTAGCGGGCTACACCGGACCGATGGAGCAGTTCATCGAATCGAACCCCGGTTTGAAATCACGTTTTAACAAATACATCCGTTTCGACGATTATACCGCAGAGGAGCTGATTCAGATTCTCGAAGGTATGTGCAAATCCAAGGATTATACGATGAGCTCCGAGGCCCGTGACGTTGCCGTGAATTACTTCAAGGAACGCATCGAGAGCAAGGCGGAGGATTTCGCAAATGCCCGTGAAGCCCGTAACTTCCTTGAAAAGGCAATTACCAATCACGCGACGCGTGTTGTAAAACTGAAGGACCCGGATGATAAAGCTTTGTCCACGCTTGAGGCAGAGGACCTTATCACGATCACGGCCGCTTCAATCTCTTAATCGGACATAAGGGGCTGTACCCGGTACAGTCCCTTTTCTTTTCGGCTATCGGGAAAGATCCGGAAGGAGTTTCTTTGTGGCGGGGAAAGACCCGGAAGGAGTTTCTTTATGGCGGGAAAACCCGGAAGGAGGATTATGGAAACAAGAGTTGCATTGATGAGTATTCTTGTCGAGGAATCGGAAGGACATCCTTCGGATTCGGTAAAACAGCTGAACGCACTGCTTCATGAATACGGACAGTATATTATCGGCCGCATGGGAATCCCTTACCGCCCGAAACACGTGGCGATTATCAGCATTGCCATCGACGCGCCGCAGGATTCCATTGCCGCACTTTCCGGAAAGATCGGACGGCTGCAGGGAGTTACGGTCAAGACGACGTACACGAAGTAGACGTTTCGGAAGTGTGAAAAGACTGTTAAATGCGCCGGAAGGGTTGCATTTTTCGAAAAGAAATGATAAACTATGACATGTAGTAATGAAAACTACATGTCATAGTTATTTTGTTGAGTAAGGGGATGAGACAGTATGAAAAGAACACCTTTACGGGAGAGAGCGCTTCCCGATTATACGAGAGGCGAAGAAATATTCAACATGGTGACACACATTGTCGGCGGTGCGATTGCAATTGCCATCACCGTTCTCTGTGTGATCATGGGGGCCCATCATCACAACGCCTGGGCAGTAGTTACTGCAGCGATTTACGGTGGCGCGATGATTATCATGTTCACGGTTTCGTCGGTCTATCACGGACTGCATGAGAATATGGGCAAGCAGGTCATGCGAGTCATAGACCACTGTGATATTTATTTCCTGATTGCCGGCACGTACACACCGATCCTGCTTGCGGCGCTTCGCCCCGAGTATCCGGTTCTGGCATGGACCGTGTTCGGAATCGAATGGGGCTGCTGCATATTTGCCTGTGTACTGAAATCAATTGATCTGGACCGTTTTGACAAGCCTACATTCGTCCTGTATCTGACCATGGGATGGGCGATCATCGCTTGCGTAAAGCCGGTCATCGAAGTAATCACCTGGAAGGGATTCTTCTGGATTCTGATGGGCGGCATCTCCTTCTCCCTCGGTGCCATCCTGTATGCGCTCGGACCGAAGGTAAGATATTTCCACAGCGTATTCCACATCTTCGTAATCGTGGGATGCCTGCTGCAGTTTTTCGGAATCGTGTTCTATGTACTGTAATTGTTCCCTGTGATTTCGCTTAGTCTCCCCGGAGCAGGTAAGAACCTGCCCCGGGGTTTTTGCGCTTGGGGTTCTGCCTCAAATTTTGCCTGGCTGTCTGCCTCTGTCGGACTTGATTATTGGTTTGGGGCATACCGAGAAGCAGATATAGTGCTTTGGGTATGCCCCGTCGCTGTGATTTGCTTGCCTTAAGACACGCCTAAATGGTTAAATGAAACGAAGGGGGCATACCCGGGAAGCAGATTAGTGCTGTGGGTATGCCCCGCGACTGTTTTCGGCGGCACCTGAGGCATACCATAGTGACCAAATGGAAGAGTTGTGGCATACCTGGAAACAGAAAAAAGGCTTCAGGTATGCCCTGAAGCCTTTTTTACGGTGTTGTTAGTTTGGTTTTATTTCAAAACTACCTTCTTAAAGTTCTTCTTGCCTCTCTTAACGAGAAGTCCGGCCGCGCACTGGTCCTTGGTGAATGTTGCCTTGAAGTCGCTAACCTTCTCGCCGTCCACTAAAACGCCGCCCTGCTCGACATTACGTCTTGCTTCGGAACGGGTAGGAGCGAGGCCTGCCTTTACGAGGATGGAAACGATGTCGATTGCGCCGTCCGTGAAATCTTCCTCACAAAGGGGTGCCTCGGGAGCGTCCTCGGCATTGCCGGCTCCGAAGAGTGATTTTGCCTGATCCTGTGCCTTCTGCGCTTCCTCTTCGCCGTGTACGAGCTTGGTAAGCTCGAATGCGAGAATTTCTTTCGCGGTATTCAGCTGGCTGCCTTCCCAGTCGCTCATCTTGTCGATTTCCTCAAGCGGAAGGAAGGTAAGCATGCGGATGCACTTTAAAACATCGGCGTCCGCAACGTTTCTCCAGTACTGGTAGAACTCGAACGGAGAGGTTTTCTCCGGATCCAGCCATACGGCACCCTTCTCGGTCTTGCCCATCTTCTTGCCCTCGGAGTTGAGAAGAAGCGTGATGGTCATCGCGGAAGCGTCCTTGCCGAGCTTTCTGCGAATCAGCTCCGTGCCGCCGAGCATGTTGCTCCACTGGTCGTCGCCGCCGAACTGCAGATTGCAGCCGTAATCCTGGAACAGTCTGTAGAAGTCGTAGCTCTGCATGATCATGTAGTTGAATTCCAGGAACGTAAGTCCGCGCTCCATACGCTGCTTGTAGCACTCTGCGGTCAGCATACGGTTAACCGAAAAATGAGGACCTACCTCGCGAAGCAGCTCAACATAGTTGAGGTCAAGGAGCCAGTCGGCATTGTTCACAATCATCGCCTTGCCGTCGCTGAAATCAATGAAGCGGGCCATCTGCTTTTTGAAGCATTCGATATTGTGGTTGATCTGCTCTTTGGTGAGCATCTTACGCATGTCGGTCTTGCCCGAAGGGTCGCCGATCATGCCGGTGCCGCCGCCCAGAAGGGCAATCGGCTTGTTTCCTGCCATCTGCAGACGCTTCATCAGGCACAGGGCCATAAAGTGTCCTACATGAAGGCTGTCAGCGGTGGGGTCAAATCCGATGTAGAAGGTTGCTTTTCCTTCGTTGATCAGGTCTGCCACAACCTGCTCGTCCGTGACCTGCGCGATGAGGCCGCGGGCTTTCAATTCGTCGTAAATTTTCATCATAAACCTCCTGATGGATGATGGAATTCCGTCTTCACGGAATGGTATGTCGCGGCTGCCGGAAAATGCTATGCCGCACGGAAACAAAAAACCCCCGTCCTATGTAAAGGACGAGGGGGGATCTCGTGTTACCACCTTTCTTCGCAGGGGACTCACATCCCATGCCTTAGCGAGTACGGCCTAAGCGTATACTCCTGCAGGATAACGGTCGCAGCCGTCGCAGCCTACTTGATTCCGTTCGGTGCGCAGCATCGGGGAGGTATTCCGAAGGTTGTCCCCTGCGCCTCTCACCGTCCGGCTGCTCTCTGTAGGTTCGTGCCATCGTACTATGTCCCGTCAAAGCCTTTTGCTTATCGTGATTATAGCAGACCGGCATGATTTGTCAAGTACTTTTCGGTATATCGGCCATGTGGCTTTTTGAATGAAAAAAGTGCAGACCGGTTGCGGCCTCCGGATAACCGCATGCGGTTTTTCTTTGGCGGGTTTCTTCGGATTTATTTTGTGAAAATCCCCTCTTTTACTTGAATAATGTGCACTTTTCACATATACTCTTTTATGAGGGTCTCTGACCCAAATACAACGGATTGGATTGGATATGGAACAGGAAGAACTCATTGAAAAACTGAAGAAACGCATGAAAAAGTGGCGCATCCTGGCATCGGTATTTTTGCTTCTGCTGATTGCCGCGGTCGCCGCAGGCGTGTTTATATGGGAGAGGAACCGTAAGCCGAAGGAGGAGCCCGAAGAGCCGGCTCCGACGAGGATGTTTCTGATTGCTTCCGCGGAGGAACGCGTTGCCGCATTCAATAACGAATATAAGCACTGCACGGCAAAGTTAGAGACGATTCTCGGCTGGCAGTATATCGTGTTCGAGTATTCGACCGGCATGAAGATCGGTGCCAGAAACGAGTACCCGATCGTGGAGGGAACGACCGATCAGGCGGATACCGGCGAGAAGATTTTCGCCTCCGTTCTTTCGGACGGAAAGACGAGCAGGGAATGCCGGAATGATGTTACCATCCGCAATATTTTCGATGTTGCGGCCAAGGCCCCGATCAGTTTTAACGGCGTGGAATATCTGATTTTTGCAAACGACGACCGCTCCTACGGATTCATTAATCTGCAAACGATGGAAGAGGCCGTTTCGGTGGACTTTGAAAAGGTTGTGGCGCAGTATTTCGAACTGAAGGATATCGGAAGCGACCATGTACAGCTGAAGGCCGGAAGCGCGGAATTTACCTTCCATTCGACGACACACGACGTGGCATTTTCCGGATTCCAGATTAATTATGACAGCGAAGCGGAATACTACCGGATTTCCAGTCCGGTATGTCTCGGACAGGGCGAGTACATCGGCTATATCGACGGCGTGATCGTACCGTCGGGCGAACGGTTCGCGTTCATTGAGCCGCGGTTCGGCGCCTATGTCGGATTTGAATATGAGGATCCCGAAAGCACGAAGATCATCGAGCCTTCCGCAGAGCCGATCGAGAATCCGGTTGTGCTTTCCGCGACCGGAACGGGGCGGTATTATCTGCCGCGGTACCAGAATGTTTCAAACCATGAATACAACTGGGATAACCTGCTGATCCGGGATGACGGTTTCCGCGAATTGCGCGACGATGAAGGCAATGTGATTTCCAGGATGGGAATCGATATTTCACATCACAACAACAGTCACGGCGACATTGACTGGAAACAGGTGAAGGCGGCCGGAATCGACTTTGCGATCATCCGTCTCGGATACCGCGGAATCGGCGAGGGAACGTTAGAGCCGGACAAATTCGCCGAGCAGAATGTCAAAGGAGCGGCCGAAGCCGGACTGGACATCGGCGTATACTTCTATACGCAGGCGATCACCGAAGAAGAGGCGATTGCAGAGGCGGATTACCTGATTGAAAAGGTAAAACAGTACGGGACGGAGATCAAGCTTCCGCTCGTCATTGATACCGAGCTGTACGAAACGAAGAAGACGGCACGCGGCAACCTGATCAGCCGTGCGCAGCGTACGAAGTGCCTGAAGGCATTCTGCGAGCGCGTGGAGCAGGCCGGTTACACGCCGATGGTTTACGCAAGCACCCGCTGGTCCATCATGAACTATGACCGCGACGAGCTTTCCAAGTATCCGTTCTGGTTCGCATTTTACGGCGAAAAGGTTTCCTACCGCTTCGATTTCTGCATCTGGCAGTACACAAGCGAAGGCAAGGTTCCGGGCATCACCGGGGATGTCGATCTCGATATCATGCTGATGGAACCGAAAATGGAATAACGGGTTGAAATGAGACACGGTTTCAGACGGTGTTCTTCCGGAAAATGGTCCGGAGGACTTGACATTTGTCTGAAACCGTGTTATGTTATATTTGTGCTATGAGATATAGAACAAGTAAAGCAAAGATAATTCCGGGAGCACAGACTCCCGATACACGAAGAAGGTGATTTTATGAACATTAACAAATTTACGCAGAAATCACTCGAAGCAGTTCAGGAAAGTGAAAAGCTGGCATACGATTACGGCAATCCGGAGATCCGTTCGGAGCACCTTTTGTATGCCCTTTTGAAGGACCCGGAGGGACTGATCCCGAAGCTTCTTTCAAAGATGGAAGTGACGGTTGAAGTCTTCGCGGCACAGATCAAGGGCATTATTGAACGGCAGCCCAGAGTGCAGGGCGGCAATACCGGCATCTCCCAGGGACTTAACAAAGTGCTGATTTATGCAGAGGACGAAGCGCGCGGCATGGGCGATTCCTATGTCAGCGTGGAGCATCTGTTCCTGTCCCTTTTGAAGAATGCGGAGCGGGAGACGATGGCGCAGTTCCGCGAATTCCACATCACGAGAGAGAATTTCCTGAAGGCGCTTGCAACGGTTCGCGGGAATCAGCAGGTTAACACGGATAACCCCGAGGCGACCTATGACACACTTGAAAAATACGGTTATGATCTCGTGGAGCGTGCCCGTGCGCAGAAGCTTGACCCGGTAATCGGACGTGATTCCGAGATCCGTAACGTGATCCGTATTCTTTCCCGTAAGACGAAGAACAACCCGGTTCTGATCGGGGAACCCGGCGTCGGCAAGACCGCCGTTGTGGAGGGACTTGCGCAGCGTATCGTAAACGGCGACGTACCCGAGGGACTTCGCGACAAGATTCTGTTCTCGCTTGATATGAGCGCACTTGTTGCCGGAGCCAAATACCGCGGCGAATTCGAGGAACGTTTAAAGGCGGTCCTTGAGGAAGTGAAGAAGAGTAACGGCAGGATCATTCTGTTTATCGATGAACTGCACACCATCGTCGGAGCCGGCAAGACCGACGGCGCGATGGATGCGGGCAATATGTTAAAGCCGATGCTTGCAAGAGGCGAACTGCATTGTATCGGCGCGACGACTTTGAATGAGTACCGTCAGTATGTGGAAAAGGATGCGGCTTTGGAGCGTCGTTTCCAGCCGGTCATGGTGGACGAGCCGACCGTTGAGGATACAATTTCCATCCTGCGTGGTCTGAAGGAACGGTATGAAGTATTCCACGGCGTTAAGATTGCGGACAACGCGCTTGTGAGCGCGGCCGTCCTTTCCCACCGTTATATTTCGGACCGGTTCCTTCCGGATAAGGCAATCGACCTTGTGGATGAGGCATGTGCCCTCATAAAGACCGAGCTCGATTCCATGCCGACCGAAATGGACGACATGCGCCGTTCCATCATGCAGCTGGAGATTGAGGCTGCGGCACTCCGTAAGGAGTCCGACCCCGCATCGGCGGAGCGTCTTGCCGCGATCGAGAAGGAAATGCAGGAGAAGAAGGATGCATTTGCCGTAAAGAAAGCACAATGGGATTCCGAGAAGGAAGCCATTGAGAAGATCCGCCGCATTAAGGAGGAGCAGGAGGAAGTCAGCAAGCAGATTGCGGACGCAGAGCGGAATTATAACCTTGAGAAGGCCGCGGAGCTGAAGTACGGCAAACTGCCGAAGCTGGCACAGGAACTCGCGGATGCCGAAGCGAAGACCAAAGGTACCGACGATGCGCTTGTACACGAGACCGTGGACGAGGACGAGATTGCGAAGATCGTGTCCCGCTGGACCGGCATTCCGGTTGCCAAACTGACCGAGGGTGAAAGGCAGAAGACACTCCGTCTCGGAGAACTGCTGCACCAGCGTGTGATCGGACAGGATGAGGCCGTGACGAGAGTTACGGAAGCAATCCTTCGTTCGAAAGCCGGCATCAAGGATCCGACCAAACCGATCGGTTCGATGCTTTTCTTAGGGCCTACCGGCGTTGGTAAGACCGAGCTTGCGAAGGCTTTGGCGGAAGCCCTTTTTGACAATGAGCAGAACATGGTTCGTATCGATATGAGTGAATATATGGAGAAGCACAGTGTCGCAAGACTCATCGGTGCGCCTCCCGGATATGTCGGATACGACGAGGGCGGCCAGCTGACGGAAGCCGTTCGGAGAAAGCCTTATTCGGTTGTTCTGTTTGATGAGGTGGAGAAGGCCCATCCGGATGTGTTCAACGTGCTGTTGCAGGTACTGGATGACGGTCGTATTACCGACTCGAAGGGCCGGACGGTAGACTTCAAAAACACGATCCTGATCATGACGTCGAACCTCGGCGCGGATTATCTGCTTGACGGAATCCGCGAGGACGGAACGATTTCCGAAGAGAGCAGGAACATGGTTCAGAACGAACTGCGGACTCATTTCCGTCCGGAATTTCTGAACCGTCTCGATGAGATCATCATGTTCAAGCCGCTCACGAAGGACAACATCTACGGTATCATCGATCTTTTGATGAAAGACCTGAACGAGAGACTGCATGACCAGCGGATCAGCGTGAAACTGACGAAGGAAGCGGTCGCATTTGCCGTCGATTCCGCCTACGATCCGATTTACGGTGCAAGACCGCTTAAGCGTTATATCCAGCGGAATGTGGAAACCCTGAGCGCGAAGATGATCCTCTCGGGCGAGATCCAGTCCGGAGACACGATTCTTTTGGATGTGGAGAACGGAGAGTTCACCGCACGGAAGGCATAAGATTGTGCCGTAAAACCGTACGGAAAATGCAAAGTATAATGTCAGAACCCTTTTCCTGCGAAAAAGTGGGAAAAGGGTTCTCTTTTTTATAAAAAAGGTGGAAGTAAAAGCAGTTTTGTACTATAATGATTCTTAATAGAGAGGTGCTTTGCGCCATATTCCGCATGCGCACTTTTCGAGCCGGCGGACAGCCGGAAATACGAACAAGGCAGGTAATTTTATGAAGAGAAAGTTGATGAGGATAGGACTGGCAGTAATGATGGTCCTCAGTCTTGCGGTCGTTCTTTTCTCGAACGGAACGGGACGGGCCAAAGCCGGTCAGCGCGTAGAAATTGACAGCAGCAAGCTGAAACAGGCGATTATCAACATCGGAGCGAGTAGCGGAAAGATCACTTCCGTTACGGTTAGCTCGACCGGATACTCCGGATCCGATGCATATCTGCTCAATGCGGAGGGAACTGCGGTAGCGACCTTCCAGAACGGCGTATTTACCATTCGTCCGAAAACAACCGGTGACACGGTTGCCCTGACGGGAGACTGCAGCATGCTGTTTTCGTCCTATGATTACGGTCTCAATTACAGCTGCACCGCACTGGATGATCTTCGTACGGTTGATCTGAGCGGTTTGGAAACATCCCATGTATCAAACTTTACCGGACTGTTTCAGGCCGGCAGAATCGGCGGACCGGACTCGAAACTCGAATCCGTCAACATGACCGGCTGCGACCTCAGTAATGTTCAGCTGATGTCCGGTTTTTGTGACAGCTGTGTAGCATTAACATCCATTACGGTAGAGTGGGATACACTGACCAACGTAACGGTTCTTTCCAACCTGTTTTACCGTTGTTCTTCCCTTACGTCGGTTGATTTCCTTGCTGATCTTGATACTTCCAAGGTTACGACGATTGCGGCGATGCTCGGTGAGTGCTCCAAGCTGACGAGCATTCCGTATGCTTCCTGGACGCTTACCTCGTTGACGAGTGCGGATTACTGTTTCTCCGGAACCGCGATCACGTCGTTCTCTTTTGCAAACTTTCATGTTTCTTATCCGAAACTGATGAACATGAGAGGGTTATTTGCTTATTGTAAAAACCTTACCGATGTGGATATGTCCGCAATCACCTATGTTGCCGACAATCCGGATTTAAAACGAAAGATTGACAGTTTGTTTGAGGGCTGCAGCGCATTGACCACGCTTAAGATGGGCAAGATCAATCTGCCCGGAACCGCCTGCTCCATGACCAACCTGTTCTTCGGCTGCTCGTCTCTTGAACATCTCGATCTGAGCGATTTCCAGCCCGGATATGCGCTCAGCTACCGTAACGTTTTCAACGGCTGTAAAAAGCTTCGTTCCATTGATGTCAGCAAGTTCACCTATGGCGGTGTAACGGATCTGCTCGGCATGTTTTACGACTGCGAATCCCTGCAGGCCATTGACTTATCAAAAATGGGTACAAAACGTGTGACCAATATGTCGGAAATGTTTGCCGGCTGTACGTCGCTGACATACCTGAATCTTTCAAATTTCGTTTGTGATTATCTGACGGATGCCACGGCCATGTTTGCAAGATGTGAGAATCTGAAGCATGTAGATCTCGGTGGATTCTATAAGTATAAGCCCGGAACCAGTACGGAGGGTTATTGTTCCTTCACTGCCAAGGATATGTTCGACGGATGTACCGAACTGGTAAGCATAAATCTCAGAAATCTTCACTATGGGGCTTCTCCGGACAAAGTGACGTCGATTTTCGGAGACACCGATCTTGGTACCTTCTGTGCGAAATTAAAGTATATCTGCAGTGAACACAGCGCAGCAAATACCTTTTTCGGTATGGCATACGGCTCCTCCCCGGCGGCATACGGAATCACAACCAATCACAAGTTTGTGAACGGCAAATGCGAAGGCTGCGGAACCTGTCAAAGCGTGGTAACGAACGGCAGCCACTCTTACCAGAACCATAAATGTTCCTCTTGCGGAATCTGTGAATATGTGGCAGCAAACGGCGTACACAATTTTGTAAACGGTGTCTGCCCTTGCGGCGAATCCAGTTCCGGACAGTTGAATATCCCGATGCAGTGCAGCCTTGTATTGAATTCCAATATCCAGGTTGTTCTCCTGTTTGATATTCCTTCCGATCTGGCAAGCGATCCGAATGCCTATATCCGCGTTACTCTGCCGAGCGGAAATCAGGATTTCCCGATTTCACAGACCGGTACGGTATATATTGAACAGGAGCCTTGGCGCCAGATTTCCTATACCCTTCCTGCAAAGTGCATGGCCGATAAGGCAACCGTAACGATTTACAACGGTTCCGGCAATGTGAAGTTTACGGAGGACGAGATTTCCGTTAAGAAGTATGCCGAAATCATTCTCGGAAACAGCGCCTATAACCAGAAGACCAAAAACCTTGTCAAGGCAATGTTGAATTACGGTGCATATGCGCAGAACTACTTCCTTTATAACACCGGTGAGCTTGCAAACGAAGGCAATGAGATGACGCTTCCTTCGAATGCGGATACCTTGGCGGCAGTCAGCGGTTTCGCGGTAACGGTTGATAATAATGCACCCGGCGTAAACCACGAAGGATGCTCGCTGCTCCTTCAGGATGAGATTACCGTCCGTTTCTGGTATACCTTCTCAGACACTCTGTCCCAGGCTCAGAAGAATGCTTACATCTCCTCCATGGGACTCAGCGCCAACGGCGCCAAATACTATCACGACGGAACGCCTTACGCAGTAGGCGGATGGGGATATCCGGTAATTTCCGGCAACTCCGATATCACGGTTACATACAGCCCAATGGCATACGTAAGCGACGTTCTGAAGTTCAGAAGCGGAAAGACCAGTCTTGTAAATCTTGCGAAAGCAATGTATGTATACTGGAATGCCGCAATGGCATACATTCAGTAAAACGGTGATACATAAAGGACCCGGCGGCAAGCCTGTTCCGGGCGCAACAATCCCCAATGAAAGAAAAAAGAAGTACCTGTCCGATCGGGCAGGTACTTTTTCTATGGCATTTTTGATTTTCGATTACAGCGTTGCTTTCTGGCCTTTGGCGGCACGTTTGCGGTTACGGACCTTCTTCGCGTTGTAGGTCTTTCCGTCAAATGTGAACTCCTCGGTGTTCTGGTCGAGGGACGTTCCGTAAAGGACGTAGTCCTTCTTTTCAAGAGCGATTGCCTTGACGCCCTTCGAGGTCTTCTTAAGCTCCGGAACCTCGTCAAGCGGGAAGCCGAGCGAAAGCTTCTTCTCGGTCAGGATGACAACCTTCTGGTGACCGGACATGACTTCCTTCGCGGAGAGGGCAGTGAGTCCGACAATCTTGTCGCCGTCTTCAAGCTTGGTCGTATTGACTACGGCACGGTTTGTGTCAAATTCGACGCCGGAAACCTGTTTGATGAGCCCGTACTTCGTAACGAAGAGAAGCTGCGAATTGAACAGGTCCTCAAAGGCGATGAAGAGGATGGCTTCCTCATCGGAACCAATCTTGGTGAGTGTCTGGTACAGGGTACCTTTCTCACGAAGCTTGGCTCTCGGAATCTGCGTTACCTTAAGCTGGTACAGATTGCCCTGCGCCGTAAAGATGCACAGGCGGTCGTTCGAGCGGATCGGACAGGTGTGCGTGAATTCCTGCAGGTTCTCCGGAGAGGCCTTCTGATAGGACGGAAGGTCAACAACCTTCATATAGCCGAAACGGTCGATCAGGATCATCAGATCCTCAATCTTCTCCTCAACCACATAGGCCTTGGTCGTTTCGGTCGTAATGACGGTCTTACGGGGAGCCGCGAACTTCTCGCGAAACTCAAGAAGCTGTTCCTCAATGACTTTATAAAGTTCGCTCTTCTTGGCGAGAATCTTGTTGAATCTCTTAATGTTCTTCTGCAGTTCGTCGTCTTCCTGCTGCAGCTTTAACAGTTCGAGACCGACCAGTTTGCTTAACTGCATCGCAAGGATCGCGTCGGCCTGACGTTCGGTAAAGTCGAAGCGGGCAGCGGCTCGCTTGGCTTCCTCGGTTTTAAACCGGATTTCGTCAATCACGCCGTGCATCAGGCATTCTCTGGCCTGCTTCAGGTCCTTCGAACCACGCAGTACTTCGATGATGAAATCAATCACGTCTACCGCACGGATCAAACCGCTGACAACCTCAAGACGTTTCGTGGCGCGGTCGAGGAGATATTGATATTCCTTCGTATACAGTTCGTCCTGGAAATCGATGAATTCCTGCAGGAGGCTCTTTAACGGAAAAGTACCGGGCTGGCCGTCCTTGACCGCAATGAAGTTCACACCATAGGTATCCTCAAGCGAAGTCTTCTTGTAAAGACCGTTCAGAAGGTTCTCGGGATCGCGGTCCTTCTTAACCTCGATGACAATACGCAGGCCCTCCTTACTGGACTCGTCGCGGACGTCGGCAATTTCGTCAAAGGTCTTCGCGCGTACGGCCTCGGCAAGCTCCTCCACGAGCTTGGTCTTGTTGCCGGCAGCCGTGTAAGGAATCTCGGTGATGACGATGTTCTTCTTGCCGTACTCGCCGTTTTCGACGACGGCTTTCGCGCGGATGCGGATACGGCCTTCGCCGGTCTCGTACATCTGCAATAGCTCATCGCCGTTGACGATGGTTCCGCCGGTCGGGAAGTCCGGACCCGGAACAAGCTGCATCAGGTCTTCGGTACTGATATAAGGGTCGTGCATGACTGCAATCGCTGCATCGATCACTTCCACCGGATTGTGCGGCGGGATGCTTGTTGCCATACCGACCGCGATACCGGTCGTACCGTTGATCAAAAGGTTCGGGAGCATGGCCGGCAGAACGGTCGGCTCCTTTTCGTTGTCATCAAAGTTCGGGACAAATTCGACGAGTCCCTGATCGAGGTGATCGAGCATCGTCATGGCGCCTTCGGACAACCGCGCCTCGGTGTATCGCATGGCTGCGGCGCCGTCGCCGTCAATCGAACCGAAGTTGCCGTGCCCGTCGACAAGCGGGATGGCGAGAGAGTAGTTCTCGGTCATGTGCACAAGCGCATCATAAATCGAGGAGTCACCGTGAGGGTGGTATTTACCCATTGTATCGCCGACGATACGGGCACTCTTACGATGCGGTTTCTTCGGGTCAAGCCCGAGTTCTTTCATCGCGTACAGGATGCGGCGCTGTACCGGCTTTAAACCGTCCCGGACATCCGGAATGGCACGGGCGATGATAACGCTCATCGCGTAGTCGCGGAAGGAGGTTTTCATTTCTTCCGCAAAATCCAGCTGGATTACGGATTCTTTCTCGGTATTCAAATTACTGACCTCCTGTTAGGTAATATCAAGATTGGCATAGCGGGCTTCATCAATGATGAACTGCCGTCTCGGAACAACATTGCTTCCCATCAGGAGGTTCGTGACTTCGTCCGCCTCTACGGTGTCGCCGATCGAAACCTGCGCAAGCACGCGCTGTGCGGGATCCAGTGTCGTTTCCCAGAGCTGGTGGGCATCCATCTCACCAAGACCCTTATACCGCTGCAGGCCGGTAATCTTACCTTTGGCGTCTTCAATCTCACGGCGTTTCTTCTCGAGTTCGAAATCGTTCATCAGATATTCGCTCTTCTTCGAAGTCTTTTTACCGGGAATCTCGTACTCAATCTTATAAAGCGGCGGAAGACCGCGGTAAACCTTTCCCTCAAGAATCAGCTCCGGCATGAAACGGTAGAAGAAGGTTAACAGCAATGTGCTGATATGCGCACCGTCGACATCGGCATCGGTCAGGATGATGATCTTGTCATAACGGAGCTTGTTAATATCGAATTCCTCACTGATCCCGCAGCCGAAGGCGGCGATCATGGAACGGATCTCGTTGTTCTGCAATACTTTCTCAAGGGTTGCTTTTTCGACGTTGATGATCTTTCCGCGAAGCGGGAGAACCGCCTGTGTCTTACGATCGCGGGCCGTCTTTACGGTACCGCCTGCGGAATCACCCTCGACGATATAAATCTCGCACTCGGCGGGCTTCTTCGAAGAACATGCGGCAAGCTTGCTCTTCGTATCGAAATCATTTAACTGCTTTAATACCGCACTGCGGGCTTTGTCGCTTGCCTGGCGGGCCTTGCAGGAACGGGCGGTGTTGTCGAGGATCGCACGAAGCACTTCCACGTTCTTATCAAAGTATCTCGTAACCTCGGAGGCAAATACTTCGTCCACCGCCGTCTTGGCGTCGGTATTGCCGAGCTTGGTCTTCGTCTGGCCTTCAAACTGCGGATCGGGATGCTTGATTGAGATGATCGCCACAAGGCCGTTGCGGACATCGCGTCCGTCAAAGTTATCGTCTTTGTCCTTTAAGTAGCCGAGTTCTCTTGCGTAGTTGTTCAACACTCTCGTGAGCGCGGTCTTAAAACCGGTTACGAGCGTACCGCCGTCCACGACGTTGATACGGTTACAGTAGGAGTTGATCTGCTCCGAATAATCGTTGATATACTGAAGGGCAACCTCGACCTCGATATCGCCCTTACTGCCTTCCACATAGATCGGCTCCGCATGAAGGGGAGTCGCTTCGCGGTTGATGTAGGAGATGAAGCTCTTGATGCCGTGCTCTTCGTAATAAACGCGTTCCTCACCGGTACGTTCGTCGGTGAACTTAAGCGTCAGGCCGCGGTTCAGATAGGCAATTTCCTTGAGACGCTTGCAGATTGTTTCAGGGACAAATTTGACCGTTTCGAAAATCTGCGGATCGGGGTAGAAGGTAACCTTCGTGCCGGTCTCGCTTTTTTTACAGGTTCCGATGACCGGAAGCAGGCCGTCCACCAGTTTCGTTACCGGGTGTCCGCCGTTCTCGTAGGAATCCGTATAGACATTTCCGTTTCTGCGGATCTCGATGATCATCTTCGAGGAGAGGGCGTTGACTACCGAAGCGCCTACGCCGTGCAGACCGCCGGATACCTTATAGACGGAATTGCCGAATTTACCTCCTGCGTGCAGTACGGTGTAGACCACGCGGGCCGTCGGAATCTTTTTGGTCGGGTGAATATCAACCGGAACGCCACGTCCGTTGTCGGTGATCGTAATCCCGCCGTCCTTCCGTAATACTATCGTAATCTCGTTGCAGTATCCTGCCAAATGTTCGTCAATGCCGTTGTCGAGAATCTCCCAGATGAGATGGTGCAAGCCCTTGGTACCGGTCGAACCGATATACATACCGGGACGCTTGCGGACCGCCTCGAGTCCTTCCAGAACGACAATCTGACTGCCATCGTATTCCGCCATAACAGAACCTTCCTTCCAGTTTTATCCGACACAACGGATTGTGCCGAAATCATTTACAATATACCAGATTTAGCAGATGTTTGCAAGCAAAACATCCGAAAACCGAAAATTTGTTCGTATTTTCCGAAGGAATCTTTTACGCGGCGCGGGGAGGGCGGAAAATCCAACGCAAAGTTGAAAATCCGCTACATTTTTTATGGCTAATATTGCACATTTACCGGGAAAACGGAACACAGTATACTTCTTATTGAGGAAGGTAGAAAAAGGGGTCGGAATACAACGGAAATTTCAGTTGCAAACAGATGGCTTACATGTTATAATCAGTAAGATTTTTGCGTACTGTCCGGAAATCCGGCAAAGGAGACACAATATGAGTAAAATCCCGTTTGTGACAAAGGAGCAGGTGGAAGCAATCGCCGCGAATTACAAAACTCCGTTTTATCTTTATGATGAAAAGGGAATTCGTCAGAATGCGAGAGAGTTAAAGGAAGCATTTTCCTGGAACCCCGGATTCAAGGAGTTCTTTGCGGTCAAGGCGACCCCCAATCCGTATCTTTTGAAACTTCTTCGTGAGGAAGGCTGTGGTGTGGACTGTTCCTCATATACGGAGCTGCTTCTTTCGGAAGCGGCCGGCTTCGGCGCGGGAGAGATTATGTTCTCCTCCAATGAAACCCCGTTCGGAGAGTTTACGAAAGCACGTCAGCTCGGGGCTTATATTAATCTGGACGACGTTACGCATATCCCGTTCCTGAAAGCAGAGTGCGGTATCCCGGAGACAGTATGCATGCGGTACAATCCCGGCGGTATCTACGAACTGGAAAACGGCATCATGGATAACCCCGGCGATGCCAAGTACGGATGCACGAAGGAACAGATGGTTGAGGCATACCGGGAGTTGATGGGGCTCGGTGTGAAACGCTTTGGAATCCATTCCTTCCTCGTAAGCAATACGATTGCCGAAGATTATTATCCCACGCTTGCGCGTACGCTCTTTACCCTTGCGGTAGAGTTGAAGGAGCGGACCGGAGCGGAGATTGCGTTCATTAATCTTTCGGGCGGAATCGGTATTCCTTACAAACCGGAGGATAAGAAGGTTGATATCCGCCGTGTCGGTGAAGGAGTGCGGAAGGTCTATGAAGAAATTCTGGTTCCCGCAGGTTTAGGTAATGTTGCGATCTTTACCGAGCTGGGACGCTTCATGATGGGACCTTACGGCGAGCTTGTGGTAAAGGCGATTCATGAAAAGCATATTTATAAGGAGTATATCGGCGTAGACGCCTGTGCGGTGAATCTGATGCGTCCGGCAATGTACCGGGCATATCACCATATTACCGTGCTCGGCAAGGAGAATGCGCCGAAGGATCACGTGTATGACGTGGTAGGATCTCTCTGTGAGAATAATGATAAGTTCGCAATTGACCGCGAGCTTCCGAAGATTGACATCGGAGATTATCTGGTGATTCATGACGCGGGTGCGCACGGCTATGCGATGGGGTATAATTATAACGGTAAGCTGAAGTGTGCGGAACTGCTCTTAAAGGAGGACGGATCGGTGCAGCTGATCCGCCGTGCGGAACAGCCGAAGGATTACTTCGCGACACTTGATATCAGCGATATGATGAAGCCTTATTTGTCATGATTTGACCAGAGGACGATATGGAGAATAACGTTACGAAAATTGTTTGCGCCGTATTGATTGCGGTCGCGGCCGTGGTCGTCGTATTGACGATGCGGGTGAGAGGAGACAGGACAGCTCCGGAAATTCAGTTTGCCGAAGCGGATTTTGTCTACGACTTGAGTGAAGATGACACTTCCAAACTTCTGCAGGGCGTGACTGCCTTTGACCGGAAGGACGGAGATGTGTCCCGCACGCTTGTGGTAGAGTCCGTGGTTCCCCGCAATGACGGGGAAACAGCTGTGGTTTCTTATGTGGCTTCCGATTCCTCAAACAATGTAGTGAAGGTATATCGAACTGTAAAGCTGCTTAAGAAACCGACCTACCCGCCGGGAGAAAACCCGGACGGTTCGGATGTGCAGTTTCCGGATGAGGTCAGATAAGATTGATTTACGGCACAGTCGATATTCTTCGACTGTGCTTTTTCTATATCCGGAAAGAAGAAAGGGATGAAGAGATTTGAGTAAGAAAGACGAAAAAGGGAAGACCCCTTCGGAGAAGCCGAAGGAACGGATCCCTTCGTATGTTAGAGATTTATTGAAACCGTATTTTACAGATATTGATATGGACGATCCGGAAAAGGGAATCCTTCTCTGTACGGAAACCGATATGAACGAGAAACTGGAGTTCACGCTCGGACATCTGGTGCTCTGTAAGGACCGGATTTTCGTCCTGGTTTCCGAGCCCGTTCCCGGCGAGGTTCACTTTTTCAAGGGGCGTGAGACCCTCGCCTCGAAAGCGCAGACCGTAAGACGTGAGTGGACCGTAAAGGAATACTCCCTTGCGGATATGAAGGAAATGAAGATCGAGCGGACCGTCGGCGGCGGATTTTTGATGCTGGTGCATAAGAATCCGGACGATGAGAAGGCGGACGGCAAAGCAGAGGTAATTGCTTCGTTTTCCAACCACCGTATCGGTCAAACTACAAGAGTAGAACGCTTATGTGAAAAGATTGTCGAGAATGAGGAAATCGAAGAGGACGAGGACGAGAAGGAAGAGGAATTCTGCCCGATCTGCGGCATGATGTACCCGGACGAGGACCGTAAGATCTGCCCGAGATGCATGAATAAGAAATCCATTCTGTTCCGTACCCTCGGATACCTGAAGCCTTACCGCGGACGGATTGCGCTTCTGATGCTCTGCATTCTCGTATATTCGGGACTGAATATCATCTGGCCATACTTAAACGGTAAGGTGCTGTACGATAAGGTACTGGCAAAGAATGACGCATTCATCAGGTCCTTCGGGATTCCCGGCGGAAAGTATGTGCTGGCTCTCGGAATCCTTGTGCTGACAATGCTCGGCACGAAGATTCTCATGCAGATGTTCGGAATCTTTCAGGGTGTCATTACCGCAAAGATTGTTCCGGACCTTGTACGGACGCTGAAGACGGACGTGTTCAGCTCCATGGGCAAGCTGTCCATCAGTTTCTTTACGAGTAAGCAGACCGGCTCCCTGATGACCAGAGTCATGAGTGATGCCGACGAAGTAACCGGCTTTTTCATCGACGGTCTTCCGTATTTCCTTGTGAACATTTTCACGATTGTTTCGATGGCCGTTGTCATGTTCCTGCTGAACCCGGTGCTTGCGATTGCGGCGCTTGTGTTCATGCCGGTTGCATTTTTGATCAGCTGGAAGATGCTTCCGCGTCTCTGGCACCGTTACGGGCGCCGTCACCGCGCTACCCGTTCCCTGAATTCGAAGGTCAATGACAACCTTCAGGGCGCGCGTGTCGTTAAGGCGTTCGGCCAGGAGGAAAGCGAAGTCGGACGGTTTGATAAGAGTAACGAAAAGGTTCGGAGCGCCGACATGGCGGTTTTGAACTACGATAACAAATTCAGTGCCCTGTATTCCATGGCGGAGAACTTTGCTTCGCTGACGGTTTACGTAATCGGTG
>CAMIWE010000045.1 GCA_946402335.1 uncultured Lachnoclostridium sp.
CACATGGATGGCTGTCACAATTTAAAAACCCCCGTCGAAACCGGTACAAGCCCGGGTATCAACCTGGTTTTCAGGTTGTGTATTGTCCTGTCCGCGAAAACGGACCGGGAGCGGAATCGTATTCCGTATCCCTATTATACGAAAGTACCGCCGGTTGTCAAGTGTTTTGCAATCCAGCGGATTCCGCTTTATCAGTTCTGCAGCATACGTCCCGCCGCATCAGTTCTGCAGCATTACGGAAATACCGGGGACAAACTGCTTCTTTCTCGAAACAAGCTTCGGCACTTCGCAGACGTTGTCGGACGCTTTTACGCCAAATGCCTCCTCCAAAACGTCCTTTGCCCCGTCTCCGGCGAAAAGCACGCGTGAGCTTTCGGTCGTAATATTGGTCATCATGAAGAACAGCATCTTAATGTCGCTGTGCTTCATCGTTTCAAGCAGGAACGGTTTTAAACGCTTTTCGATATTGGCAAGCTCTTCGCCGCTCATGGAATTGATCTGGCCGACACCCATGGTGATCGCACCGATCTTAAACTTCTTGTAATCCTGATAGAAAATCTCCTCCGGCGTGCGCTCGGCAAGATGGGAACCTGCGGCGAACA
Organism: uncultured Lachnoclostridium sp.; assembly: GCA_946402335.1. Classification (GTDB taxonomy): domain Bacteria; phylum Bacillota; class Clostridia; order Lachnospirales; family Lachnospiraceae; genus ISDg. The sequence goes on from CAMIWE010000045.1 coordinate 603, forward strand.
TGCTTCTTGCCAGTTCGTCAAGGTCTACTCCCGCAATGCCCGCAAGGGTTTCGGCTGCCTTGCGGTCCTCCGCCGTACAGGTCGGTGAATGGAAGGCAAGAGTATCGGAAAGAATGGCCGCGCACATAAGGCCGGCAATGTCCTTCGGAATCTCTATCTTCTGCTCGCAGGCCGTCAGATACACGATCGTTGCGGTACATCCGAGCGGAACGTTACGGAAATAAACCGGCTGGAACGTGGAAATGCCGCCGATGCGGTGGTGGTCGATAATCTCCAGAATATCCGCCTCCTCCACGCCGTCAACCGCCTGCGCGGGTTCGTTGTGGTCCACGAGGATAACCTGCTTTTTGCTCATATCCATCAGGTTTCGTCTGGATACGGTACCGCGGAATATTCCTTTATGGTCCAGGATCGGGAAATCGCGGTTACGGCGCTTCGCCATAACGTCACGGATGCTGTCGATATAGTCATCGGTACGGAACGTGACAAGGTTCTCGGTCGTCATAAAGTAACCGATCGGCATCGAAAGGTCGATCAGTCTGGCTACGGTAAATGCGTCGTGCGGCGAGCTGATGATCACGCAGTTATGCTCTTCCGCAAGCCTTTGAATCGTAACGGAAACCTTTGCTCCCTCGCAGACAACCAGACAGGATGCTCCCATCTCGATGGCGCAAAGCTGGGATTCGTAACGGTTTCCGAGAATAACAAGATCACCCGGACGGATGAAGTCCTCCATCAGATCGGGATTCGCAGCTGCAATCAATACCTTGCCGTTTGTGTAGCATTTGCCGTCGGTCTCGCCGGTCACGGCCGTTCCGTCAAGAGTATCGAGAATGTTTTCATAAGGCGTCTTCGCAGCAGAAAGGATTCCGGAATCGGAAAGTTCCATTGCTGCCTTCGCAATATCGCTGATGGTGATCAGACCGTCAAGCTTACCCTCGGCATCGGTAATGCAAAGGGTTACCACATGACTGTCCTGCATCTTCATCCAGGCGCGCTTTAAGGACATGTTACGGTCCACACCCGGCATCTCGCGGATGTCGATATCCTTCACCTGCGTGCCGACATATTCAATATAATCGGGTGCCGGAACTTCAAACCGTTTCAGGACATAGGCGGTTTCCGCATTGATCTCACCGCAGCAGCGCGGCACATGCTTCTTGCCCGTCATCTTCTCCTTTAACCATGCATAAGCAATCGCGGAACAGATGGAATCCGTATCCGGATTCTTATGTCCGATGACCAGTACCTTTTTCTCATGTGTCGTCATAACTGCTCTCCTTCCGCCATTCATTCCGGGTGCGTGCTGTCTATGCAGCAGACCAAAACCGAAGATCTTCGACAGTCCGTTTGTGCCTGCCCAAACGCCGCCCGCTTACCGGATGCGTTCCTTATAATCCCGTTCCTGTTCTCTCTGCATATCCTTCTTCGCGATTGTCTCGCGCTTATCATAAAGCTTCTTGCCTCGGGCAAGGCCGATTTCCACTTTCACGAGGTTTCCCTTCAGGTAAACCTTTAACGGTACGATGGTGTAACCCTTCTCGCGGCATTTGCCGTTTAATTTGTTAATCTCCGCGCGGTTCAAAAGAAGCTTTCTTGTGCGAAGCGGGTCGCGGTTAAACAGGTTGCCCTTTTCGTATGGGCTTACATGCATTCCGTACAGGAATACCTGCGTTCCGTCCACCTTGATGTAGGCCTCCTTCACGGAGCACTGCCCCATGCGGATGGACTTCACCTCGGTTCCGACAAGCGCGATACCGGCTTCGTAGGTATCTTCGATAAAGTAATCGTGATACGCTTTTTTGTTATTCGCAATTAAGCGAACCGAATCTTTCGCCATAATTTCTCACCTCTGTGCTAATCTTACCCTAAAACCGGCACAAAATCAATGGTCGCCGCGTAGAGATCGACAGCAGCCACCTGCACTTTAATCCGCTGCCCGAGCGCGTAGATCCGTCCGGAATGTTCTCCGACCAGACGGGCCTGGGATTCCTCATACCGGTAGAAATCGTCCCGCAGATCGGTCATGCGGATCATGCCTTCCACCGTATTCGGCAACTCGACATAAACGCCCCAGTTTGTAACGCCCGAGATAACGCCGTCATAGATTTCACCAAGGAAACGGTGCATATACTCCGCCTTCTTCCGCTTCTCGACTTCCCGCTCGGCTTCGTCCGCGCGTCTTTCGCAGACGGAGGCGCGGCTTGCCCTTCCCGCAAGCACCGAGTCGTAATAAACGATTCTTGCGTGGGACATTTTCCCATGCAGATATTCCTTGATGATGCGGTGAATCTGCAGGTCGGGATATCTTCTTATCGGCGACGTAAAATGGCAGTAATACCGTGCCGCAAGGCCGAAATGCCCCATGCAGGACGGTTCGTATTTGGCCTGTTTCATGGACCTAAGCGTCAGACGGCTGATCACGGCCTCCTCCGGCGTCCCAGCAACTTTATCAAGCAATTTCTGCACTTCCTTCGTATGGACCGTATCGCCGTTGTTATGAATCCGGTAGCCGAAGTTTGCAAGGAATATATTCAGCTTTAGCATCTTCTCCGGATCGGGAGCCTCATGGTTCCGGTACACGAAAGGCACTTCCAGCCAGTAGAAATGCTCGGCGACGGTCTCATTTGCAAGGAGCATGAAGTCCTCAATCAGTCTGGTCGCAACATTCCGCTCGTACGGCACAATATCGCTCACTTCTCCGTCCGGGGCAAATACGATCTTGCACTCGGGCAGATCGAAATCAATCGCGCCGCGCTCCTCACGCCTGCCGCGGATTATCGCGGAAAGCTTCGCCATGGTTTCAAACATCGGAACCAGTTCCAGGTATTCATTGATTAAGGATTCGTCCCGGTTCGTAAGGATTCCGTTCACCGCGGTATAGGACATGCGGCGGTTCACGCGGATCAGCGTTTCGGCGATCTTGTGGTCGGTCACCTGTCCTTTTCCGTTCACTTCCATAATGCAGGAAAGCGCCAGACGGTCCTCTCCCTCGTTCAGCGAACAGATTCCGTTCGACAGTTCCCTCGGAAGCATCGGAATGACGCGGTCGGCGAAATATACGCTCGTCCCGCGGTTCTGCGCCTCCTGATCAAGCGCGGATCCGTCCGTAACATAGTGGCTGACATCCGCGATATGCACGCCGAGCGTAAAGGTGCCGTCGTGCTCCTCAATCGTAATCGCGTCGTCAAGATCCTTCGCGTCTTCTCCGTCAATCGTAACGGTCGGCAGATCGCGCAGGTCGAGCCGCCCATCCGTCTCAGTTTCAGTCACTTTACGGGGCACGCTTTCGGTTTCCGCAAGCACTTCCTGCGGAAAATCCGTCGGAATCCCGTAAGAACGGATCACAGAGATCACATCGATTCCGGGATCGCCCAAATTGCCAAGAATCTCCGTTACAATGCCGTCGGGATTTCGCTTCTTCGTTCCGAAATGCTTGATCCGGCATACGACCTTCTGCCCTTCGGCCGCACCCTTAGTATGCTCTTTTGATACAAAAATATCAAAATCCAGTTTCCGGTTATCGGGGCGGACAAATGCGATCGAACCGTCTCTGAAGAACGTTCCGACAACGGTTTCGTTGGCCCTTGTCAGGATTTTGACAATCTCCCCTTCCGCACGGTTTCCGTGAGCGCCTGCGTCAGCGGCTTCCTTTATAACGGTAACCTGCACCGTATCGCCGTGCATGGCTTCCATCGTCTTCTCTTCGGGGATGAAGATGTCGGCATCCGAGCCCCTTCCCTCCGGGCGGACAAATCCGAAGCCGCGGCCGGTTGCGAAGAACTCGCCGCTCACATGAACCGCATGGTCATCCACATAGCGTCCCTCACTGTCCATGGCGATCACGCCTTCCCTCAAAAGGGCATCTAAAATCTCCGACAACTCGCCGCGCTCCTGTTTCGGGATGGACAGAAAGCCGGCAAGCTCCCGGAATTTCATCGGTTTCAGTTTCTGATCGCAGATCATGGCCGCGATCATCTGTTTCTTTTCTTCCTGATACATAACTCTCCTAAACGGGGTTCTACGAAAAAAGCACCCTGATTGCTCAGAGTGCTTTCGAAATACCGTAATTCTTTATACAGTGTGCCAGCCCTTCAATGCGAGAACAATCGAAAGGATGATAAACAGTGTGGCAAGAATTCTTGTTGCAAGTTTCAGCTTGCCTTCGGCAGAACGACCTTTGTTTCTGCTCCAATAAGTATCCGTGGTGGCACCGGAAAGCGATCCGAGACCTGCATTCTTACCCTCCTGCATCAAAGTGATCACAATCAGGGCTAAGCAGATAATGCAATATATAACAACTAAAACAATATATAACGGTTTCATCAGAACCTCCCAAACAAATCATACATGTCTCTTTTTGACACGGATTTGATTTTACCATAACAATACGGGAAATGCAAGCACATTTTTCGCGTCCGTATTACTTCACAAGCAGGCTCTTTCCGGTCATTTCCTTCGGCTGCTCCTTACCCATCAGTTCAATCAGCGTCGGGATGATGTCCGCAAGGCATCCGCCCTCGCGAAGCTTCGTTCCGGGCTCTGCGTTCACAAGGATGAACGGAACCGGATTGGTGGTATGTGCGGTGAAAGGTGCTCCGGTCTCGTAGTCAACAAGCTGCTCTGCGTTACCGTGGTCCGCGCAGATGAACATTACGCCGCCGACTTCTTTGATAAAGTTCTCAACTTCGCCGACACATTTGTCGATTACTTCGATTGCCTCAACGGCTGCCGGAAGCACGCCGGTGTGGCCGACCATGTCGGGGTTCGCGAAGTTACAGATGATGACATCGTAATATGCGTTACCGTCCTCATCCTTCCTGGTGATGGCCTTGCTGAGCTCGTCACAAACCGTGTAAGCGCTCATACGCGGCTTTTTATCATAAGTCGGTACATATTTCGGGGAATCAACCAAAATGCGGTCCTCGCCCGGATTCGGTGCTTCTACGCCGCCGTTAAAGAAGAACGTAACATGTGCGTACTTCTCGGTCTCGGCAATTCTTGCCTGCTTCATGCCATTGGCCGCAAGCCACTCGCCGAAGGTATTGGTTACTTCAATCTTCTTGAATGCGATCGTCTTGTTCGGAATCGTTACATCATACTCGGAGAAGCATACGTACTTCACCGGGAAGAAGCCGTTTCTTCTTACGAATCCGTCGAAATCCTCACAGCAGAACGTTCTCGTGATCTCACGGGCGCGGTCCGGACGGAAGTTGAAGAAAATGATCGAGTCATTGGCCTTGATCGTCGCGGTCGGTGCGCCGTTTTTGAGGATTACGGTCGGAATCATAAACTCATCCGTTACGCCGTTTGCGTAAGTATCCTTCATGGCCTGTGCGGCACTGTCTGCGGTATTGCCTTCGCCGTAAACGAGTGCTGCGTATGCCTTCTCGACGCGGTCCCAGTTCTTGTCCCGGTCCATCGCGTAGTAACGGCCGCTGATCGTAGCTACTTCGCCGACGCCAATCTTAGCCATCTCGGCCTCAAGCTGAGCAACAAACTCTCCTGCGCTTGCCGGAGGCGTATCACGTCCGTCTAAGAAGCAGTGAACATATACTTTCTTAAGGCCCCGATCCTTTGCCAGTTTCAAAAGTGCATACAAATGCGTGTTATGGCTGTGTACGCCGCCGTCACTGAGAAGTCCGTACAAATGAAGCGCACTGTCATTCTTTTTGCAGTTTTCTACGGCAGCGAGCAGTTCTTCATTCTTGAAGAAGTCGCCGTCCATGATTTCCTTTGTGATTCTGGTAAGCTCCTGGTAAACGATGCGGCCTGCACCCATATTGAGATGTCCGACCTCGCTGTTGCCCATCTGTCCTTCCGGAAGGCCGACAGCCATACCGGAGGCATTGCCCTTAACAAAGGGGCATTCCTTCATAAGACGGTCCATAACGGGCGTCTTCGCCTGTGCAACCGCGTTACCTTCTGTTTTCTCGTTCAGGCCGTATCCGTCAAGGATCAGCAAAACGGTAGGTTTTTTCGCCATAATATTTATCTCCTGTCTGTAACAAATGATACGTTTTCAAATCCGCTTGGTATTGTATCTCAAACGAAAAACGAATGCAAGCGTTTTTATACAGATTTGCCTACTTTCGCCGGCGCTTTAAGCCAAGCAAACCGAGCAAAACAGTCCACAGCACCGTAAGCAGATAATCCCGGTAGATCCGGTTGGTTACCTGTGTTCCGTCGTTGTATTTAAGGACATATATCGTGTCTGTTTCCGTTTCGTCGGATTCCCTCTCATGCCACTCCCATTCCGAAAGATCCGGCATAACGTCCCGGTTCAGTTCAAACACGGCATTTGCAAACCTGAGCCTTCTCTTCTTCGGGCAGAAGCGGTAACTGTTGCCCTGCCAGTCCGCGATCATGCGGAACTGTTCCCATACATACACTTCCGAAGGCGTGCGTTCATTTCCTCCCCGGTGTTCCGAAAGGTATTCCTTCCGGAACGTTTCAAAGTCTCCCTTCACGCTTCTTGCCTTCTTTGCAAGCCTTTCCGGATTCAGCACATGCATTTTGACAAATGCAATGCCCGGAACAAGCAGGATTTCCAAAAGAAGCACCGGAATAACGAACCGGATTCCGAACTTTCCGCCGACACGGACAAGCAGATTAATCGCCAGAAACAGGATTGCCGGAACGACCGTGATCAGAATCCGCATAATAAACCTGCCGAGGTCGGCAAATCCCTCGTGATTCACGAACCGGAACCGCCTGTCAAATAAAGCGATGATTGCATAAACGGCAACCGTAAGCGCAATCCACAGCAATACGATTGTAAATGCGGTTCCCCACTCCACAGCCGATTCCTCCTTTTTCGTAAGTCCGTACAGACGGCGTCCCGATTTATTATATATGTCCACCGCACAGACGGCGTCCGTATATTATCTATGTTCGCAAAGTATGATTCGTACGCGTTTCAGGCGGACGCCCCGCGTCTCATTTTATCCTATGCGGAAAATGTTTGCAAGTTTTTCGTAGGAGAAGGAGGGAAGCCAGTTAAAACGAACGCCAATGCACAAAAAACCGATGCGGCATAAAGGGGATTCCGCCGGGCATAAAAAAGGAGCCCTGAATGCGTTCAAGGCTCCCCTCGCTAAACATTTTTATTACAAATCCTTCTCCGTTTCCACCAATCCCAATTCGATTTGTCTTACTGAATCGTCAGGTAATCGATGTAAGCGTCCCACTGGCCGTTGTCTGCGGTTACGACAAGTTTTACCGTCTGATTGCCGGTTCCGTGCGATACATTTCTGATTGTATACTCTGCCGGATACTGGTCCCCAAAATAGAAGGTTCCCTTTGTCTGATTACCGATTACCAGATCAACACGTGCCATATTGCCGCCGTTGGACGCGCCGCGAAGCGTAAAGTCATGCGTTCCGTTTGCAAAATACTGCGTGTAAGATACGGCATCATTGTTCGCGTAAAGCGCTACTCCGCCGAACGGAGAATTGATGTTGCCCGTATACTGACCGCTCTTCTGCATGTCTTCGCACTGTTTCACTGTTGCGCCGCCCTGGTTGCTGCCCTGGTTTCCACCCTGGTTACCGCCTTGGTTACCACCCTGGTTACCACCCTGGTTTCCGCCCTGGTTTCCGCCTTGGTTGCCGCCCTGGTTGCTGCCCTGGTTGCCGCCCGATACGCCGCTTCCTCCGATGATCAGACAATCAAGAAGCGCATCCCATGTACCGTCGTCGGCCGTCACCACAAGTTTCACGGTCTGGTTTCCGGTTCCGGTTGAAACATTTTTGATCGTATATTCCGCCGTATTGGCGTCCCCATAATAAAATGTTCCCTTCGTCTGATTTCCGATTACCAGATCGACTCTTGCCAGGTTGTCACCGTTTGATGCTCCGCGAAGCGTAATGTCATGTGTTCCGGAGCTGAAGTTAACGGTCGTTGAAACCGCGTCGTTGTTGGCATACAATGCTACACCGTTAAACGGCGAGTTTACATTGCCCGTATACTGACCGCTCTTCTGCATGGATTCGCATTCGAACACCGTACCCTGATTGGTCCCCGGTGCGCTGCTGTTTCCGCCGCTGTTGTTGCCGCCGTTATTGCCTCCGTTGTTGCCGCCGTTGTAACCGCCGTTATTTCCGCCGTTGTTGCCGCTTCCGCCGACTGTTACGGTGTTGGAATATACGTTGGCCCAGCCGCTGCTCTGATAACCTTCGATATTCAGCGAAGCTTCATAAAGGTTACCCATGCGCATGCCCATCCGTTCCCATGCCTTAAAATGCTCGGTTACGGAAATCGTTCCGCTCGTGCGCTTTGAAGTGCGGACACTCCAATACTGCTGGAACGTCGTATTGCCGTCGATGGAAGGCTGATTCACACGAGTCGTCTCGTATACCTCATAAGTGCCTCCGTCAACCGTAATCGTTCCCTTGGAAGAAGCCCCCGGCGGACGCCAGCTTCCCCAACTCTCTACGATGTAATACTCTACCAACGGATTCCGTGTCCACCCGTATACACACAGGTAGGAATTACCGTTAGGCTGGTAATCAACACCGTAATTGATGGAAATGTTTCCGATCTGTTGGTACGTCCTGGTACAATCAAATTTGACGCCCTCTCGGAATAATGCATTTCCGATGTTCTGCCACCAGCACTCGAACTTGCCGTTGCCGTTTAAGGTCATGCTCGTATCGCCGTAATCCTTCCACAGCACGTAGGTGTAAGCCCCGTCGTTGCCTTCGGCATTGTTGTACAGTACTGTCGCAGCGTCGGCTACCCAAGTCCCGTAATAGAGACAACCGACACATAAAAGAAGTGACAGTGCTGCAGCAATGATTTTTTTGCCCATAGCAAAATACCTCCTTTCGCACCCATATAGTAGCATAAGGAGACTTTGAAGAAATGAACAAGAATTAATAAAATTGAAAATATTTTGTTAGAAAAATGTAAACTTTTACGTCATATTTTTACTCATATAAATACATTTGTGCAAATTGTCTGATAATTCAAAAAGGCACAAAAATACGGCTTCCGGACCGGTTCCTCACCGTATCCGAAAACCGCATTATAAAACTTTCTTAAACCGATTTCTGTATTTTGAACATCCTTACCTGGCCAGGCGGAACGTCAAGCCGTCATAACTGTTCAGAACGGGAAATGTGACCGAATCATCATTACAGAACAATTCCCCGTTTGTGCATATCAGAAAACCGATACCGGCGCTTTTCGCTTCCCGCTCTGCTTCTTTCGAACCCCAAAAATCCGCGATATAATATCGTGCCATTCGCGCGGAAATCTCTCCGCAGGAGCATTTTTCGGCCCAAATCAGCATATCCGGCACCGCAGATTCCGGAAATCCGTCCCTGCCGAGATACGTGTGCCGTTTCCGGCCGTCCGGAAGCACCAAAACACGATACTCGCTCTCCGCGCCGCTTGCCGGATAGTCATGAAGCCATACGATGCTTTTTGCTCCGGTATACTGCATCTCGCCCGCGTCGTACCCTTTTCCGTCCGACCATAAGGTAAGCGCATACCGGAATGTTCCGTCGCCTTCGCAGAAATTTCTCACAAAACCGTCATAGCTTTGCAGGATTCCGTGCGTGTATCCCTGTTTAGAGAGCGAATCGGCCAGATAATCCGCAATAAATGCGTTCCGCGCCCATCCAAAATCGATGTAATCGATAATATCGTTGGCTTTCGCGAATTCTTCATACTCCCCGGAAACGAAAAGCATCACCTTATTGTTTCCTAAAAGCCGGAGAGATACGGCTTCGGGATCGTTTGCGTACTTCGCGGTCTGCCGGAAGAAATCCGCCACTTCTTTGTTTCCGTACGGATCGTACTCAAAAAGGGCCTCCTCGGAATCGCTCGCGATCCACGCTTCCACATGCTCGGTAAGCGCACCCATGAAAAGCATCCGCTCGTTGTAAGTAAGACAGGTTTCCAAAGCCGCATACAACTCAGGTTCCACTTCCACTTCTTCGTTCGGATGACGGTTTACGGTGCACAGATTGCCGAGTCCGCTGTATTCTTTTCTGCGGTCGTAAACACGGTACGCCCGGCTCGTAAGCTTTCTATAAGCGGATTCCAGACCGCTCCGCTCTTTCCGGGTACTCTTCTTCGTCTTTCCGAACTCGTAAAGGAGCGTAAAATCGTAACAGCTGCTTTCCTCGGTGACTTTATCGAGTACAACCGTCTGCCACCCCTTCTCGCTGCCGTGAAGATGCGTAAAGCCGTATGCCAAAGCGCCGATTCCGAGACAGAAAAACAAAGCGATGAAAAAGATTCGCCGCTTTGTGAACACGCGTTCATCAATGGTAATCTTTTCCACCGGCTTTGCTACTCTTTCTTGTCCGCCGTAATATCGTTTCATGGGTTAAGACAAATCCCCTGTTTTCGTTATCTTAGTGCCAACAGAATAAATATGATCAGACACAGGATCAGAACGCCGCGGAATATCAAACCTCCGATGGCGCCTTTTTTACAGGACTTATAGTTACGGATGTAATTGTTCTTTCGAAACAGCAATCCGGCAATCAATCCGATAATCGGAAGCAGGAACGAGAAGAATCCGTACCAGAAGCTTCCGGTGTCTCTGACCGGAGCATTCAGGAATTCCTCGTCGCCCGCAAGAATTTCTTCGTCGGAAAGTGCATCGTACTCCTCGTCGGTCTCAGCGATCGTTACCGACTTGATCGTCTCGCCGGACTCACGGATCCGCTTATACTCTTCGATTTCCTTCTTGTTGCCGAATACGAAATGCCCGTGTCCGATGTCCACCATCTCGGGCTTGTCCTCACTGTAATCATGCACGGAGGGATCATAACGGAACAATACTTTATGCTTTTCAAGCTGCGGGTCCGGAATCGGAACCGCCGAGATCAGCGAACGCGTATACGGATGCAGCGGATATTCGAAAAGTTCCTCTGCTTCCGCGATTTCCACGATATCGCCCTTATAGATTACGGCGATACGGTCCGAAATGAAACGGACGATGGAAAGGTCATGCGCAATGAACAGATAGGTAACGCCCATCTCTTTCTGGAACTGCTTCATCAGGTTCAGAACCTGCGCACGGATGGATACGTCCAGTGCGGAAATCGGTTCGTCGGCGATAACAAGCTCCGGCTCCATAACCATTGCTCTGGCAAGCCCGATACGCTGTCTCTGGCCGCCCGAGAACTCATGCGGATAACGGGTCAGATGCTCCGGAAGGAGGCCGACCTCATTGATAATCTTCTCGACTTTGGCGACACGGTCCGCCTCGTCCTTGTAAAGATGGAAATTGTAAAGGCCTTCGGAAACGATATAGTCTACCGTTGCACGCTCATTGAGCGAAGCCGCCGGATCCTGGAATACCATCTGAATATTCCGTATCACGTCCTTATCAAGGGACCGCGGGATCTTGCCCGAAATCCTTACGCCTTTATAATCGATTTCACCGGCAACACATTCGTTAATGCGGATTATGGCACGTCCGATGGTCGTCTTACCCGAGCCGGACTCTCCGACGAGGGAGAACGTCTCACCCTTGTAGATATCAAAGGAAGCGTTCTTCACGGCTTTGACGGCCGAATCTCCTTTGCCGAATGTGATGTCCACATTTTTCACGGAAAGCAGAATTTCCCGACCGTCTTCGGTCATCGGCCCGTGTTCGGGCAAATGCTTCACGCGCTTGTTGTTTACTTCTTCAGCCACGTCTCTGCTCTCCTTCTAAATGTGATATGTTCTCTTTAATTTCTCATGAATATCGCAAATGATCGCGGGCTTTTCAACCTTCGGCGAGCGGGGGTCAAGCAGCCAGGTTTTTGCGATATGGGTATCGCTCACAGGAAAATAAGGCGGTTCCTTGAGCGTATCGATCTTCATACAATACTGGTTACGGGGTGCAAACGGATCTCCGACGATCTTGTTATATAACGACGGCGGCGTTCCCTGGATGGAGAACAGCTTCGTGTTGCGTTCCGCAAGCTGCGGAAGGGACGACAGCAGCGCCCAGGTATACGGATGGCGGGGATCGTAGAATACTTCCTCTACTTTTCCGAGTTCCACGATCTGGCCGGCATACAATACCGCAACGCGGTCCGCGATATTCGCAACCACACCGAGGTCATGGGTGATAAATACGATCGTGTATCCGAATTCCTTCTGCAGATCCTTGATCAGCTTCAGAATCTGCGCCTGGATCGTAACGTCAAGCGCGGTCGTCGGCTCGTCACAGATCAGAATCTTCGGCTGGCAGGAAAGGGCGATCGCAATAACGATACGCTGCCGCATACCGCCGGAATACTGGAACGGATAATCGTCAAAACGCTTCTCCGCATTCGGGATTCCGACTTTCTTCATCAGAATCAGCGCACGCTTTCTGGCTTCCGATTCCGAACAGTTCTGGTGTCTTATGATAACGGACGTAATCTGCTTTCCGATCGTAATGATCGGGTTTAATGACGTCATCGGGTCCTGGAATACGGTCGCGATCCGCTCGCCGCGGACCTGCATCCAGTCGCCGGAGAATTTCATCTTCGCAAGGTCGATGTTGGCGAAACCGTGAAGGGTATCCTCCGTTTCGCTGCGGTATTCCACACGGAAGGTAATGTCTTTATAAACGTTATCCCGTTCCTTCGGATTGTTAAGGTCCGCGCCCTCGGTCATGGCCTTTTTAAGACCCTTTACGATGGCTCTGGCGCAGGAAATGCGCTTCATGGCGGGGAAACGGTCAACCGAAAGGATGATTTCCTTTGCGAGCATTTCGTTTCGCGCCTTGGTTTCCTCCGAAACGGAAGCATTTGAAACGGCTTCCGAATACTCTTTTTGAAGCTTCGTCTTCTCTTCGTTCCATTTCTTCAGATACTCAAGATCCTCGCGGAACAGCTGCTTCTTTGCTTTCTTAGCCTTATCGAGCTCGGCTTTTACATTCTTCAGTTCCTCATCGTACTGCTTGATCTGTTCGCCGGCCTTTTTGATTTCTTCCTTCTGTTTTTTCGAATCTAGCGTCAGGCGGTAGTTATAGGTCTCGGTTCTCTTATAGGCAAGGTCGTCCAATTTCTTCTGGAACTCAAGGAAATCTTCCTCGGAAAGGCGTCCCTTGTTCTTCTTTTCTTCGTCCAGCTCCATCATTCTGCGGTAGATATCCGCACCGGCTTCCGAAACGGAAGCCTTATCCAGCTGATCTGCGTATTTGCGGACCTGCGAAGGGGTATAACGGACGTCCGTAGCCGACAGGGTGTCATCGTAAAACATCAGACTTCCCTGATCGATATAGCCGTTTCCGTCAAGCATTCCGGCAAAGGTCTTCGTAAATACGGACTTACCGGAACCGGACTCTCCTACGATCGCAATCGATTCATTTTCATAAATATCCAACGAGATCCCGCGGATGGCGGTCAGGATTCTGCCGCGCACCCGGAACTTGACAACCAGGTCCCGTACCGATAATAGTTTCTTCTGTTCTGCCATAATATCGTCTCCCAATAATCGTTGCTTTGTTCTCACATATGCGTTCTCGGATCGGATGCATCACCGAGGTTCTGTCCGACGAGATAAAGAACAAGTGTGATCAAAGAACACAGGAAAACCGGGGCCCAGAATTCCAGTCTCCATCCGGGTACCATCATGGAGCTCTGGGTCATCTCGATCAAACGGCCGAGGGAGATGGTCTTCGTTCCCATGCTGAAACCGATGTAGGAAAGGAATACCTCGTACGAAATATAGGACGGGATTTCCTCTGCCAGAAGAAGCATGATAACCGACGTCATAAACGGCAGGATGTTTTTCATCGTAAGGCGGAGCACCGGCGTTCCGAGACACCGCGAAGCGACATTGTATTCGCGGTCACGGATGATCAGCACCTGCGTACGGATGAAGTACGCAAGTCCCAGCCAGCCGGTTACGGTCATGGCAAATACCATGGTCCAGAAGCCTGCCGTGAAAAGCATTACCATAACGGTCATGACAAGGATACCGGGCACATTGGCGATGACCTGATAGATCATCGTCATAAACATATCAACCTTCTTGGAGAAACCCCATACGGCGCCCAGCAGAATGCCGATCGTCATATTGATTGCCGCGCAGATAAAGGCAAGCGACATCGAGATTTCCGCGCCGTACCATACGGCGTCAAATGTGGACTGGCCCGCAGCACCGGTACCGAGTACGGAATGGGTATTGAGTCCGAATTTGTCAATCGCCTCCTTCGGGCTTAAGTGCTTCGATTCGCTGTCCAAGATGTTCGCCATCGGATCGTAATGCGAAACGTGCGGATAAATATAGGCAAATAACACGATGGCGACCAGAATGGCAAGCGCCACAATGTTAACTTTGTTCCGGAAGAATACACGGAATACCGATTTCCAGTAGGAATAACGGGGTGCGGTGATCTTCTCGGAATCGAATGCGTCATGGCTTACCGGGGCAAACAATTCCTCTTCCGTCAAGCCGAGATCACTGATATCATACAATTCGTCTTTCACGGGGATCACCTTTCTTTCGTGTCAAATGAGATTCTGGGATCGGCAACGGCCATAAGAATATCGCCGAGGAGCAGGCCGACCACGCTCAGGGTTGCATAAAACATTGTAAGACCGACAATAACACCGTTATCGTAACGGCCGATTGCATCGGTCAGCATATTGCCGGCGCCGGGAACCGTGTAAACACGTTCCGTAATGATCGCGCCGACCAGGGCTCCGAGAACGCTTCCCGGAATGGCATGAATGATCGGGATCATTGCGTTCTTCAAAATGTGCTTCCGGAAGATCTCCCCTTCGGAAAGACCGCCGGAACGGGCGAACTTAACATAATCGGAATTCATCTGGTCAACCATGTAACGGCGGAGCCACTTCATGAGGCCCGCAACCGAAGGAAGCGTCAGTGAAATAATCGGAAGAATGTATTTCAGCTTGCCCGGATCGTCCATATCGAAGACACGGGGCAGATGGAATACCGAGGTACCGATTGCCTTGAACATAAAGATATACGCAAGGGACGGAACCGCAAGAATAAAGATGTTGTATGCCGTTCCGATCTTGTCGACAAGCTTGTCCTTACGAAGCGCCATCCAGATTCCTAAGGGGAGTCCGAGCACATACGCAAGAATTGTAGCCAGAATACCGATCACGAACGAATAACCGACCATGGATTTGCCCTGCTTTAAGGTCACGGTATTCGTGTAATCGTCGAGATAACGCTCTTCATAAACGATATTGGTTTTAAGAGAGCCCTTCTGGTAGGTTGCGGTATGCAGATCGTCCGCGCTCTCCTCCCTAAGGCCGGACGGATACGTTACCATCCGCATTTTATTCTTACCCTGCGGGATGTTCATGGTCTCCCACACATCCACGCCGGCGTTAATTGCATAGGATTTGCCGAGATTCAGCTTCACGAAATTCTGGTGTACATACGGGAACCGGTCATCAAAATACAGCAGGTATTTATGCTTTGTTCCGTTTCCGAGAATTGCCGGAGCGAACTTCTTTGATACCACGTTGCCGTTTGCGTCATATTCCGTAAAAGCCGGATCATGAAGCGTAAAGGTCAGCTTGCGCTTTCCGATATTATCCTCTTCGGGAACATAATGAATATTGTCGGAATAAAACAGCGACTTAAAAAACGTTCCGAGACGTTTGAGCACGGGAATATCCCGGTACGCGAACAGTTTGGCCGCGCCGCCGGTTTTCAGTTTCCTTCCGCTTGTCATCATATCCGCCTCAAGTTCAATGATCGTATAGCCTTTGTCCGTATATACCTTCTTGAACTCATCCACGTATTTCTTCGTGGTATCCGACGTAATCTTTCCGTTACGGGGATACGAGGTGGAATCAAATACCTCCTGCGTGATCTTGCCGTCACGAAGCTGGGTAATCATGTAATCCGAATAGTTGACCATATCCAGATAGCCATACTCTTCCCACTTCGAATACATATATTGTGTTTTATCATTGCTGAGCTTTTTGAGGTACAAAGGATCCGACTGGAAGATCAGCTGGCGGTTCATCAGGGAATAAATCAGAATCATTACGATTGCAACAACCGCAATGATGGAAAGGATTCCTCCGATGATTCGTTTTAGTAAGAATTTTTTCATAACCGTGTCCCGAAGATTAGAGATTTTTTGAATACAATTTATTGTACACTCTTTCGTTTCATTTGTATAGAGGAATAATAGACAAAAAAACAGGAGGATGAGGGGTTCTCATCCTCCCATACTGTCGTATTCTCATTCGCAGAACGAATGGTGTTACGTGCGATACGGATTAATAGATTCCGAGTACGTGAATCATATCACCGATTTCTCTCTGGAAAGAATTCAGATAGGTCTGCGGATCACCATAGTCAGGACCCCAGCCGGAGCAGTCGTAAACGTTGTAGTTACACTCGGAACCGGCGGTTGTATAGTAACCGTCATAATACCAGTTTGTCAGAGATACGCAGTCAAGAAGGTCAACGATGATCGCGCCGTTCGTGGAAGCCTCAACGGACTTCTTCAGAGCGTTTGCACGGTTTGCGTATGCATTTACCTCAGAAGGATAAGAAAGTTCGATATGAACCGGATGATCCTTATCGATCGTGATGCCGAGTTCCTCGGCAGCCTTCTTCAGTTCTGCAACTGCGTTTGCGGGATTGTACCAGCCGTCATATCCTGCGCTGCTTCCTGCGCCCTCTTCAAGGGTAGGATCCCAAACCTTCATCGGAACACCGTCCGCATCGATCTGAGCCTGCATGATGGCACCATAGTAAGTACCTGCCTTGAAGGTCTTGGAAGTTCCGTTCATTTCAATCGTAACATCCTCGGTCAACTGTACGAAGTTACCGGGCGTGTAGGAGTTGATAACGGAAAGTGCAGCAACTTCGTCGCCGACAACCTGTGCGTTGTAAGCAATACGGTCATAGGCAAATGCGAAAGCTCTGCGGAAATGTACGTTCTGCATGCAAAGGTTTGCAAGATCCTTCTGCTCGTCGGTAAGACCGGAAATAACCTGCGTCGGGTCATTTGCCAGAGCGTAAGCCTGACGATACAGGTTCAGGAAGGAACCGAAAGAGGTTGCATCCGTACCGGAGGTGTAATGATACTCATCAAACCAGCCGTCGTTCTTAGCAAGTTCCAAAGCTTCGGTATTAAGACCGCAACCGTCGATAACCTCGGCCTTCATATCGTTGTAAGCCTTGGTAGCATCCTTGCCGTCGTTATACAGCCAGGTGATCGTCTTGATGTTGATATTGTCCTTGTTCCAGTAGTTCGGGTTCGCGGAGAATACAAGCTTGCTGGCCTTGGTTGCGTTGGTTACAAGATAAGGTCCGCAGTAAGCGATGTGATCCTTATCGATACCGTACTTCATGTTGTCGGACTCACAAGCCTCAGCCCATGCATCCTTACCGAAAGCGCCGCCCTGGGAAAGGAAGTACTTTCTGAATACGGGTGCGAACGGGTTGTAAGCCATCATGGTCATGAAGTAAGGCGTCGTCTGCTCAAGGGTATATACAAGCGTATAGTCATCTTCTGCCTTTACGCCGACCTGAGCAAAGTCGGTGATGTCGCCGGCAAGATACTCGGCAGCACCCTTAATTACGCCTTCAACAAGATAAGAGGTCATGTCACAGTCAAGGCAGTGCTGCATACCTGCAACAAAGTCATCGGCCGTAACTTCACCGAGAGCACGTCCCTGGGAGTCAACCCACTTAGCGCCCTGACGAATCTTAAGCGTATAGGTAAGGCCGTCATCGGAAACCGTCCAGCTCTCAGCAAGTGCAGGACGCATAGTTCCCTCATTGTCATACTCGATCAGGTTATCAAACGTATTGACAATTGCCTCGGAGTCTGCTGCAAGATAGGTATTGGAAATATCCCAGGTGGCAGGGTCCGTAGAATAGGTCAAAGTGTAGCTGTCCTTCAGGGAGTAACCCTTCTCGGTCAGATACTGCTTTACATACGCCTCATAAGTGCCGGTTCCCTTCAACTCATTCCACTTTGCTCTCAAAGCATTGCGGTCAGCCGGCTTAATCGGATTCCCCTTTACGACAACTGCCTGATGGAAACGATAGGAATCATTACCCCAGAGACAGTAACCAACCGTATAAGGTGCTACACGGCTGATTGCATATGCGCCGCCGTTGGAGGAACCCGGAATGTAAACTGCGGATTCCATAAGCTTTGCTTCTGCAATGGCTTCCAGCGTGTAACGAAGAGAAATATTCTTTACTTCACCGTGCGCTTTCTCAAGGTACTGCTCGTACTCGGAAAGTGCCGCATCATAAATCGCGTCATCGTCTGTCAGAACGGTAGGCTTAACCGGTGTGCCGGAAGGGGTAACGTCACCGGTAGGCTGTACATCAGAAGTAGGAACGACCGCATCCGGAGTCGGAGTCGGTGTAACTGTCTTCTTTCCGCATCCTGCAAGAAGAGAGACAGACATCAGCGTGGCAAGCGCAACTGCCACTGTTTTCTTCACTCTTTTCATAATGTCTCCTTATTAAAGTGATAAGAAAATTTATTTAGTATTGTGCATACTATGCGGAAACTATACCACATTTGCCTCATTACGTCAAGAAAAAGGCTTTTCGCTCTTCTGTTTTCAGCCGAAAAATGACGTAATTTTTTCCTTATCTTTTTGAAAGGATAAGATAAAACAAAAAAGACCGGATCCGCCCAAAGCAGATCCGGTCCGTTCACTCCGTTTACGGAATTACTTGTTGTAATTAACGATCTTGCCGAAGTCAGCCTTCAAAGAAGCGCCGCCGATCAGACCGCCGTCGATGTCGGGCATTGCAAGAAGCTCAGCTGCATTGCCGGCATTCATGGAACCGCCGTACTGGATGCGAACCTTTGCAGCAGTGTCGGTATCGTAAAGCTCGGCGATGTAATCACGGATGAGCTTGCAAACTTCCTCAGCCTGCTCAGCCGTTGCGGTCTCGCCGGTACCGATAGCCCAGATAGGCTCGTAAGCGATAACAAGGTTCTTAACCTGCTCAGCGGTAACACCGCTCAGATCCCACTTGATCTGACGGCAGATCCAATCCTTGTAGGTGCCTGCCTTACGAAGAGCCAGAGACTCACCGCAGCAGAGAATCGGCTTAAGGCCTGCGGCAAATGCCTTCTTAACCTTAGCATTGATGAGGATATCGTTCTCGCCGAAGATATCTCTTCTCTCGGAATGTCCGATGATTACGTACTCAACGCCTGCGTCAAGAAGCATCGGAGCGGAAATCTCGCCGGTAAATGCGCCCTTGTCTTCAATGTAGAAGTTCTCAGCGCCGACCTTAACATTGCTGCCCTTAACGGCTGCAACGACCGGTACGATGTCAATTGCGGGAACGCAGTAAACAACGTCAACGTCGTCGTTCTTTACGAGATCCTTAAGGGTTCCGCAAAGCTCAACAGCCTGGGTAGGGGTCATGTTCATCTTCCAGTTGCCTGCGATGATCTTCTTACGGCCGCAGCATACATCGTCAGCAGCTGCAACGCCCGGAAGCTCCTTACCTTCAAGGAACTCAAGGGAAGCGCCGCCACCGGTGGAGATGTGGCTCATCTTGTCTGCAAAACCAAGCTGGTTGCAGGCTGCAGCGG
>CAMIWE010000046.1 GCA_946402335.1 uncultured Lachnoclostridium sp.
ATTTCGTAACGTATTTCGGCGGTATCCGCGTCATCAACGGACCGCTGACCGTCGGCGAACTGACACAGTTCATCAGCTATTCGTGGATGCTGTACGGACCGCTCGGATGGATGACTTTCCTGCCCCGTATGATCACGCAGCTGATGACAAGCCTCGAACGTATCTACGACGTTTTGGACGAGGAGCCGATGATCCTGGACCACGAGAACGCTGTGGAAAAGGACATCGAGGGCGCCGTGGAATTCCGCGACGTAACATTTGGCTATCATTCCTATGAGCCGGTTCTTGAGAAGATTAACCTGAAGGTTAAGCCCGGCGAGATGATCGGTTTAGTCGGCGCATCCGGTACCGGAAAGTCGACGATGATCAACCTGATCATGCGCCTTTACGAGGTGGATGACGGACAGATTCTGATTGACGGAACCGACATCAACGACCTGAAGATCGAGAAGTATCATTCCCAGATCGGCGTTGTGCTGCAGGAGAACTTCCTGTTCGCCGGCACGATCTATAACAACCTGAAGTTCGCAAAGCCCGACGCGACCGAAGAGGAGATTATCCGCGCAGCCAAGATGGCCAACGCGCACGATTTCATTCTGAAGACGCCGGACGGTTACAATACCTATGTCGGCGAGCACGGCTTCAGCATCTCGGGCGGTGAGAGACAGCGTCTTGCCATCGCAAGAGCCATCCTTAATAACCCGAAGATCCTGATTCTCGACGAAGCAACATCCGCACTCGATACCGAGAGTGAATACCTGATCCAGAAGGCCCTCGAGCGTCTTACGGCAAATTGCACCACATTTGCCATCGCTCACAGACTTTCCACGCTGAAGGATGCAGACCGCCTTGTTGTTATCGACGGACATCACATTGCCGAGGTCGGCACGCATAACGAACTGATGGAGAAGAAGGGCATCTACTACGGACTCGTTACGGCGCAGCTGCAGATGCAGGCACTTAAGGGCGAAGAAGGCGAAGAAGGCGTGAGCATGATCGAAACGAAGGAAGGCGAAGACGCGGACAGTGCCGAAAAGAAGGACGCTGCGGAGGGATCTTCCGAAAATACGGCGCCTGCGGGTTCTCCGGACCCTGCACCGGTGCTTGCGTAAGAAATGCCTTAGGTGTATAGTAGGATTATAAGAGTGAATCAACCCGTCCGTGAGGAAACTCCGGGCGGGTTTTTGTGAGCCGGAGTGTTGCCGGCAGACCGGTGGGAAGGAGTGCATATACCGTGAATCTTTACGAAGAAATGATTCCGTATCTTTTGAAATGGTATGATTATAATGCGCGGGTACTTCCCTGGCGGGAGGATCCTTCCCCTTACCATGTCTGGGTTTCGGAAATCATGTTACAGCAGACGAGGGTGGAAGCGGTTCGTGGATACTATATGCGTTTTCTTGACGAGCTGCCGGATATCCGGTCCCTTTCGGAGTGCCCGGACGACCGGCTGATGAAGCTGTGGGAAGGACTCGGTTACTATTCCCGCGCCCGCAATCTGAAGAGGGCGGCGCAGGTAGTGTGCGAGCAGTACGGCGGCTGCCTGCCGGACAGCGCGGAAGGGTTACGGAAACTTCCGGGAATCGGCGATTATACGGCCGGCGCGATTGCATCCATTGCCTATCAAAAGCCCGAGCCGGCGGTGGACGGAAACGTGCTCCGCGTCATGTCAAGGCTCACCGGAAGCAGAGAGTGTATCTCCCTTTCGGAAGTGAAGAAACGGATGACATCGGAGTTGCGCGCGGTTATGCCTGCAGAGCGTTCCGGGGAACTGAACCAGGCAATCATGGATATCGGCGCAACCGTCTGTATCCCGAACGGAGCACCGCATTGCGAAGAGTGTCCTTTGATGCATTTGTGCACCGCATTCCGGGAAGGGACGGTTTCGGAGATTCCGGTGAAGGAAGCAAAGAAGCAGCGGAAGATTGAGAAACGAACCGTATTTTTGATTACAAAAGGCGGAAAGATCCTGCTTCATAAGCGTCCGGAAAAGGGGCTGCTTGCGGGACTGTTCGAGTTCCCGAACGTAGCAGGAGCGATTCCGCAAAAGAAGGTGGCGGACACCGTAACACAGCTGTTTCCGGAAGGAACACTGCGGATCACGGGAGTGCGGAAGGCGGACAGTTCTAAGCATATCTTCAGCCATATTGAGTGGCATATGGGCGCCTATGCCGTAGAAACCGAACCGGCAGGGCGCAGAAAGCTTCCGGACGGATATGTCTGGGCCGCACCCGCGGAGCTTAAGACGAAATATTCCCTTCCCTCGGCTTTCGCCAAATGGAACGAATCCACAAAAGAGCAGACATGAAAATCCCGAAAGCAGAAAACTGCTTTCGGGATTGGTGTTTTTACGGGAGACGGATGCCTGGAACATAAGACGGAAGCCTTGTATCCGCCGGGCGGCACATTACAGGCCGTATTTCTTCAAAATGTCGTCGATCTTGTTACGGTTGCGGTCGATGTCGGCCATGTGATGCCACATGCGGGCATTCGAAACGGCCCGTTCCTTATCCTGTGCGATGCGGGCTGCTTTCTCTGCGTCGGAAGGCGGGAAACCGTTCATTCTACGGTCGTAGTATTCAATCGCGCGGATCGTGTCGTAATAGCCGATCTGGATACGGTAAATCGCGTTACGTCCGTCGAAATCAAGCGTGCCGGAAAGCAGGGAACCGATGTTGGTGCTCGGGACGATTTCCAGAACGGAATCGGCCTGGGAGAGCAGGTAAGGATCGCACTGCTGGTTCTCGGAACACTTGACGATGATCAGGTCGCGGATTCCGGTCTGCAAAAGCGGACGGATCGGAACGTTGTCGAACAGGCCGCCGTCACGGTACAGCTGCCCGTCAATCTCTACCGGATCGTAAACAAGCGGGATTGCAGTGGAAGCGAGAAGAATCTTCGTGATATCCGCACCGGAACGGTCGTTGATGAGAAGATATTCGCCGCTCCGGTCATCCGGTACCTGATTGAGGCTTGCCACGGCGGATGTGATCCGCTCGGCCGGCGAGCCGGGCATCGAGGACGTTGCAGCCGCATGCGTTACGCTGATGTAGGTCGGGATGTCGCTTTTTGAAAGGGCATTGATGTCAATGTTCTCCCGCATCAGCTTTAGGATGCCCTCTCTTGAACAGTAGCCGTCGGGAACGATATCGAGGAACTGGATGGGACGGATCTCACTCCAGATTTTCTCGGCCGCATCGTAATCGCCGTTTAAGAAGAGCATCGCGTTCAGGGCGCCAGCCGACGCGCCTGCAATGCCGTGTACCATTTTATCCATCTGCTTCTCACGAAGCGCTTTCCACACACCGATCTGATAGGCTCCTTTGCCTCCGCCGCCGCAGAGGACAAGACCGTAATTCTTTCTCTCCATGAATTTCCTCCCTCAAAAGATTGAATCCGCCGGATTCCCCTTTATTATAACATGCCGAACCCGGGTTGACAACGGGTTCGGACCGCCTGCCTTACCCGGATAGCGGGCCATATTCCGGATTGCGGACATATATATGTCCGGGATGTGGGGAAAATGTGCATTTTCCGTCCGATTTTCATAGAAAGTGCCTGCATCTTATAATTGCTAATTATTTCGGGATATGTTACAATAATTATGTATATGCTTTTCTGGAGGAAATTATGGAGAATCTTTTTAATCCTGAGAATAAATTCTTTACGGCGCTTTCGAAATTTTTCGATATGTGCATTCTGAGCATCATCTGGATTCTGACGGTCCTTGCATTTGTCGGACCCGCCTGCACCGCGATTTACTACGCGATGGTCAAGAACATCCGCAGAAGCAGGGATTACACGATAAGAACGTACTTCCATGCGTTCAAGGCGAACTTCAAGCCTGCTGCCATTCTCGGTATCATTCACATCGTGATCGGCGGCGCCATCGTATACTGCTATCAGTTTTCCCTCAAACTGAATCCGGAACATTATATCGGCGGTATCTACCGCTGGGCCGTTTTGGTGCTCGGACTGATCTTTTTAATGACGACCGTTTATGTATATCCGGTTCTGTCGCGGTTTGACATGAAGCCGTTTGCGGTTATCCGGATGTCCATTTATATGGCGATCCGTCACATCCCGACCACTCTGGTGGGCGTGATCGGACTGATCGTATGCTATTATTTCGCTCTGTTCGCAACATTTAACCCGCTCACCCTGATTCTTCCCTCGCTTTACACGTTTGTGCTTTCGTTCCCGATGGAAGGCGTTCTTCGCAAATACATGCCGAAGAAGGAAGAAGTCGACGAGAATGAGCAGGAAGCATGGTACTACGAATAATCTTCCGAAGACCGGACGGCGGTAAGGAAGAAACACGGAAGGAGAACCCGATATGAACGATAATCTGTACAAACTGATGAACTGGCCCGAGATTGAGGCCGTCGTTTATTCGGAACATGACAATCCCCATCAGGTTTTAGGACCGAAGATTACTCCCGAAGGGATTCTGATCGGTGCATTTGACCCCGACGCGAAGGACGTATTCGTGCTGAGCGGATCGAAAGAGATTCCCATGGAGAAGGTGGACAACGGCGGGTACTTTGCCGTTCTCATTCCCGGAAAGAAGATTCCGCGCTACACGCTTAAGTTCCTCTATGAGGAGGGCGAGAGAGTGTGCGAGGACGCGTACCGGTTTGCTCCGCAGATTTCGGAGGACGACCTGCATGCATTTAACGCAGGCATTCATTACACCATTTACGAGAAACTCGGCGCACATCCGATGACCATCGACGGCGTCGACGGCGTATACTTTGCCGTATGGGCACCCAATGTGCTCCGTATCAGCGTGGTCGGCGAGTTCAACCACTGGGACGGCCGCCGCAATCCGATGCGCAGACTCGGCGGTAGCGGTGTGTTCGAACTGTTCCTTCCCGAGGCGCAGGTCGGACAGCTGTATAAATTCGAGTTAAAGGTGAAAGGCGGACTGACCTACCTGAAGGCTGACCCGTACGCCAACGCTTCCGAGCTCCGTCCGGGAACAGCAAGCAAAATTGCCGATCTCCGCGGTTTTCAGTGGACGGACGAAGCGTATCTTAAGGAACTTGAGGGGAAGGATTTCAAGAAATCCCCGATCAATATATACGAAGTGCATCTCGGCTCCTGGAAGAAGCCGGCGGAGGAGAACGGCAGCTTTTACAACTACCGCGAACTGGCCGTGATGATTGCGGAATACGTAAAGAAGATGGGATATACCCACATCGAACTGATGCCTGTGATGGAGCATCCGCTCGACGCGTCCTGGGGCTATCAGGTAACCGGTTATTACAGTGTTACCGCCCGTTACGGAACGCCTGAGGACTTCATGTATTTCATGAATTACATGCATGAGCAGGGCATCGGCGTTATTCTGGACTGGGTTCCGGCACATTTTCCGAGAGACACCTTCGGCCTTTCCAGCTTTGACGGCACCTGCCTGTATGAGCACTGGGATCCGAGAAAGGGAGCACACCCGCACTGGGGCACCTTGATCTTCAACTACGGACGTCCGGAGGTTTCCGACTTCCTGATCGCGGACGCATTGTTCTGGCTTTCCGTTTATCATGCCGACGGTATCCGCATGGACGCCGTAGCATCCATGCTGTATCTTGATTACGGCAAGAACGACGGCGAGTGGGTTGCCAATATGTACGGCGGCAACGAGAACCTCGAGGCAATCGAACTTTTGAAGCATCTGAATTCGATTGTCAAGAAGAGACTGCCCGGCCGTCTGATGATCGCGGAAGAGTCGACCGCATGGCCGAAGATCACCGGAAACTTAAACGACGACGGACTCGGTTTCGACTTCAAATGGAATATGGGCTGGATGAATGACTTCACGACCTACATGCGGCAGGATCCGCTGTTTCGAAGAGGCTGCCACGGGTCGCTTACGTTCAGCATGATTTATGCATACAGCGAAAACTTCATCCTTGTGTTCTCCCATGACGAGGTGGTTCACGGCAAAGGTTCCATGCTCGGCAAGATGCCCGGAAGCTATGAAGAGAAGTTCGCGAACCTCCGTGTTGCGTACGGCTATCTGATGACGCATCCCGGCAAGAAGCTTCTGTTCATGGGCCAGGATATGGCGCCCCTTTCGGAGTGGAGCGAGGAGCGGAGTCTTGAGTGGCATCTTCTGACCGACAAGGTCGAGGGCGACCGCGGCGGCACGCTGAATGCGAAGATCCATACGATGATGAAGGATCTGTTCGCAATCTACCGTTCGCATCCGGCACTCTACGAACTGGACCAGGATCCGGACGGATTCGAGTGGATGAGCTGCCTTGATGCCGACCACAGCATCGTGACATTTGTCCGCAAGACCGAGGACCCGGACGACACACTGTTCGTTGTCTGCAACTTTACGCCTGTCGTTTACGAGAAGCAGGCAGTCGGCGTACCGTTTGCCGGCAAATACAAAGAAATCTTCAACAGTGACGCTGCGGTATACGGCGGCGGGGACCACACGAACCCGAGAGCCAAGCAGTCAAAGGCAGTCCGCACGGACGGCCGCGACAATTCCGTAACGATCACGATTCCGCCGCTCGGATGTGCAATCTTTACCTGCACGCCCACCGGCAAATAACCGTTCATCAGCAGGGAAGGTAATATGGTTAAGTTTATCGAATTGCTTCAGGAAGGTGATTTGAGCGGAGCTGCCGAACTGGTATGGCCGCTTATGTTCAAGCTGATCATGGCCTGCGTGATCTTCTTCGTAGGACGGAAGATCATCCGCTGGACCCGAAAGATCATCGTCAACGCCGTTACGCCGAGACTGGAACCGGCTGTGGCCGGATTTCTGCAGAGCGCCGCGGGCGTCCTCCTGAATCTTGTATTAATATTTGCGATCGTTGAGTATCTCGGTTTCTCGACGGCATCCCTTGTGACAATCCTCGGATCAGCCGGACTGGCAATCGGTCTTGCGCTGCAGGGAAGCCTTTCCAATCTTGCCGGAGGCGTGCTGTTGTTAGTCAATAAGCCGTTCTCCATCGGTGACTACATCGTGGTCGGCAACATGGAAGGAACCGTAAAGAATATCGGCGTGTGCTACACGAAACTGAACACGCCGGACAACCGTCTCGTCGTACTGCCGAACGGCTCGCTCAGCAACTCCAATCTCGTGAATGTATCCGCGGAACGGGAGAGAAGAATCGATATGATCATTCCGATCTCTTACGAGGACGACATCCGCTCCGTGCGGGTGATGCTCCATTCCATCGCGGACCGGGAATCGAGAATCCTGCGCGAACGGCCGGTTGAGGTCTTTACGAAAGAATTCGGGGCGGACAGCATCAATCTGATATTCCGTTACTGGGTGAAGCGGGAAGACTACTGGCCCTGCTTCTTTGAAATGCAGGAAGAGATCCGGTACGGCTTCATCGAGAACGGATTCACGATTCCGTTCCATCAGATTGACATAGAGATTAAAAATCCCGCGCCCAAGGAAGAATGCGGTGAAAGATAGGAGCAGATATGGAACGCTTGACGGACATATTCGGAATTGACGTCTTTAATGAGACGGTGATGAAAGAGAGGCTTCCCGGGGAGGCTTTCGAGGCATGGAAAAAGGCAATGGAGGACGGCGAGCCGTTAGACCGTGAGATGGCAGACGTGATCGCCGGCGCCATGAAGGAATGGGCCATTGAACACGGTGCAACCCATTATACGCACTGGTTCCAGCCGCTTACCGGAATTACGGCCGAGAAGCATGACTCGTTCATTACGCCGGCTCCGGGCGGAAAGGTTTTGATGGAATTTTCCGGTAAGGAGCTCATCAAAGGCGAACCGGATGCATCCTCGTTCCCGAGCGGCGGACTCCGCGCCACCTTCGAAGCAAGAGGCTATACCGCCTGGGACTGCACGTCCCCGGCATTCTTAAGAGAAGATGCGGCAGGCGTAACGCTCTGCATTCCGACGGCTTTCTGTTCCTACACCGGCGAAGCGCTTGACATGAAGACGCCTTTGCTTCGGTCCATGGAAGCTATCAGCAAGCAGGCGGTCCGCATCGTGCATCTTTTCGGCGCAAAGGACGTCAAGAAGGTGGACTGTTCGGTCGGAGCCGAGCAGGAGTATTTCTTAGTTGACCACCGCTCCTATATGCAGAGAGAAGACCTGATCTTTACGGGTGCAACGCTTTTCGGCGCGAAGCCTCCGAAAGGACAGGAAATGGACGACCATTACTTCGGAAGCCTGAAGGAACGTGTCGCATCCTTTATGAAGGAACTGAACCGCGAGCTTTGGAAGCTCGGCATTTACGCGAAGACGCAGCATAACGAGGCGGCTCCCGCACAGCACGAACTGGCTCCGATTTATACTTCCGCGAACATCGCAACCGATCACAACCAGCTGATCATGGAGTGCATGAAGAAAGTGGCAAAGCGCCACGGCCTTGAGTGCCTGCTGCATGAGAAGCCCTTCGCCGGCGTTAACGGCTCCGGCAAGCATAACAACTGGTCGCTTGTAACCGATACCGGAAAGAATCTGCTGAATCCCGGCAAAACGCCCAACGAGAACATCCAGTTCCTGCTCTTTATGGCAGCCGTTCTCGAGGCGGTTGACACCCATGCGGATCTTCTTCGTCTTTCCGCGGCCAATCCCGGAAACGACCGCCGTCTCGGCGGAAACGAAGCACCGCCTTCGATCGTTTCGGTATTCCTCGGCGAGCAGCTGGATGACGTTGTAACGCAGCTGATCGAGACCGGTGAGGCAGCCCGTCTTAAGAAAGTCGGACGGCTTTACACGGGTGTGTCCACACTGCCGACCATCGGCCGTGACGCAACGGACCGCAACCGTACGAGCCCGTTCGCATTTACCGGAAACAAATTCGAATTCCGTTCAGTCGGTTCCTCGATGTCCATCGCGGATGCCAATACCGTATTGAATACGATTGTTGCGGATACGCTTCAGAAATTCGCGGACATTCTTGAGCAGGCGCCCGACTTTGAACAGGCGGTACACAACCTGATCAAGGATTCCCTCACGGAGCATGAGCGGATCATCTTCAACGGAAACGGATACGCAAAGGAATGGGTTGAGGAAGCGGCACGCAGAGGCCTTCCGAATATCCGCTCCATGGTGGAAGCCATCCCGGCGCTGACGACCGAAAAGGCAATCACCGTATTTACCCGCCAGAACGTGCTTACGGCTACCGAGCTTAAGAGCCGTTCCGAGATTTATTATGAGATTTACGCCAAGGAGATCAACATTGAGGCAAGAACAATGATTTCCATGGCTGCCACCAAGTTTATTCCCGCCACCATCCGCTATCTTAAGAATGTGGCAACTTCGATGAACGAAGTAAAGGCCGCGTGCCCGGGAGCGAACGTCGAAGTGCAGGAGGAACTGGTGCTGAAAACTTCCGCGCTTTTAAAGAAAGCACAGGACGCTCTCAACGAGTTAAGACAGCTGGATGAGGAAGCCGGAAAGAAGCAGGAAGGCAAGGAAATGGCCATCTTCTTCAGGGAGAAGGTTGTTCCCGCAATGGAAAGACTCCGTGTGCCGGTTGACGAGCTTGAGACGATCGTGGATCACGAACTCTGGCCGGTTCCGACCTACGCCGAACTGCTTTACGAGATTTAAGAAACGATAAGGGAAGCCGGACGGGGCGCCTTTAAGAAAGAGGCACCCTGCCCGGATAAACTTTTGAATGGAGAGGAATTTATGATACAGGCATGCAATGTAACCCTGCGCATCGGAAAGAAGGCGCTCTTTGAGGACGTGAACATCAAATTCACGGAAGGAAACTGCTACGGAATCATCGGTGCGAACGGTGCCGGTAAGTCCACCTTTTTAAAGATCCTGAACGGCCAGCTTGAGCCCAGCAAGGGCGAGGTTGTCATCACACCCGGACAGAGACTTTCCTTCCTGCAGCAGGACCACTTCAAATACGACGCATTTAACGTTCTTGACACGGTTATCATGGGCAATAAGCGCCTCTATGATATCATGCAGGAGAAGGATGCCATCTACGCGAAGGAAGAGTTCACCGAGGAGGACGGTATCAAGGCGAGTGAGCTGGAAACCGAATTTGCCGAACTGAACGGCTGGGAAGCCGAGTCCGATGCGGCAACGCTTCTAAACGGTCTCGGGATTGAGCCCGATATGCATTATACCCAGATGAGCGAGCTGAACGGCAACGACAAGGTTAAGGTTCTGCTTGCACAGGCGCTGTTCGGAAATCCGGACATCCTGCTTCTCGACGAGCCGACCAACCACCTCGATCTCGATGCAATCAGCTGGCTTGAAGAGTTTTTGATCAATTTCGACAATACCGTTATCGTTGTCAGCCATGACCGTTACTTCCTGAACAAGGTATGCACGCACATCGCCGACATCGACTATTCAAAGATCCAGCTGTATGCCGGTAACTATGACTTCTGGTACGAGTCCAGCCAGCTGATGATCCGCCAGATGAAGGAAGCAAACCGTAAGAAAGAGGAGAAAATCAAGGAGCTGCAGGAATTCATCCAGCGCTTCTCCGCGAACGCTTCGAAATCCAAGCAGGCAACTTCCCGTAAGCGTGCCCTTGAAAAGATCGAGCTTGACGACATCCGTCCCTCAAGCCGTAAGTATCCTTACATTGATTTCCGCCCGGCGCGTGAGATCGGTAACGAAGTCCTTACGGTATCCCATATCTCGAAGACCATTGACGGCGTAAAGCTTCTCGATGACATTTCGTTCGTTGCGGGACGTGAAGACAAGATCGCATTTGTCGGCGGCAATACCCTTGCGACGACGGCACTGTTCAAGATTCTCGCGGGCGAGATGGAGCCCGATTCCGGTGACGTCAAATGGGGCGTTACGACGACGCAGGCATACTTCCCGAAGGACAACACCGAGCTGTTCCGCGGAAGCGAATCCATTGTGGACTTCCTGATGCCGTTCTCTCCGGAGAAGGATGTCACCTATGTCCGCGGATTCCTCGGCCGCATGCTTTTCGCAGGCGATGACGGCGTGAAGCCGGTTAACGTACTTTCCGGAGGCGAGCGCGTGCGCGTTATGCTTTCGAAGATGATGATCATGGGCGCCAATGTGCTGATCCTGGACGAGCCTACCAACCATCTTGACATGGAGAGCATCACGGCACTTAACAACGGTCTGATCAAGTTCCCCGGCGTAGCGCTCTTTACGGCGCTTGACCACCAGTTCATCCAGACGGTTGCAAACCGTATCATGGAAATCATTCCGGACGGAACTTTGATTGATAAGGTAACCACTTACGACGAATACCTCGCAAACGACGAGATGGCCAGAAAGCGTCAGAAACTCGTTGTCAACGCGGAGGAGGACGACTGATCAGGGGGATTCCTATGAAGGTAATCGGGGATTACAACGTATCCGTAAAGCCGGGTGACCCGTACGTACTCGGAGCGACGGCTGCCGGAAAGGGCGTAAACTATGCGGTTTCCGTTCCTTCCGTTTCGGAAGTGACGCTTCATGTATACGACCTTTCGGGAAAGACGCTTTTATACTCCGTACGGCTCGGGGAAGAGGACCGTCTCGGGGACATTTTCTCCGTATGGGTCGGCGATGCGTCAAAGGACCGTTCCTATGTGTACGAAACCAAAGGAGAACGCTTCTTAGACCCGTATTCGAGACTGGTGCTCGGGCGGAACACGTTCGGACATAAACTGACGAAGAAGGAGCGCAAATCGCTCCGCTCGCTCGCGGCCTGCCATGATTTTTCGTGGAAAGAGGAGCGGCATCCCGGCGTCCCGTACACGGACATGGTTTTGTATAAGCTGCATGTGCGCGGCTTTACGATGGCAGCAGGCGTTGCCCATAAGGGAACCTACCTCGGCGTTTCGGAAAAGGCGGAATACCTTCGGGAGCTCGGCGTCAATGCGGTTTTGCTGATGCCCTGCACGGAGTTCAACGAGATCGATGAGCCGGAGGAAAATGAGGACGTCCCGAGCTTCTTCTCGTCTAAATTCTACAGAAGTAGTACATACAAGAATAATGCTTCTTCGGACATGGAGGAGGACCCGTCCCAGACAGAGCGGAAATACCGCGTCAACTACTGGGGCTACACCGGTCATTACTTCTTCTTTGCCCCGAAGGCAAGCTATGCTTCCAATCCCGAGCGCGCGGATGCGGAATTCAAAACAATGGTAAAAAAGCTTCATGAGCGCGGCATCGAAGTGCTCATGGAAATGAATATTCCTTCGGGAACGAACCGTTCCATGCTTGTGGACGCGCTCCGCTTCTGGGTGCGTGAGTATCATGTGGACGGGTTCCGGATCAATCTGGAGCAGGCCGACCCGCTTCTTCTGGCCGGTGACCCTTACCTGTCCGGAACGAAACTGATCGGCGGCGGATGGGATATCCCCGCAATCTATCCGAAAGACCGGGTTCCTTCGCCGGTAAGACTTGCGGAATTCCATGACGGTTTCCGTACCGATGCAAGGAAATTCTTAAAGGGCGATGAAGGAATGGCGGGCACATTTGCCGGACGCATCATACGCCGTCCGGACCGTTCCACAATCATCAATTACATCACGGACCATAACGGTTTCACGCTTACCGACCTCTATATGTATGACGTAAAGCATAATGAGGCCAACGGCGAGCGCGGCATGGACGGAAGCGATTACAATTACGGCTGGAACTGCGGAAGCGAAGGACCGGACCGGCGGAAGCGGATCCGCGACCTGCGCCTTAAGATGCGCAAGAATGCGATGCTTGCGATGTTCCTTTCGCAGGGCGTTCCGATGATCCTTGCCGGCGACGAGTTCGGCAATACACAGGACGGAAACAATAATGCATACTGTCAGGACAACCCGGTGGGCTGGGTTTCCTGGAAGGAAGCAAGAAAGAATGCGGAACTGAGCGCATTTGTTAAGCGTATGGCGGAGCTTCGCGCAAAGCATCCCGTGCTGCACAATCCGATGCCTCTTCGGGGAACCGATTACCTGTCCTGCGGCTGCCCGGATGTTTCGGTACACAGCAAGACAGCCTGGAGACCGGATGAAAGCCCGTACAACCGGAGCGTCGGGATCCTTCTGGGCGGAGAGTTTGCCGTTCTTAATAAGACGGAACATGATGATTCGTTCTATCTGATTTTTAATATGTACTGGGAAGAGCAGGTTTTTGAAATTCCGCATCTTTCCGGCGGACGCACCTGGAAGGTCGTCCTGGCAACCGACCCCGCGGTCAAGGAAGGACCGGTTACGGACACCAGACTGGCGGTTGCCCCGCGTACGATAGCAGTACTTCAAAGTGAGGAATTCCATGGCACAGAACAACGTAAGCGAAAGAAAACGAAAACTCCGGAAGCAGAATAAAAACCTGCCGAATCCGAACGAGAACGTTCCGAAGAAGGTTTCCCGTGACGCCATAAAGAAGGAACGGGCAAAGGAGCGCGAAGAGGCGGCGGCAGCCGCAGCGCCGGAGCCGAAGAAGCGGAAGCTCGCCATCAACGCGATGCTGTTAAAATGCCTTCTTCTGATGGCGGTCGGCGTCAATCTGCTCGGCATCGTCCTGTTTGAGCCCGACATGCAGATGCACCAGGTGCTTCGCGGCATCGGCATGATGGGGGTTCCGATTGCGGTATTCCTAACGGTGGAGGGATATTATAATACCAGGAGCCGCTCCCGGTACTGCCTTCGGATTCTGATCTGGGGCATCCTTGCGGAAATCCCGATGTTCTTCCTCGGCTATTACGAGAACGTCCGGAACGCCTATATGCGTCTCGACTATTTCCAGGGTCTCGGGGAAACCGGACAGGCGGAATATCTGTTAAAATGGCGGGAGTTCCCGATGATCAATTATCTCGGGACGGTTTTGTTCGCCCTTTTAATCATCTGGGTACTGGATATGGCATTTTCCCGCTTCCATTCGCCCGAAACGACCATGATGTGGAAAGGCTTTTACGGCGCATTGATGGTATTCATCCTTACGGTGGGAATCGTGATTGCGGTGTTCCTGCAGACGTTAAAGGTGATCGAGTCGCCGATCCTTACCGTCATGTTCGTGTTCTGCTATATCATATTCCGCGGAAAAGGAGAACTGCTGTCGATGGTTTCCGGTATTATCGGTATCACCTTCGGCATGTTCTTCGGACCGGAGAACGGAAGACTGTTCTATGCGGCAGGAACCGCGATCCCGTCCGTTTTGTTCCGGCTTTACCGCGGCAGACTCGGCTATGACAAGGTTAAGCGCCCGCAGATCAAGCATGCTTTCTATATGATCTATGTGGCAATGCTTGCCTCCATCCTGTTCATCGGCATGGCGGTTTTCGTAAAGAACCACCCGAAGACGGACGAGGAGGGCGAAACGGTTACCACGGAGCAGCCGAAGGATACGGCCGGCGTTACCGCTTCTGCAGAATAAAAAGAGATGAAATCGGAATTATTAGCACTCGGCCTTACTGAGTGCTAATTTTTTGTTGACATTTGTCCGCGGGAAGACTATACTGGTTTTGCTGCCGGAAATGAGGCAGTATTATATGCCCTTACGGGCAGAAGACAGGAGTGCGATAGCAATGAAACAGGGTAGTTTATCCATTAATTCCGAAAACATATTCCCAATCATCAAAAAGTGGCTGTATTCCGACCATGACATCTTCGTAAGAGAGCTTGTTTCAAACGGCTGTGATGCGGTGACGAAGCTTAAAAAGCTTGCTTTGATCGGCGAGGCGGAGCTTCCGGACGACAACGAGTGGAAGATCACGGTCCGCACCAATCCGGAGGAGAAGACGATCACCTTTATTGATAACGGAATCGGCATGACCGCCGATGAGGTTGAGGAATACATCAACCAGATTGCATTTTCCGGCGCGGCGGATTTCCTTGAGAAGTATAAGGACAAAGCCAACGAGGACCAGATCATCGGTCATTTCGGTCTCGGTTTTTACAGCGCGTTCATGGTAGCTCATAAGGTTACGATCGATACGCTTTCCTATCAGAAGGGCGCAAAGGCCGTTCACTGGGAATCCGAAGAAGGAATGGAATTCGTGATGGACGATTCCGACTACGCGGAGCGCGGCACGAAGATCACTCTTTATCTGAACGAGGACAGTTATGAATTCTCGAATGAGTACCGCATCAAGGGCGTGCTCGAGAAGTACTGCTCGTTTATGCCGGTTGCCATTTTCTTCGAGGATGAGGTAAAGGCCGCGAAGGAAGCCGAGGAAGCCGAAAAGAAGGCTAAGGAAGCTGCGAAGAAGGCTGCTGAGAAGAAGGAAGGCGGGGAGACAAAGGACGGTGAGACCAAAGCGGAAGAGCCGAAGAAGCCCGAGCCCGTCAACGAGACCTATCCGTTGTTCTTACACAATCCGAGCGAGTGCAAGGAGGACGAGTACAAGGAGTTCTACCGTAAGGTATTCCATGACTATAAGGAGCCTCTGTTCTGGATTCACCTGAATATGGATTACCCGTTCAATCTGAAGGGCATTTTGTATTTTCCGAAGATCAATACGGAGTACGACAGCATTGAGGGAACGATCAAGCTGTATAACAACCAGGTATTTATCGCCGATAACATCAAGGAAGTCATTCCGGAATTCCTGATGCTCTTAAAGGGTGTCATCGACTGTCCGGACATTCCGTTAAATGTATCGAGAAGCGCGCTGCAGAACGACGGCTTCGTTAAGAAGATCAGTGATTACATCTCGAAGAAGGTTGCCGACAAGCTGTCCGGCATGTACAAGACCGAGCGCGAGAATTACGAAAAATGCTGGGATGATATCTGCCCGTTCATCAAGTTCGGCTGTTTAAAGGATATCAAGTTCCGGGATAAGATGAAGGACTTCATCATCTTTAAGAACCTCGAAGGCAAGTATATTACGCTTCCGGAGTATCTTGAGAAGGCCGCGGCCCCGAAGGCGGAGGCAGAGTCTTCCGAGGAGACGAAGGAACCGTCCGATACGCCGATCACCGACGCCGAGGAGGCAAAGGAAAAGGCGAAGAAGATTGTTTATTACGTAACCGACGAGCGCCAGCAGAGCCAGTACATCAACATGTTCAAGGAGTCCGGAATGGACGCCCTGATCATGACACACAACATCGACCAGCCGTTTATCACGCAGCTTGAGCAGGACAATGACACCTGTAAATTCATGCGTATCGATGCGGACGTGACCGAAGCCTTCAAAGAGGAGACCGACGCTGAAGAATTAAAGGGTGAGACCGATGCTTTGACCGCGTTGTTCCGCAGAGTCATGGCCAACGATAAGCTTGAGGTGAAGGTTGACAAGCTGAAGAACGCAGGCGTTGCTTCGGTGATCACGCTTTCCGAGGAAACCCGCCGGATGCAGGATATGATGAA
This sequence comes from uncultured Lachnoclostridium sp., assembly GCA_946402335.1. Lineage (GTDB taxonomy): Bacteria > Bacillota > Clostridia > Lachnospirales > Lachnospiraceae > ISDg. The sequence goes on from CAMIWE010000046.1 coordinate 16,246, forward strand.
GATGTACGGCATGGGCGGAATGGACGATGCGTTCAAGCCGGAGGTTACGCTTGTTCTGAATGCGAACAACAGCCTGGTACGGTTTGTATTTGAGAATCCGAACGACGCGAACACGGACATGATCTGTGAGCAGTTGTATGACCTTGCAATGCTTGCACATGCACCGCTGGCTCCCGAAGCCATGACGAAATTCATGGAGCGGAGCACCCGCATCATGACCCTTCTTACGGGCGCGGACAAGTAAGTGAGAATATGGAATGCATAAGGAATCGGAAGCGCGGAAGTGCTTCCGATTTTTATTGCATGTTCCGGAAAATGTGATATAATGTAAATCACAATTACCTGCATTCGCGGAAAGGAGGCCCATATGATCTGCCCTTATTGCTGTAGTATAAGCCTGAAACACTATGACTCCTGCCTGACCTGCGGAACGAAGTTCACAGCCGGAAACCGAGCCGGAGGGAAGCAGCTGTCCGACTCGCCGATTCCGTTCAATCAGGGGCTTCTTGACGGCGGAGAGCCGAAGGAAGCGGAGGAACTGCTCCGGAAAGCCTGTAAACCGGCGAAGAAGCTGTACACCCTGCGGATGGCAGAGGCGCTTGCGGACTTCGTGCTTCTCGGGGTGCTTTCGGCATTGGTATTTTTCAGCCGGTCGATGGCTGCGTTCGGGGTAGCCTGTCTTTTTGTACTTGTAGCGGCTTTGGTCCGGACCGGGCTCCATCGGCGCTTGCTCGGAATCATGAAAGACATGATTTCGTTCTCGCCGCTCTTCGTCGGAGGAATGATCCTGCTTACGACGAAACCCGTTTCGGCCGGTAAGAAGGACAAAGCGGATGACTCCCCCGCAAGGCACCTGTGCGGCGGCTTCCGCGACCTTTGCGCCCGGACAGGGCTTTCGTATCTGGCTGACGAATGGATAAAGCTTCGGAAAATCCTCTTTTATAAGTTTATGTTTTTGTGTACGGCATATTCCGCAGGAGGACTGCTCTTGTGTATCCGTTTCGTCCTTTTAGGGGAAAATGCCGGCATGGGGAAGAACACCGTAGGAGTGATCGGATTCCTTGTGACGGCGGGGATCGGGATTCCCGCTTTGATCGTGTGCTGTTTCAAGGAGAAAAAATGCTTTGAAACGACAATGCGGAAGATGCGTTCCGATACGATTCTGTCCTGATTTCGGCGGGAAAGACCGGCGATTCCGACAGGATGCCGCGGAATTGAAAAAAACGATTTTCTCGCTTGACATTTCGGGTTTTATGTTGCATAATAGTCAAGCGTGACAAGTATCGCATTGTTTCACGGTTTGATCGAGGCGTGGCTCAGTTTGGTAGAGCGCTGCGTTCGGGACGCAGAGGTCGTGGGTTCGAATCCCGTCGCCTCGACTTGCTTTAAGTCGAACATCTGCTTCGCAGATATTTGACATATAAAGGAGCACCGCACATGAAAAGTTCGGCTTTGCCGAAGTGCGGCGCGTAGGTCGAACATCGGCTTCGCCGATATTTGACAAATAAAGGAGCACCGCACATGAAAAGTTCGGCTTCGCCGAAGTGCGGCGCGTAGGTCGAACATCGGCTTCGCCGATATTTGACAAATGCTGGAATAGCTCAGCCGGTAGAGCACTTCACTCGTAATGAAGGGGTCGTCAGTTCAAATCTGATTTCCAGCTCTCCCTGATAAGGGAATAATCAATAACGAGGCGTGGCTCAGTTTGGTAGAGCACCACGTTAGGGACGTGGGGGTCGCGTGTTCAAGTCACGTCGCCTCGATGAAAAGACCGTTGCAGTTTCTGCGACGGTCTTTTTCGTTTTTGAACGGGCCTTTGAAGGCGGGCTCCGGCAAGGCAACAGGGTCCCGCCGCAGCCGGTGCTTTGTCACATTTTTACAAAAGAGCCGTGACATTTTCTACAGGCGCACAGACGGTTTTCGATTGCGCACACAGACGGAAAATGCTACGATGAATGTGTCGGTTGACAACTCTTTTTTCTATCCGGGGATCATCCCCGTCTTGGTCCGGACGACCGGACATCTGTCGTTTCTGCTCCGTTCGCGCAGGAATCGGACTCCCAGAATTCGGCATTTCAATAAGAGAAAGAAGGACGGTCTCTATTGCAGGCGGTCCGTACAAACGGAGGTTATTTATGGAATCATTATGCCCGAATACAGGGGAGAACTATGTGGTTTTGGATTTTACGAATTTTTGCGAAGAGTTGAAACGGCGGGTGGAGGAGACGGTGGAAGGCTGCGAGGCCGAACTTCGAAGCGTGGTCAAAAACAACGGAACGGAGTTCCGCAGCATTACCATCCGCAAGGGAGAGGAAAGCATTCTGCCGACCATTTATCTGGAGGCGTTTTACCGCGAATACAAGCGCGGCATGCCGATCGGGAAGGTCGTGGAGGAGCTGGTGCGCGTGTATGAGAAGAACCGCAATCCGTGGCCTGACGGGTTAGACTTCTCATTTGGCGGAATCCGCGAGAAGATCGCGTTCCGTGTCGTGAATTATGAGAAGAATATCCGGCTGCTTGAGAAGATGCCGCACGTCCGGGTCGACGAGTGGGCAATCTGCTTTGAGTGCGTGATCTCAAGGGAGGGCGGCAATGTCGGGGCGGTGCGCATTGACGAACAGATGCAGAAGGAATGGGATATTTCACTTGCGACACTGATTGAACTTGCCAATGCCAATACCTTCCGCCTCATCCCGTCGAAGGTGGAACCGATCGAAGACGTGCTTGCCGGACTGATTCTGTCCGAACTGAGTGAGAAGGAAGGCGCGGACGGGGAGGAAAAGGCGAAGGAACTGGTGGACGAGGTACTGGATCCGAAGAATCGAAAAGGGCTTCCGATGTATGTCCTCTCGAATGCACTGAACCATTACGGCGCGACATCGGTTTTGAATATTCCGTTTATGGACAAGGTCCGGGAGAAACTGAAGGAGGATTTCTTTATCCTTCCGTCAAGCGTTCACGAACTGATCCTGATCCCGGTTTCCGCGGCGCCCGAGGAGGAGAAACTTCTCGGAATGGTGCGGGAGGTGAATGAGAAGGAAGTCCCGGAAGAGGATTTCCTGGCCGACGGTGTATACCGTTACGGAATCCTTCGAAGAAAGATCACAAAAGCACTCGGAATGGCCGATTGAAGCGGGACGGCCGAAAGACAAGAAAAACCGGCGTAAGCAATACGCCGGTTTTCGCCGTGCACCTGAAGGGATTCGAACCCCCGACCATCAGCTTCGGAAGCTGCTACTCTATCCAGCTGAGCTACAAGTGCA
>CAMIWE010000047.1 GCA_946402335.1 uncultured Lachnoclostridium sp.
CGAAAGGCTGAATATCGTGCAGATGCGCAGGCGGTTAAGGAAGGATATGCAGATGATTTGATCAGTTCTTTCAGGATTATGGCGAAAAGCAACTACGCAAACCTCAGTCCGGATCCGTTGCTCGTGAAACTGCAGTATTCACACCCTACGATCAGCCAGAGGATAAATGCCATTGAAAAGGCCAAGGTGAAGTAATGCAAAGATAATCCGTTACGGGAAAATGTGAACTTCCGCGGCATCCCGCGCATTATTTCCATAAAACGCCCTGAATACGGAATCGGACGAAGGAGCCGTGCTCTCTTGTTCGGACCGTCATATTATGATATAATATCGCCATGAAAAAAGAGAAGACCTGACTCGGTGGCGCATCGGAAGCCACCGGATGCAATACCTAAGCGGCACGCCCCAATGGGGTATCATTCAACGAAAAGGAGGTTTTCCATGAAAAAGCGTGTATATAAGACAGTCCTGTGCCTGTTCCTTACGGCAGCGTTTCTTTTCGCATTTTCCGGCTGCACGCGTGAAAAAAAGCCGACTAAGAAGGCAACTGACAAGACATCGTTTTCACCGCAGAAGGTGGTGGAGGATTTTTACAACGCGCTTTTCGTGACGACGGATTTCGACACGGTGTACAATTACACGCATCCGCCGAAGTTTCTGGATGAAATGCGGGAGAGCGCCATGTCGGAATTTGACGAGCCCGACCCGGATTTCGACCTTTATGCCTACGAAAAAGCAGAGTACGATGATCTCGCTCCGCACATCGTAAAGCGGAAACCCTGGTATAAGATTCTTGCCCTTGAGAAAATCGAAAAGGCTAAGAACGGCGAGGTTGGACGCATCGTTAACGGAGACCTGCAGGAGGACGATGACGATTACGAGGAAATCGATGCGCGTGCAGAGTTTGACGATGTTGCCGACCCGGGCTCGGAAGTCTATGCCGTTGTTGTGCAATGGGGCTACGGCGAGGAAGATGACGCATACGACGAAAAAGAGCTGATCTTCCTTGTCTGTATCGACGGAAAATGGTACATCCTCGGCAATTATTGGTAAAACCGGGACGGAATGGAGAATACTAAATGTGTTGAGGTTACAGATTATTCCCCCATAAACGACTCCCTAATCTGCGCCAGGAAGCGGGAGGCAATCGGGGAGAAGGTCTGGTACTTCTTCCAGACGAGGTAGAGGTTGGTCTCGAGCCGTGGGGACAGGGGACGGAATACGAGCCCGCTGTGCTCCGAGGTGTCGATCAGCTTGTCAAATGTGAGGAGATAGCCTAGGCCTTCCTTTGCGAACATGGAGCCGTTGTAGGCCAGACGGAAAGAACCTTCGAGATGCAGCTCGGCCATTCGGTCGCCTGCCCAGCGGGGGATGTCATTTTCCCAGCTTTGGTCAGAGCAGAATAAAGACAGGGAAACAAGATCATCGATTTTGATGGTCTTTTTCTTTGCGAGTTTATCGTCGGCGGGGATAATCAAACCCCAGATTTCAGAGCCGGGAAATGGGACGGCTTCGTACCTTGTGGGGTCAGGCGCCTCCGCGAGCACGGTGAAATCAAGCAGGCCTTTGTCGAGCTTCTCGATGACCTGCTCGGTGTCGCCGCTGGTGATGTGGTAGCGGAGACCGGGATACTTCTGCTTGAAGGTTCGGATTTCCCGCGCGAGATAACGAATCTGGTAAGATTCGGCGAGTCCGAAATACAGATCGCCGCCGGTCAGGTCATCTAAGGAGATGAATTCCTGCTCAATCCTGTCTGCCATGCCGATAAGGTCCTCGGCGCGGTTCTTTAGGAGGAGTCCTTCCTCGGTGAGCCGGATGTTGAAGGAATGCCTCGTGAACAGTTTCTTGCCGAGTTCATCCTCCAGAGCCTTGATCTGCTTCGAGAGAGTAGGCTGCGTGACATGCAGTATCTCCGCGGCCTTGGTCATGCTTTCCTCCCGCGCTGCAACCAGAAAATACCGTAACGTCCGAATCTCCATATGCGTCCTCCTGTGGTGTTGTTTGTGCCTGTACTGTGTGTTTCGCCCGGGTGTATTCGCAGCTAATCCGCCATAACGAAAAGATTCGCGATATGCATAAATGGAATATCACGATATTCATTATATTCATTTGCAATAACAAAATCAAGATGATAAACTCAAAGTAAAGAGACGGGAAGAGCATTTTCAAGATGTTAGACTCGAAGTAGAGAAACCGGAATCGCATTGGATACAGGAGGTGCCGCATGATACGAAAAGAAGAACTGACATTGGTTACAGGGTGGGACAAGACTTTCCCGAAGAGCAGTAAAGTGGACCACAGCAAGGTGACGTTCGTGAACCGGTACGGGATCACGCTTGCGGCGGACCTGTATGTGCCGAAGGGCGCAGCGGGCAAACTCCCGGCAATCGCAGTGAGCGGACCGTTCGGAGCGGTTAAGGAGCAGTGCAGCGGTCTGTACGCACAGACGCTTGCGGAGAGAGGCTTCCTTACTGTCGCATTTGACCCCTCATTTACCGGAGAAAGCGGCGGAAATGTGCGGTATATGGCGTCGCCCGACATCAACACGGAGGATTTTATGGCAGCAGTGGACTTCCTGTCGCTGCATGAATCCGTCGACCCCGAGCGCATCGGCATCCTCGGTATCTGTGGCTGGGGCGGAATGGCAATCAACGCGGCGGCTTTGGATGTAAGGGTCAAGGCGACTGTCACGTCCACCATGTATGACATGGCAAGGGTAAATGCCAACGGGTATTTCGACGCGGACGATAACGAAGAGGCAAGGTATCAGCAGCGGAAGGTTCTGTGCGCGCAGCGCCTTGAGGACCTGAAAGCAGGAAAATACAAACGCGCCGGCGGAGTGGTGGATCCGCTGCCGGAGGACGCACCGTTCTTCGTGAAGGATTATTATGACTATTACAAGACCGGCCGGGGCTACCACGAGAGGTCCCTGAACTCCAACGATGGCTGGAACACGATCGGGTGCGAGTCCTTCATGAACCAGCCCATCCTGCAGTACAGCAACGAAATCCGAAGCGCAGTCCTGCTGATTCACGGGGAGAAGGCGCATTCGTGTTATTTTTCAAAGGATGCGTATGCTGCGATGATCAAGGACAGCAAGTACACTGATAACAAGGAACTTATGATCATCCCCGGTGCCGTGCATACCGACCTGTATGACGGCGGGGGCAAGGACGCGATTCCGTTTGATAAGATTGAGCAGTTTTACAAGACTTATCTGAAGTAGAGCCGGATGTCCGGCAAAGAGGAAAACCGGATGAACGGCAAAGAGGAAATGATTGAGGTGGACGAATGAGAAGACTGATTGCAATCGTAGCGGCACTCCTTATTTCGCTTGGGCTCACCGCGTGTGGTACGAAAGAAACTGCGCCTGATGACCGGGCAGGTGATGGCGGCAACGCGGAGGATACCACCCCCACCGCAGAAGCTCCTAAAACCGGTGAGGAGGGCGGCGACATGATTCTGCTGATTGGAGACACACCTGTCCGGGTGAGCTGGGAGAACAACCGAGCCGTCGAGGCACTTCGGGCCATGGTGGCAAACGGCCCGCTAACCATCCCAATGTCCATGTTCGGCGGCTTCGAACAGGTCGGATCCATCGGACGGAGTCTTCCGCGAGACGACCGGAAGATCACAACCGAGGCAGGCGATATCGTTCTGTATTCGGGCAACAAGATCGTCGTATTTTACGGAAGCAACACCTGGAAATACACGCGACTCGGTCACATCAGCGGCATTAACGAGCAGGGACTGGCGGAACTGCTTGGAAACGGCGATGTGAGCATCACACTCCGAAATGAGTGAATCCACTCTGAGGAAATATAGATTTGAATATCCATCACCCGAAAATGCCCCCGACCTTTAAAAGGTTGGGGGCATTCGTTTGCCTTTTGGTAGTTTGTATTAATCGGCATTCACACCGGATGAAGAACCGTCGGATGCCGGCTCCGGCCCGGAGATTACATTAACCGGCGGAACATCGCCTTATAGTCATCAATGCTTGCCTCGCGGGGATTGCCGGGAGTGCAGGCGTCGGCTGCAGCGGACTTCGCAAGGAAGTCGAGGTCTTCTTCCTTCAGTTTCTCGAGTTTGGTCGGGATGCCGACGTCCACGGAGAGCCGGCGGACAGCGTCGATGGCGGCTTTGCGGTAGGCCGGCTGGTCCATGCCGGTGGTGTCAACGCCCAGGGCTTCGGCGACGGCTTTGAATTTGTCGCTGGTGCATTCCTGGTTAAATTCCATTACGAGGGGCAGCATCATGGCACAGGCAACGCCGTGCGGGGTGTCGTAAAGAGCGCCCAGGGTGTGCGCCATGGAGTGTGCAATTCCGAGGCCGACATTGGAGTAGGCCATAGCTGTTACATACTGCGCAAGCGCCATGCCTTCCAGCCCTTCAGGGTCTCCGGCAACTGCTTTACGAAGGTTTTTGCCGATGAGCCGGATGGCTTCGAGATCCAGACAGTCGGACAGCTCCCAGGCGCCTTTGGTGGTGTAGCCTTCGATCGCGTGCGTCAGCGCGTCCATGCCGGTGGAAGCGGCGAGGCTCTTCGGCATGGTGGCCATCATATCGGGATCGACCACTGCCACATCGGGGATGTCATTCGGGTCAACACAGACGAATTTGCGGGTCTTCTGGACATCGGTGATGACATAGTTGATGGTGGATTCCGCTCCGGTACCGCCGGTGGTGGGAACAGCGATGGTGAACACGGTGCGGTTCTTCGTGGGAGCCACGCCCTCGAGCGAGCGGACATCCGCGAACTCGGGGTTATTGACGATGATGCCGATGGCTTTGCCGGTGTCCATCGAGGATCCGCCGCCGATGGAAATCATGAAGTCGGCACCGCTCTTTTTGTAGGCCTCCACACCGGCCTGCACATTCTCAATAGTGGGATTGGGCTTGATATTGGAATAAACTTCAAAATCAATGCCATGGGCCGTTAATAGGTCAGTAACTTTAGCCGTGACGCCGAATTGCACAAGGCCGGGGTCGGAAGCCACGAAGGCTTTGCGGAATCCCTTTGCCTTGATGATCTCCGGAATCGCCTGAATGGCGCCCTTGCCGTGGTAGGACGTCGCGTTGAGAACAAAACGATTGTATGCCATATGTTTCACCTCCGAGTAAAATTTTGTAAATTATATTATAACATGATTGGAAGGAAAATGGTGAAGAATTTGCGAAGTATCCCCAAATCTATTGCCATCGCACACAGTCGAGCGTAGAATGAAGAGAAACAATACTGTGTAACGGGGAGGAAAGCATATGGGAAAAACTCCACGAAGCGCTTTCCATCCCTAAGGAAGATGTGTTTATTCTTATCGACGAGCCTCCGCTTGAAAACTGGGGGCTTGCAGGAAAGCAGAAATAACGGAGGAGTGTACACTTAACAAATGGAAATGCAGCCCTGATGATGGGCTGCATTTTTAATGTTGGGTGTGTCCGAAACAGCTGTAATCAGAACCTGGTACACATGCACGGGGCTTAGCGGTTAAACGAAATATCCCCGGTCGTAATCAGATAATCATTTACACCAGACTCTGCAGAATCTCAATATACCTCGCCGTCAGTGTCGAAATACGGGTTGTTCCGGGGAGGATGTAGCCGATTTCCATGTAATCGTCGACGTCAAGCGGCCGTGCAATAATGTTGGGACCGTTCAGCTCCTCACTGATAACGCCGCTGCAGATGGTGTAGCCGTCTAAGCCGATCAGCATATTGAACAGTGTGGCGCGGTCGCAGACAACCAGTTCCTTGTCACAGTCGACGGTGCTGAGGATTTCTTCGGAGAAGTAAAAGGAGTTGTGGCTTCCCTGTTCGTAGGCAAGCCGCGGATACGGCTTCAGATCCTCAAGCGTGATGACCTTCTTTACGGCAAGCGGGTTGCCCTTGCCGAGGAATACGTGCGGCTTCGCCGTAAAGAGGGGTGTGAAGGAAAGGTTATTGTCCCGAAGCGTCTTTCGGATGACCGTTTCGTTGAACCTGTTCAGATAGAGAACGCCGATTTCGCTTCGCAGGTGGGCCACGTCGTCGATGATGTCATAAGTCTGTGTCTCACGCATGTGGAATTCGTATTTGCCGGTATCGTGTTCTCTGAGGAGGCGGACAAATGCCTCGACGACGAAGGAATAGTGCTGGGAGGATACCGAGAAGCGAAGCTTGCCCATATTGTCGCCCTTGTACCGCTCCTGGATCAGATTGGCCTGCTCCAAAACCTGCCGTGCGTAGCCCAAAAACTCGTCGCCCTCCGGCGTAAGTTCGATTCCCCGGCCGGAGCGCGTAAAGAGGGTAATGCCGAATTCGTTCTCAAGTTCGTGGATCGCTGCGGTAAGGCTTGGCTGGGCGATGAAAAGCTTTCCGGCGGCTTCGGTGATGTTTCCGGTTTCCGCTGTAGTTACGACGTATTGAAGCTGCTTTAGAGTCATATTTTCCTCCACACTTAAAATAGATTTCACAAATGATTATATAATAAACCATAGAAAAAATCTATGGAAAATGCGAAAAAAGATGTATTTTACCTATTAACTCAATAGGCTTATAATCTCCACAATAAAGCAATTCACCTGAGAGGAGATTACGAAGATGAGTAAGATTACAACACCGTACCGCTATGATTTTGTGGGAAGCTTCCTGCGGCCGCAGAGACTGAAGGATGCAAAAGAGGCGTACCAGGCCGGCAAGCTCGGCCGGGACGAGTTCGATAAGATTGTCAACGAGGAGATTACCAAAGTTGTCGCTATGCAGAAGAAACTTGGTTTCCATGTGATCACCGACGGCGAGTTCAGAAGAACCTTCTGGCACCTGGATTTCATGTGGGGATTTGACGGCGTCGGCCATCGTCACACCGGCAAAGGCATTCCTTTTAACGGCGTCCTGGCTGTTCTAGATGACACGTTCCTGACCGGAAAGATCAAGGCAAAGCCCCATCCGTTTGTGGAGTACTTCAAGTTCTTAAAGCAGTTTGAGGATGAGAATACGGTTGCCAAGTATACGATTCCCGCCCCCGCGCAGACCTTCCAGCAGATGATCGTTCCGTTCAATTACGAGAACACAAGAAAATACTATGAAACCAATGAGGAACTGATTCAGGATATCGCTGCGGCTTATCGCGATGTGATTCGCCAGTTCTATGAGGCCGGCTGCCGGAACCTGCAGATCGATGACTGCACCTGGGGCGCAGTGGTTGGCGAAGCTGCGGCACACCGCTATAAATCCCTTGGAATCGATATCGCGGAAGTGAAGGAGCAGCTGCTCCGCGTGAACAATCTCGCACTGGAAGGAAAGCCGGACGACTTGATCATCAACACACACATTTGCCGCGGCAACTATAATTCGGCATTCTTCTGCACCGGCCCTTATGATTCGGTTGCAGACTACGTATTTGCGAAGGAAAATGTAAACGCCCTGTTCCTCGAATACGATGACGACCGCTCGGGCGGATTTGCCCCGCTTGCCAAAGTATCGCCGGACAAGAAGGTCGTTCTCGGCCTGATCACGACCAAGACACCGCAGCTTGAGGATAAGGCAAAGGTGATCGCCCGGATTCATGAGGCGGCACAGTACGTTCCGCTTGACTGCCTGTATTTAAGCCCGCAGTGCGGATTTGCCTCATGCGAGATCGGTAACAAGCTCACGGAGGAAGAGCAGTGGGCGAAGCTTAAGCTCGTGAAGGAAATTGCCGAGGAAGTCTGGGGCCAGGGACAGTTTTAACACACAGAAAAAGGAGCCGTTTGGCTCCTTTTTTCGTGCAACTTAGGGATTACAAAATCTGACGGGTCATTTATCCTCCGAACCGTCGTTGGCAAGTTCGTTGTATTTGGCGGTCAGCTCGCCGTCGCTGATGATCGTGATGCGGCCGGCGTCGTATTCGGCGGTAACCCAGTCGAAGATCTGACGGATCAGGGCGTCGTTCTTCGTGAGCTCGGGAAGACCGAGTTTCTTGCGGTAATCGTTAACCCAGTAAGCGACTCCGGCAAGGCCCGAGGTGTTCGAAACCGATACCTTCGGCGGGCGGTTTAAGATGGTCTCGGTATCGAAAATGTTATAGATTTCAGGGTTCTTCATCATGCCGTCCGCATGGATTCCGGCACGGGTCAGGTTGAAGTTCGAACCCACGAAAGGCGTCATCGGCGGAATTTCGTAACCGGTTTCATTCTGGATGTAATCCGCGATTTCCGTGATGACGCGGGTGTCCATGCCGTTTAAGTGGCCACGCAGGGAAGCGTACTCGAAAACCATGGCCTCAAGGGGCACATTGCCGGTACGCTCGCCGATTCCGAGAAGCGAGCAGTTGACGGCGCTTGCGCCGTACATCCAGGCGGTCGTTGCATTCACGACGCCCTTATAGAAGTCATTGTGGCCATGCCATTCAAGCATTTCCGACGGAACCTCGGAGTAGTGCATCAGGCCGTAAATGATGCCGGATACGCTTCGGGGCATGGTAGCGCCGGGGTAAGGAACGCCGTAACCCATCGTGTCACAGGCACGGATTTTGATCGGAACGCCGCTTTCGCGGGAGAGTTCCATCAGACTGTTGGCGAACGGAACGACGAAGCCGTAGAAATCAGCTCTGGTGATATCCTCAAAGTGGCAGCGGGGACGAAGGCCGGCCTCGATGCATTCCTTTACGATGCCGAGGTAGCGGTCCAGTGCCTCGCGGCGCGTAAGTCCCATTTTATGGAATATATGATAATCCGAGCAGCTTACAAGGATGCCGGTTTCCTTGATTCCGATGGAGCGGACAAGGTCGAAATCCTTCTTGTTGGCACGGATCCAGGTCGTGATTTCCGGAAAATCATACCCAAGCTCCATGCATTCCGTAAGCGCCTTGCGGTCTTTCTCCGAATAGACGAAGAACTCCGTCTGGCGGATCATGCCCTTCGGTCCGCCGAGCTTATGGAGCAGTTTGTAGATGTGCACCATCTGTTCGGTTGTGTAGGGCGTACGGGACTGCTGGCCGTCGCGGAAGGTCGTGTCCGTAATGAAGATGTCCTCGGGCATATTTTCCGGCACGCGGCGATAGTTGAACGCAATCTTGGGTGTTTCCGAGTAGGGGAACATCTCACGGAATAATTCCGGCTCCGCGGTATCCTGCAGCTGATAAATGTACGGATCCTGTTCGAGTTTGTATGTTTTGTTGCTGAGAGCCAAATCCCGCATAATGTTATTCCTCCGTGGCTTTGAAATGTACTTTACAAGTTGTAACATATACAGTATAATTTGTAAAATGAATATATTTAATAGCAACGATTCGAAAAGCAAATCATTTAAAGCAAATACATACGGAGAGGGAAGAGCATGGATATTGAGAATATCCGCACGTTTCTGACGCTTGCGGTCAATAAGAATTTCACCAAAACGGCGGACCAGCTTTTTGTGGCGCAGTCGACGGTAACGAACCGGATCGGCGAACTGGAGCGGGAACTTGGATTACGGCTTTTTGAGCGGACCAACCGCCGCGTCAGCCTTACGGCGGAAGGAGAGCGGTTTAAGACATATGCGGAAAGAGTCGTGGACCTTACGGACGCATCGCTTGCGGAAATGTCCGCCATCCCGCGATACAACCGCTATCTCCGTATCGGCAGCGCCGATTCCATTTACGAGGGGCATCTGGCGCCGATTATTTTAAAGCACCGGAATACACATCCGAAGGACTCCTTAAGGATTACCATCGGACTGACGGACCATTTGCTGGAGCAGATCCAGGACGACCTTCTCGACGTGGTATTTACCTACCGGCCGATCAAGAAGAATTCGCTTTTATGTTCCATTTACAAGCAGGACGAACTGGTGCTTGTTACGGACAGCGCCAATACGCAATACCGCGACGGCATTACCGAGGCGGAGCTGTCACCGGAGCGGTATCTGATGTGCAACTTCGCACTTCAGGATGTCGGACAGTATATCCGGAAACTGTTCCCGAAGTACCATCAGTTCGCATTTGAAATCGATGACTGTATGAAGATTGTGCCGTACCTTTTGGGAAGCGACACCTATACATTCCTCCCGCAGGACATGGCGCGGCCGTACATCGAGGAGGGAAAGCTTCTGGCAATCCCGCTTAAGGATTTCAATACACCGGTGATCAACAGCTATATCATATACCGTAAGCCGTCCGAGGAAATCTGCAGGGAGATCTTCCTGTAAGAAGGATGATGCCACAGCTGTATAGGAGGCGAACCGCCCTTGTGAAGCAGTTATACTACGGGTAGAATGACATGGCCGGTTCTTTATGGTACGATGCATTCAACCAAGATAAGTAAAACATTTGACCGCTTGTCTTTAGGGACAGGCGGTTTTTTGATCCCCTCGTCTAGTTGGAAAGGACGCGGCCCTTTCAAGGCCGAAACGCGCGGTTCAAGTCCGGCGGGGATTGCTTCGGCCCCTTCGTCTAATTGGTCAGGACGGCAGCCTCTCAAGCTGCAAATGCCGGGTTCGAGTCCCGCAGAGGTCATAACCGGCCGGTACGGCCGTAATCAGGGCAGGTCGCATAGCGGCAATTGCAGCGGTCTGTAAAACCGCTGACCTCGGTCTTCGTTGGTTCGAGTCCAACTCTGCCCATGAAAAGCTTACGGAAAATGTATGGCAAACAGAATCAGAATGTGATATAATAAAATATCAACCCACAAGTTGAACCCATGGGAAGCAATCCCCATGGGTTACATCTGTTTACAAAGAATGATTTGGTGTATCATGCGACAACGGAGGAGAAAAGATGGATTTTTTAGGGTATTCTTCTATGGTTTCCTTTAACCTGATCGGAACCCTTATTCTGGAACTCCTTACAGCATATATCCTGAAGATCCGGGGAAAGGAGAATTTCAGACTTCTTTTCGATGTTAACTGCATATCCAATCCGATTGTTGTTACCCTGCTGTACCTGATGATTCGCTTATGGGGATACGGACTCCTCACAAAAGGATTGCTGTTTCTTTTAGAGATTGCGGTTGTTTTTGTAGAAGGCCGGTTTTATAAGAGGCTGAAGAATGCACCGGTCGGCCCGTACAAACTGTCAGTCATCCTGAACGGAATATCGTATGGCAGCGGTGTTTTGTTGGAGTTAATCCGGAAGATTTAATTGTTCTGATAATTTAATTGTTCTGATAACAAATCATAAAATCTGGAGGGATTGTTATGGGAGAATCATGTAAAGTAAGAAGAAGTCATCTGTTTCTGATCCTGTTGGGAGGACTGCTGATGACGATGACAGGAGTCTGTTTTGCGGACATGGGAAATCCGGCGGGACTTCTTATCCTTTTACCGATTTTTCTTGCTCACGAGCTGTCAGTATCGATATTTTGTATCGCATTGATAACCGGTTTCATTTTATTTGTGACCAGCTGGTTTAAAGCAGGGGAAAAGGCGTCGCGGAAGGAGTATCTGAAAGGCGATCTGTATATTTTCAGCATTTTAGTTATCGGGGTAATTACCAGTGGCTTTGTTATAGGATTCGTCCTTGTTTGCATAGCGATTAAAAGGGCCAATAAGCTGTTCCGCGAGAGAATTTCCGAGACGGGGTTGTATGTAAATGCGAAGGACGGAAGGAAACTCTTATATTATTTATCCGGACTGATTGTGTGTTCCTTTGCGATACTGGCGGCAAACAGTTTTGCTCCGGCCTTTATGGAAAAGATAAAGGATGCCAAAGAAGACCTTTCGCAGGGAATTTTATACAGTAGTATGGAGGACTATTTGTACTGGCATCCGGTAGAGAGAAAAGTGCTGTTTGCGGTACTGATTGGCTGGGCAATTTATATGGTCCTGAATCTGGTTTATTTGATTTTGGCGAAGGGAAAAAGCGTAAAGTTTATTATTGACGGCTTATCTGTATATGTTTATATTTTTGCTGCATACTGTTTTGACTATTACGGCGGAACGTGGCTGCTGGTCATGGCAGCCTGGCGTGCAGTCACGGTTATTGCGGCGGAATCAAAATATAAGCCGGAAAGAATGCCGAAGAAGTCCGTTGGTGAGAGAATGACGGAAGCGGAGAAAACAGACCAGTGGATTGAAAAACTGCAGGAGGAGGCCGAAAAGGGGCCGACGCACCGGGAAAAGGAAGTAAGTTCGGACACACAAGAGGAAACTGAATGAGTAAACGGGATTGTTCGGGACAATCGGTATCCGGCGGAGGGCGGAACATAAACGGAGAAGCTATGGCAGCGGAGGGCATGCAAAAACCGATTGGTAAAACGATTGCCGCCATAAGCATATACAGTCTGATTCACCCGGTTGTGGATATGGCATGCGCGGTACTTTTCACGAGCCTTTCGGTTCGGGAAGGAAGCGTGACGACCAAGGCGGTTCTGATCGTGCTGCTGTATGATTTTTTCGCATTTGCCTTACAGTTTCCGGTCGGTTTGGCAGCAGACCGGTGGAACCGGAATGCCCTGGTTTCCGCAGCGGGCTGTGTTCTGGTTGCAGCAGGTTTTGCACTTTGGCCGTTTGCTTTTCCGGCCTGCATCATTGCGGGAATCGGGAATGCGATGTTCCATGTGGGCGGAGGAATTGATGTGCTGAATCTTTCCGAAGGAAAAGCGTCCCTTTCCGGAATCTATATTGCGACCGGAGCCATGGGGCTGTTCCTCGGGGTGAACTATGCCCAAAACGGCATGGTTCGCGCCCTTGCGGTAGGGCTGCTCCTTATTTCTGCGTGCGCGCTTAGCCTCCTGTACCGGGCTGTCCGGACCGTACCGCAGTTTAGCAACGCCCCATGCCAGAGCATCCTTTCACGTCCGGCCATACCGGAACGCGTGCAGATGATCATGTGCTGCCTGCTGATCACCGTGTGCATCCGCGGATGCCTCGGACTGGTTATGCAGCTTCCCTGGAAGAATTCGTTTGAGACGGGGCTTTTTGCGACCTCGGCGGTCGTATTAGGGAAAGCATGCGGTGGTATTCTTGCAGACCGGTTCGGATGGGAGAGGACTTCGGTTGGAAGTCTCGTTGTGGCGGCCGGACTGTTCGGCTTTGGCTACCGGAGTATGGCCTGCGGACTGCTTGCGCTGTTTTTGTTTAATATCACGATGCCGGTTACGCTGACGGCGATGGGCAATCTGTTTCCGAAGCGGAAAGGCGCTGCATTCGGGCTGACTTCCGCGGCACTGTTCTTCGGCTCGGCTCCGGCATTCTTCGGAGGAATGGGAGAGGGGCTGACCGGGCAGAAAGGAATCCTCATGGGAACGATTGCTTCCGTCATTGCTTTGTGGTTAGGCCTTCGTGTCTACCGCGAACAGATCAAAGTCCAGGCGTCCGAATGTGATTTTCAAAGAAAAATGTCGGATAAATTGACGCAATGAAAAAAGATTTCTGACAACTTGCAGATTGTGCTTCACGGACCGGAAAATGTGGTATAATAGACTCTCATAAATCCCGGACGGAAGGAGGCACCGTATGGAATTCCTGAGGACACATCAGCTGGATATTATGCTGTTTATGAGCGGTATCTGCGGCGTTCTCGCGGTTCTGTCGCTTCTGCCGGTTACCCTGTCCCGTAAGCGCCGGCGTATTATTGCGCTTATGGAACTGGCTGCCATGTTTCTTCTGATCTATGACCGTTATGCGTACATCTATCGCGGAGACGAGAGTACGGACGGTTTCTATATGGTCCGCATCAGCAATTTCTTAGTGTATCTGTTGATATTGTACATTCCGCACGCAATCACGCTTTTCCTGTCAGACCTTCTGAGGAATGAGGGAAAGCTTGTAAAACTGCCGAAAAGGCAGTATATCTGTGAACTGCTTTTCACAGTCGGTGTTGCGTTGCTGGTAATCTCGCAGTTTACCGGATTATATTACACATTTGACGCACACAATCTGTATCACCGTTCACACTGGAACATTCTGTGTTACGTTGTGCCTTTCATAATCGCCATTCTGCAAATCACAATCGCTGTAAAATACCGTGCTATACTGGGGCGGGCAATCACGACTGCCTTTGTTCTGAATGCCGCGCTTCCGCTTGTTGCGGCCGTGATTCAGGTATTTACCTACGGTGTATCGCTTATCAATATGACGATCGTCGGCATGGCAATTGTCATGTATGTCATCGTTTTGGCGGAGATGAACAGTACCGTTGACCAGGCACGGCTTCGGGAGATTGAGTTCTACAAGGAAGAACAGCGTAAGGTGCAGGAACTGTTCGAACAGACGGCTGAGGCGCTCGCAAGCGCAATCGATGCCAAGGACCGCTACACACACGGCCATTCGAACCGTGTCGCGGTGTATTCCCAGCAGATTGCCCGGATGGCCGGCTGCTCGGAAGAGGAGGCCAACCAGGTGTATTTTGCGGCGCTGCTGCATGATGTGGGCAAGATCGGTATTGCCGATTCCATCATCAACAAGGACGGCAAGCTGACCGACGAGGAGTATGAGCAGATCAAACTGCATCCCGTATACGGCAACCAGATTCTGTCCCGAATCCAGGAATCGCCGTATTTAAGTATTGCGGCGCACCATCACCTTGAACGCTATGACGGCAAAGGATATCCGGACGGTTTAAAGGGCGAGGACATTCCGAAGATTGCGCGTATTGTCGGCGTGGCCGATGCCTATGACGCCATGACCTCGAAGCGTAGCTATCGTGACCCGATTCCGCAGGATAAGGTGCGTGAGGAACTCGTCAAGGGAATGGGAACACAGTTTGATCCCGAATTTGCGAAGATCATGCTGCACCTGATTGATATGGATACGGAATATCTCATGCAGGAGCGCGAGACGGGCGATAATCTCTCCATCAAGACCGACCTCGACTGCGACGGTGTCGGAAACGATTATACGACCGGTATCTGTATCGTTGACCGGAAGACGCACATTTCTTTCCTCGCGAAACCCATGGACGGCCATGCAGAGGACGGTATGCCGGCCTTGATCGCATTTGACTCACTGGACGGCCGGATTCACGATACCGAAGCGAAGAAGAAAGACCTGCTGTATCTTGAGTATGCTAAGATGCTATGGGATGGAAGCGTGGTGAGCGAGAAAGTCCGGAATGTGGAAACGAAGACGCTTCCCCACGGGTATCTTTCCACGCCGGAAAGCGGAAAGAAGCCGCCGCGGCGCATGGTCCGTTATGAAATTGAGGCGGTACGGAACGACGACCATCTGATGGTACGTATTGCGGACAGCAGCCAGACAAACCAGACGATCATCGCTCTGCCGGACAGTTCCCACTATACCTATCTCTCTGTGACCGGCAAATACTGTGTGATCCGCAACATCCGCGTGAAGCAGGAGGAAGAGTACATCTCCGAAGACTATATCCCGAGAATCGCGGAACGGATCAGCTTCATCAAGGATTGTCCGCAGGGTGACATCCCGAATGTACAGATTGACCGCTGGCGTTCCGCCGCGACGAAGGCAATCCCGGTTGACGGGGACATCCGGATACGGTTCCACGCCACCAGCCTGCCGACTGCACGGCTTGTATGGCATTGTCCGTTCGTGTGTGTCTACACGTCCGAAGACCGTAAGATCAACGGCAAAGGATTCCGCGAATTTGCCTTTATCCGTCTCGACGGCGAGAACTGGGAGTCGGATGCCAATGCGACCAACCAGGTTGTCATCAACCGAAGTTCCGAGTTCCCGGGCTGGAATGAGTGGAAGACGATATTCCGCAACGGAATTGACTGCGAGGTTTCGATTATGCGTGAAGGCAATCAGGTGATTGTATTTACGAACAACCTCGGAATCGCAATCCGCTGCACCACGACGATTCATGATGACGTAGAGCATATCTACGCAGCGCTGACGGGCGACCAGTGTACGATCACGAATATCCGTATTGAGACTGTGAAAAAGGATGTCTGAGAGCCGGAAGAGGAATCGGACATATGTCGTATGGTGAGCGAGCAAAGCAAGGAGTATTGACAGTTCTACAAGAGTAGAACGAACGAAACGACGATGGAATTTCTTTACGGGCCGCCTTAGGGCGGTCCGTTTTTGTATAAAGAATACTATGGCGGAAATCCTTTATCTGTGTTATAATAGCGAAAATAATCACGTGAATCGGGAACAATACAATCCGAAGGGAACAATCCGAAATGAAAGAACGCTTACGAAATATTATCGATACAATGCACAGGTATAACTCCGAACACCTGGCTGCGCAGGCATTCGCCTTAAGCGAGGACGTGGAGTATGACGCCCTTGTGGTGGCACCGAGCTTTACCCCTTACAAGCTGCATATGGACCGGACCTGCACGGTGACGACGCTTCGCGAAGGTTCGTATATTGCAGGGTATCTTGTGGAGAAGGACGGACTTAAGATCGCATGGATCAAGATTGCGGCATCGGCCGGCAATATCATTGACCACCTGGCAATCTGTACGGAACTGAAATTCAAACGCATGATCTTCATCGGTGCGGTCGGTGCGCTGAAGGAAGGCTGGGAGCTCGGCGATGTATGCACGCCGTCTTACTCCCTTTCAGGAAGCATCGCGGATGCGTATCTCATGAAGGATTCCTTCCGGGAGAGCATGCTTTTAAAGAAGGTGTATCCGGACATTGCATATACGGACCATGTGCTTGAATTGGCCAGCGGCAAAGGCTACGAGATCCGCAAAGGCAGTGTGTTCTGCACGCCGACGATTGCTGCGGAGTATATCCATCTGGATGAAATCCGCGAGACGGACGCCGACCTGATTGAGATGGAGACCAGCACATTTTCCCTGATGGCTGATCTGATGGAGATTCCTGGCGTTGCGCTTCTTGTCGTATCCGACAATTCGGCCAACGCGACACCGCTTATGGGTCGTTCGGAGGAGCAGCAGAAGCGATACGAATACGGACGCGACGTGGTCGTTCCGGATATGATTGTGACGCTTGCGGCGGAGGAATAAGGAACTGGAGGGCGTGACGGTAGGCATTGATGCAAGCCTCTCAAGACACGAATTTTGCGAGATATACTTCTTTAATCTTGCGTTGTTTGGATCGGGCGCGGTATCAGCCATTTTAGGAATGTTGTGCGGGTACCAGAGGTATCTGCGGGAGCAGAGATTGTCGAAAGATAACTAGTTTGTGTGGGAAAACTTGTGGGGAGAGAGAAATATGGAAGCAAACGGTTCGAAAAAGATACTCGGAATGAAACGGAAGACGTTCTTCATCGGCGTAATTGCAGTCTGCGCTGCAGCACTTCTCATTGAGGCAGGACTGCTGTTTCATACGCTTTTAAAGAAAAAGCAGAAGCCGGTTGTCTATTTCGAACCGGTTCCGTATCTTAAGAAAGAAGCACCGGAAGGATACCGGGCGGTCTGGAGAGTTTCCGGGATTCTTTATGACAGTGAAGGGCAGAAGAAGACATACAGAGAATATGAATACGACGAGCTGGGAAGGGTGATCAGCGAAATCAACTACTATTTCGACCCCGCCAGAACAACCAAAACGATTTATGATTGGTACGGAAAACGGGAGGAAGAATGGGAAGCGGACCAATTGAATGATGTGAAATTCTTTGATCTTACCGGGGATTATTTAGGCGGCTTCGAAGGCGGCGCGGACTATCTCACAACGGATGAAAACGGTGTGCAAACTCTTGAGATAAACGGTTTCGAGCCACCGTACCATGAAGAAAAGCAAATGGTCATTGCGTATAATTCCAATAAGAATTCCCTCAACTATGTCATTTATTACCGTGGCGAAGACGGAAAGCCGATTCAGAAAGCAAACCGTGACCTGCTCCTGGACGATTCCGGCCGGGTTCTTCGCAAAACGGTTTACCCGGTGCAGGAACACGGAGATCAGGAAACGCTTACGGAATACCGCTATGAAGACAATCTTGCATATAAGACCGTATATAAGGACGGCATGTTAGACAGCGAGGAGGTTCGTGATATTGATACGGACCGGGTGATTCACGACGGTCGGGAGAGGATGTACGGCGGGACGGAACAATTCACGTATCATTATCCGGAGGGCAATTATTCGTTTAAGTTTATGAAGTATGTAACGGCTTTCGAAGGCGCTGTGAAGGATGCGGACGGGAAGGTCGTGACAACGTATAAGATTGATTACAACGAATACGGCCAGCCGGTAAAATGTTACGATGATGTCCGAAAAGGAAGTGCACATAACGTCAATATTTCCTACGGGTATGACGAAAACGGCCATTGGAACTCTGTGTACTACAGATACGTTGAGTATGATGATACGGGTAAATATCTCGGAAAGGTGGAGAATACGCTTAATCTTGCATTTGACGAATACGGAAACCGGATTGAAGAATGGGAGAAAGGTTCCGCCGGGAAAACGTACTATGAATGGACCTGTATCTTTGTTCCCGAGGAGTAGTTACGAGACAGGGAATGCACTGACCGCGGAAATGAAAGCAATTGTCACGAAAGACCAATCAATCCATAAGTAAAAAACGGGGCATCCGGCAAAATCGTACCGGGTGCCCCTCGTTATTTATTTCGTGTTATTCCGTCATATAAGGCGCCAGCCGCTTCGCAAGAGATCCTTTGCCGGCAACCCTTAGTTTGGCGGCGAAATCGCCGGCATAATAGGAAATCAGTCCGGGCAGGCTTCCGTCCGGGAAGAAGGGCTCCAGCTGCTTAAGTGCCTCGCAGAAAGCGACTGCCCGGTCCGTCTTCTGTTTCGGGGTTCCTTCGGTGCAGAACCAAAGCTCTTTCGACTTCTTGTTCAGCACAAGCCGGCTCAGTTCGCTAAGGTTGCGGCGCAGCAGTACGGCAAATTCGACCGTATCCTTCATAAAGAGCTGTTCGCTTTTCTGCCCCGCGGTCCGATACCAGTCCGGCAGTTCCTTTTGATAGAGCGCAAGTGCCTCATCCACCCGGCCTTCGGCCTTCAGAAGTTTCCCTTTGATCGCGTAGGCATCGGTGCGGATCGTTGCGTCGCTGCAGCCACTGAGGATCCGCTCACAGATACGGCTCAGTTCCACACGGTTTGCAAGGAGGACAGCGTCCTCATTGTCCGCACATCCGCCGATGAGATCCCACATATAGATCAGCATGACGCGGTAATCGTTCGGATAGGCGGAATACGCCTCGCGGGACAGTTCCATGCAAAGATCATTCTGAAATGCCTCCGCAGCCTCCGTGTGTTTTTGTATGAATTCCGTGATCTTCAGTTCGACGGCACAGGCGTCATAACTCATCAGTTCGTCAATCGTTGTTTGAAAATAGAAGGCCAGCTTCGGCAGAAGACTGATGTCCGGCATCGTCTCGCCGCGTTCCCATTTGCTGACCGCGACCGAAGAAACATTGAGAATCTCCGCAAGTGCCTCCTGCGTAATGCCTTTTTCGTTCCGCAGGCGTTTGATATTGTCACCGATTCGTATTTCCATGGCAGTTTCATCCTTTCGTTTTATTTCGACGTCGCACCTTCATTATAGCGGATGAAACGGAAAATGGAAGATAACAAACGGAAAGAAGCGGTTAACT